>NZ_JBIWPA010000003.1:224312-386384 GCF_044768035.1 Kitasatospora sp. NPDC101176
CCGCCCCCCCCGCGCCCCGGGGGCGGGGGGTTCAACCCCCCCGGGGGCCGCGGGGGGGGCCGGCGCCCCCCCCCCGGCCGGCCGGCCGGGGGGGCGCTCGCCGTCAACCCCACACGGGCGGACCGGCCCCACGCGAGAGCCCGGGCTACGAACAGGGGGTCGGTGGCGGCGTGACCTGGCAGATCACGACGAGTTCGAGGCGGGGGACGACGTAGTGGGCGACGAGGCCGCCTGCTACGTCGAGGTAGCGCATCGGCTCGCCGCTGCCTTGATAGGTGGTGCCGTCCAGGCAGAACGCTGCAGCGGCGCGGACGAGTTCGGCAGCCCGTCGCTCGACGGCGGCAAGGAATTCAGCGGGAGCGCCAGCGGTGACGTGCTGCTCGCTGGGGAGGTATTCCCAGCTCCAGGTCATGCGGTCACCGCCGCGTAGGCCGCGCGGTAGACCTCGGCGACGGTGGTGGCGTGCTCGCGACACTCGTGGACGGTGCCGGCGTGGTTGGCCAGGTAGTTCGCCCGGTGGTAGGCCTGAGCGGTGGCCGGGTACCGCTCGATCTCCACCACGGCGGCCCAGTGTGTGACGAACGAGCGGATCGGCTGGACGCTCCCGGCCTCGATGGCCTCGGCCATCGCTCTCGTCTGCCCGTCGATCATCTCCGGGAGCCGGTCCGGAGCGACGACGGCCAGTGCGGCCTTGAGCGCGGCCGGACTCTGCTCGGGTCGGGGGATCAGTTCCACTCCATCGTGCACCGGCTGACTCATTGCGGCACTCCTCTCCTCCGGAGCGAGACTACTTGGCAACGACCCCGGAGTGGGTGCCCGCACCACGGCCGGCCTGCCAGCGGGTACACGGAGGTCGCCCGTCGTGGCAGGAAATCATCACGTCCACGTCCTCCCAGGTGTCTGCGCCGTCCATACCGGGTGGTCCGCCCGCCACAGCCTTGGTGCGCTTCAGGTGCGAGTTCGGTTCGTTTGCTCCGAGCCGCCGGTCGACCTCCCCAGGCACGGAGCGCGGCACCGGTACGCGTGCTGGCCGCACGCACCGTCCTGTCCTCTCACCTACCAGGTCTGGTAGGTGAGAATCCCATGATCGCAAGGAGATCCGAGCAGCGCACCATATGTTTCGGCGCCCCGTTCGCCAGGCGTTCCGGCGGAAGCGGTGGTGGCATGACCTCCGACCTCGTGGAGGCGGATCCTGACGGCCGACCCCGACGCCGCACCGAACCCGGGCACCCGCACCGGCGCGGCGCCGCTGCGGGCGGCGGCGTGGACGGCGGCGCTCGCCGGGCCGGGGGCGCGGTGCCGGGGGCGGGGCCTCCACGGTGGAGCGCAAGGCGATCGTCGCTCTCCCCCGAGGGTCGATGGCCGGCGGTGGGCGAACATGTCGTGTTCCGTGCAACTTCGGGGTGGTTTCGTGGCTGCTCGATCCCCGGTCGAGGGGCTCGCGCCGTCCTTGCGCCCCGACGGCGACGCTCTTCATGGGCCGCGATCACCCCGGCGGCTCGACACCGGACACCTCGACCGAAGGATTCCCCATGCAGATCGGCAGGAAGCTCCTCACCCTCACCGCCACCGCAGGCCTCGCCCTGGCCGGGGTGGCCGTGGCGGCACCGGCGAACGCCATCGGCGGGGTGGGCTGCCCGACGAACGGGCTCACGGTCACCACCAGCGGCAACGGCAACTACTGTGCCGCGGGCTCCATCGGCTACAAGAACACCAGCAGCCTGTTCGGGATAGGCCAGATCGACCACGTCATCTACGAGTCGACCCAGTGGAACTGGGCCGCCTTCTACAACTCCAGCGGCGTCATCAAGCTGAAGCCCGGTCAGTCCACCGGCTACCTCGGCGGCGTGATCACCTACGCGCTGGAGATCGACAACCCGAACTGGACGTGACCACCGGCCCCACCGGTCCGTGAATCCGGCACCCGCCACCGACCCGCAGTCGCCCGTGGCGGGTGCCGCTCCGCCGCGCCCGCTCCCGGAGGACGGAAAGATGAAGCGCTCCACGACCTCGGCCCTGACGCTCCTCCTGCTGACGGCCCTCGCGGGCTGCGGAACGGGCGGCGGCACGGGCGGCACCCGCCCGGCGCCCCCGCAGCTGGGCGACATCCCCACCATCACCGGCGTCGCCCAGGTGGTGCGCCCGATCGACGCCTACCTCCCCACCGCGGCGCAGAGCCGCACGGTGGAACGGGCCGCCTACCTGACGAGTGCCCGCTGCCTGCGGCGGCTGGGCATCACGGAGCCGCCCGGCCCGGACCCGGCCCGGGCCGAACCCGCCGACGGGGACGTCCGCTCCCGGCTCTACGGCTACTTCGCGCCCGACCGTGTCGCCACCACCGGCTACGACGCCGTCGTGGCCACGGGCACCGGGCAGCCCGCCTCCCCCGCCACCGTGCAGGTGCTCACCGGGCGGGACGCGACCGGCACCCCGGTCGCGGACTTCCAGGGCCGGGCCGTCCCCAGGGGCGGCTGCCTCCAGGAGGGACTGGACGCCGTCGGCGGAGCGGTGTTCCTGACCTCCGACCCCTCCGCCCTGCCCGGCGGAGGCCCGCAGGAGCCCCTGACGGACCCTCGCGTCGTGGCCGCCGACCGGCAGTGGAGCAACTGCATGAAGGACCGCGGCTTCGCCTACGCCACCCCGGCGGACGCCTACATGGACCCGCGCTGGCGCAGCGGCCGCACGCAGGGCGCCGCAGCGCCCGCCGACCACACCCCGGCCGAGCTCGCCACCGCGGCCGCCGACGACGCCTGCAAGCGGTCCACCGACTTCATGGGGATCGCGGTCGCCGTCCAGGCCGCCTACGACCGGCAGTACATCGCGGCGCACCCGCAGGAGCTGACGGCGTTCGCGCAGGGCGTCAGCCGGCACGTCGCCGACGCGCAGAGGCTCGTCGCGCAGGACGCGGCCGGGTAGCGACGGCCCGGGCGGCGAAGGGCCCGAGGCGACCCGCTCCGGCGCGGGGTCCGCCGGTCGGTCCAGGCCTACGGACGCGTCAGCCCGGCCGCCGACCGTCCGATACCGGCCGGCTCGCGGACCGGAACGACGGCCCTCGTCCGTCCGGTCCGAAGCCACGACACGCTCCAGGAAGCCGCCGACGACAGGCTCGACGAAGTCGCCGGCCGGCTGCCCTGGGGTCTCCGATTCCGGTCACCGGTGCGACGGTTCGTCCATCAGCCGCGCGGTGCTGCGGGCGAAGGCGCACAGCTGCTCCACCGCGGGCAGGCAGGCCTGCGGGTCGGGTGTCCGGGTCCCGCGTTCGGCGGCCCGGGCGGCACACCACTGCTCCCAAAGGCCGCCCGGCGCGAGGAACCTGAGCGCGTCGTCGCGCCCCGACTCCCCGTCCAGGTGGAGCAGCGCCACCATGGCGAACAGCTGGTCGTAGGACAGGTCGGGCCTGCGCAGGTACCGCTCCAGGTAGGCGACCAGCAGGGCTGCGTCGGCCTCGGTGGCGAAGACCGCGAGGGCCGCGCAGTAGGAGGCACCGACGTAGGGTCCCTCGCTGGCGAGCAGGAGTTCGCCGATCCGCTCGCGGTACTCCGTCCGGCCGGAGACGACGATCAGCCAGGTCGCGACCTTGCGGTCGCGCCAGCCGCCCTCCAGCAGGACGTCGAGGACGCGTGGGGTGACCTCACCCGCCGCCCGGGCGAGTTGCTGCGCCGTCCGGTCCCGCTCGGCGTCGTCCCGGCGGAACAGGGAAGGGCCGAGCCGCAACTGCCACCGCCCCGGCACGGCGTAGCGCTTGAGGAAGTCTCGCGTCTCGGGGTCGTCGAAGGTGTCGCGCATGGCCGTATCCTCCTGGGCCGGCCGGCCCTCCACCAGGGGTTTTTACTGGCGGAGCGCGGGATCCGACGCCTGCGGACGTGTCCGGCCGCCGCCGTGGGTCACCGGGCGGCGGACGAGGCGGCGGGCGAGGCGGCGGGGGAAGCCGCGGACGAGGCGGCGGGCGAAGCCGCGGCCGTTGCGGCGAACGGCCCGTCCAGGGCGGCCCACTGCAGGAGCAGGACGGTCTTGCCGTCGGTGATGCGTCCGTCGCGGACCATGGCGAGGGCCTCGGTGAAGGGCAGTTCGAGGACTTCGATGTCCTCGCCGTCCGCCTCGAGTCCGCCGCCGTCCCCGGTGCGGTCGGCCGGGGTGTAGGGGGCGGCGTAGAAGTGCAGGCGCTCGGTGACGGAGCCGGGGCTCATGTAGGCGTCGAGGACGTGGGTGAGCGGTCCGAGCGTGACACCGAGTTCCTCGGCGGCCTCGCGCCGGATGGCGGCGAGCGGGTCGTCGCCGTCGAGGAGCCCGGCCGCGGCCTCGACGAGCATGCCGTCCGGGTGGTCGTTGACGTAGGCGGGGTAGCGGAACTGGCGGGTGAGCAGGACGCGGCCGCGTTCGACGTCGTGGGGCAGGACGACCGCGCCGTTGCCCCGGTCGTAGGTCTCGCGCTGCTGGGTGACCCAACGTCCGTCACGGCGGCGGTAGTCGAAGGTGGTGCGGCGCAGGACGTGCCAGCCCCGGGAGGTGAGCTCCACGTCGCGGACCAGGACGCCGGGGTTGCGGTGCAGGTCGCGGCCGGCCTCGTCGAGGCCGGTGCGGCCGCGGTGGTCGGGGGTGTCGATACCGGGGCGGGGGTTCACGCGTTCTCCTGCGGGGTGCGGCGCGGGAGTTCGGCGGCGTCGTGGAAGACGGGCAGGCCGCGGCGACGGGCGGTGGCGACGTCCTGGTCGGCTCCGGCGGAGTCGCCGGGGAGCCGGAGCACGGCGTCGCAGTGGGCGAGCAGGCGCTCGGCGGTCGGGTAGAGGACCTGGTCGGCGAGGGGGTCGGTGGGGCCCGCGCCGGCCGAGCGCAGTACGGGCAGGGCGATCCACTCCCCGATCACGGGGACGTGCCCGGCGGCGAACACCGGCCAGGCGGCGGCTTCGAGGCGGGCGAGGTTGGCGGCCATGGCCTGCGGATCGCCGTCGGTACCGGAGCGGTAGGGGCCGGCGATGAGGACGAGCAGGGGCTGGTCGGTCGTGGGCTGGTCGGTCGCCATCGGCTGGTCGGTCGTGGGCTGGTCGGTCATGGCGCGCTACGATACACGCAGAAACGTGCAAGAACAGGAGAGAACGCGGATGCTGGCTGCCGAGAGGCGTGACCACCTGCTGGGACTGCTCGCCCGGGAGGGCAAGATCGTCGCCAAGGAGGTGGCCGCCGACCTGGGGATCTCCGAGGACAGCGTGCGCCGCGACCTGCGCGACCTCGCCGCCGAAGGGCTGTGCCAGCGGGTCTACGGCGGCGCGCTGCCCGCCTCCCCCGCCGTCGCCGACTACGCCGCCCGCCAGAGCGTCACCCCGGACGGCAAGCGGCGGGTCGCCGCGGTCGCCGCCGCGCTGGTGCGGCCGGGCGGCGCCGTGATCCTGGACGGCGGCACCACCGCCCTCGCCGTCGTCCACGCCCTCCCGCCGGACCTGGACTGCACCGTGATCACCCACAGCCCCACGATCGCGGCCGCCCTGCTCGACCACCCCCGCGCCGAGGTCTTCCTCCTCGGCGGCCGCCTCTTCAAGCACTCCGCGGTCACCTGCGGCGCCGCCGCGGCCGAGGCCGCCCTGAACGTGTCCGCCGACCTGTTCCTGCTCGGCGTCACCGGCGTCCACCCCGAGGCCGGACTGACCACCGGCGATGCCGAGGAGGCCGCGATGAAGCGCGCCCTGGCCGCCCGCGCCGCGGACACCTACGTCCTCGCCTCGTCCGAGAAGATCGGCGCCGCCTCCCGCTTCCGTGTCCTGCCCTGGGAGGACGTCAGCGGCCTGATCACCGACGCCGACCGCCACCACCCGGTCCTCGACCGGCTCGCCGCGCAGGGCGTGGAGATCCTGGCCGCGGACTGACGGCTGGCGGGCAGGCGGGCAGGCGGGCGGGCTGACGGGCTGCACAGGGATCGGCGCCGCCAGAACGAGGACACCCGGACCCGGAACCGGGTAGCCGGGCTACGATCCCGGGGTCAGCCCCCGGACCCTCCCCGCAGGCCGTCCAGCACCAGGTCCGCCAGGCGCTCCGGCAGGTCCGGTTCGATCGGGCGGTGGCCGAGCAGGGCGCGGGTCTGGACCGGGGCGCAGAGCAGTTCCAGCGCCAGGGCCGTGTCGGTGCCGGCCGGGAGTTCCCCGCGCTCGACGGCCCGGCCGATGATGACTCCGGCCTGGTCGAGGCGGGAGCGCCAGAAGGCCTGCCAGGCCTCGGCGAGCTCGGGGTCGCGGGCGGTGCCGGGGCCGGCCCCGGCACCGGGCCCGTCGGAGCTGAGCACGGCCGCCTGGGCGACGGCGCGGCCGGCCGGGGTGGCGAGGTACTCGGCGAGCGCGCGGGCGAAGGCGGCCAGGTCGGTGCGGACGGCTCCGGTGTCGGGGACGGGGATTCCCTCGTCGCTGCCGGCCAGCATGGCGTCCAGGACGAGCTTCTCCCGGCTGCCCCAACGCCGGTACACCGTGGTCTCGTTGACTCCCGCGCGGGCCGCGACCGCGGCGACGGTGAGCCGGGTGATGCCCTCCTCCACCAGCACGTCCAGGGCGGCCGCCAGGACGGCCTGGCGGACGCGTGCGGCGCGGCCGCCCGGGCGGCGGCGGATCGGTTCCGGTGCGTGCTCGGTCATGTGTCGATCACCTCGGCCACCACCTTAACGCAGGACTTCTTGCCTTAAGCGCCGTCCCGGGCGCATAGTCACTAAGGCAAGAGTTCCGGCTTTAAGCGCAGCAGGAGGCACCACCATGCCCTTCACCTGGCCCCTGGACCCGCAGGACCTGTTCGTCGAGCGCTACCCGCAGATGACCCTCGGCCTGCCCGCCGACGAGGTGGACGCGGTCCGCGCCGCCGTCACCGGGATGTGGCCCGACCGGCCCGGCGGCTGGGTGCACGAGTGGTCCGCCCTGGCCGCCCGGCACGCCGCGGCCGGGCGCCACCGCCTGGCCGCGCAGGCGTACGGCTGGGCCAAGTTCCCCTCGCTCGCCGACGATCCGAAGCGCGCCGCGCTCGCCCGCCAGGTCGAGCAGTACGTCCTCGCCGCCCCCGGCTTCCCGGTGGAGTTCGAGCGCCGCACGCTCGCCGTCCCCTACCGTGGCGGCGAAACCACCCTGCCGGTCCACCTGATGGCCGCCCCCGGCCTGCCCGCCGACGCGCCGGTCGTGCTGGCCAGCGGCGGCGTGGACTCCTGGAAGACCGACCTGCACGGCATCTGGGAGCAGCTCGCGCTCGCCCTGCCGGCGCGGCTCCTGCTGTTCGACCTCGCCGGCACCGGCGAGAGCGCCCACCTGCCGATGACCCCGGACGGCGGGGCCGAGGTGGTCGCCGGGCTGGTCTCCCACGCCCGTGCGGCCGGCAACGGGAGGGTCGGCCACTTCGGCATCTCGATGGGCGGCCACTACTCCGCCCGGACGGGCCTGACCGGCGCGGTGGACGCCTCCGTGGTGCTCGGCGGCCCGGTGGAGCGCTCCTTCGCCCCGGGCCGCGGCTTCGCCTTCGGCATGGACGGCATCGTCGGCAACGCCCTGGGCTTCGACGCCCCGCCGGGCACGGCCGAGCGCGAGGCGGCCTTCGCCGCCTTCGACCTGCGCCCGCTGCTGGACCGGGACGCCAACGGGCCGATGCTGGTGGTCAACGGCACCGAGGACGTGCACGTCCCGCTGGAGGACACCCTGGTGTTCGAGGGCCGCCGGGACACCCGGGTCGTGCTGATCCCCGACACCGGGCACTGCGCGATCTCGCGCTTCGGCGAGGCGATGGCCGTGATCACCCCCTGGCTGGCGGACACCCTGACGGCGGTCTGACGCCCCCGGTCGGGCAGGGCCGGTAGCAGGGCGGGGCGACGCGCCACCACCCCAGGAATCTGGGATACCAGCCATTGAACGCACACTGACAAGCTGACGGCGGCGGACGGCCCGGCGGGCACCCCCGTGCCTTCCGGTCCGACCGCCGCATCCCCGTCGTCTCGCTCCCTGGAGAGCCCGTGCGTTCGCTAGTCCGGCGTGTCGTCCTCAGCCTCACCCTCGCCCTCGGCGGCCTGGCCCTGCTGCCCGGCGCCGCCTCGGCCGACACCCCCTCGACCGTCCTGTTCAACCAGTACTCCGAGCGCTGTCCGGACGGGTCCCTGGCCGGGATCCAGGACATGCACCCCTGCGCCCCGTCCGACAACCCCGGCATGTGGGTCATCAAGCCCGTCCCGGGATACCCCGAGCGGTACACCGTCAACAGCGCCGTCAACCCGGCCTACTGCCTGACCTCCGGAGACCTCCCGACCCTCGTCGGCTGCGTGAACGGCGCCACCTCGCAGCAGTGGGAGATCACCCCCTTCCAGGCCCAGGCACCCCTGTACGACCTGGTCGGGCTGCGGCTGAAGAACGTCTCCAGCTCCGACTGCCTGGACAACTCCCGCAAGAACTTCGGCGGCTGGAAGATCGTCATGCGCGGCTGCGACGGCGGCTCCTACCAGCAGTGGAACGTCTACCGCAGCACCTACGACGCCCTGTTCGGCGGCCGGCCCGCCCAGCACAAGGGCATGACCTGGGCCACCCTCGAACAGCGCGCCGACAACGTCGTGCACGTCGGCTTCGACGACCTCGCCACCAGCAACCCCTACACCGGCGACACCCCGGCCACCACCGTCCTGCCCCTGCTGTGCATCCGCCAGGACGGCCGCCCCGCCCCCGCCGGCGTCCCCACCGGCGGCTACCACAGCTGGGCCCGCGGCGAGGTGAAGGCCACCCAGCCCCTGCCCGGCAGCCGGCTCACCAGCCGCGCCACCGCCGACCAGACCTGCGCCACCGCCTTCGGCACCGGCTTCCGCATGGCCGAGTTCCACGACGCCTCCGGCTGGGGCCTGTGGGCCAACGGCACCCTCCCCACCGGCACCCGCTTCTGGACCGCCATCAACGACCAGCCCGCCAACCCCTGGAGCTGACCCCCCACCACCGCAACGGAGGCGGGCGCCGACCGGCGCCCGCCCCCGTTCCGTCATTCAAGACACGCCCCCACCACGGTTACGCCAGGCCACCCCAGTCGCCTTGGCTCCGCCACAGCGGCTCGTCGGGGTCGCCAGGTGCCACCTCGTCCGCATATGCGTACGTGCCGTCGACAACGCCGAGCAGAAACGCCGCGAAGCCTCCGTCGAACCGGTCCCACTCCTCCAGGCTCCGGTAGAAAGCAACCACCGGCCAGGTATCCGGTTCTTCGCTCTCGGCCAGCCAGAAGAACTGGTCCGCATTGGGGTTGGACCCCCAGGAGAGCAGACCACCCGACTCGGGGTGAATTGGATAGGGACAGTCTCCGTCAGCGCCCAGCTCGGCGGCGATCCCCTCCGTCGTCAGACACACGAAACCGGGGAAGCCCACCACCGGCCCGCCATCGTAGGACGTGCACGTCGGCACCCACACGGACAGCTCACCGTTGATCCGCACCGACCCATACCGGTCCACGAACTCCCGATAATCCGAAGGGAAGGCGAACCCGACCTCCTCGACGGACCTGTGCCACGGCGTCGCCGCAGGTCGCGAGGCGGGATCGCCGAGGAGCCGGGTCAACTGTTGAAGTTCCACATTCATCCTCTGTCCAGTTCGAAGAAGCTAGTTTCCTAGGGAGATCGCCTGGTTCCTACCGTTGAGGCGAGCGTTGTCCACGTAGGTGTATTCCATCATGTCAGGCACCCCGCTGGGGTATTGACTATAGGCGAGCAAGGAGAATCCAAACGGGACGGTACTGGCGGAGGTGCGGTAAAGGGGAATGACCGTGTAATTAACGATCTGCCCTTCTCTCATCGCGTCTCTGACATGTTCCTCGAACTCTCGGAAGCTATCCATCACGCCCGTGTTTGCCGCCTTTTGAAAGCAAGGCGCAAGATTCCTGTTGTCCGTTCCAGTTCCACCAAACTCCCGGGCGATGAAGTGGCAACGAGCCAACGGATCACTTGAAAGAGGAAATCCGTTAGCGGCTGCGATGTTCTGCGCGTCCTGCCACCCAGCAATATTGCCTCTCGCGCGGGTACCGCGGCTTCCGCTCGGAGCGCCAGCCAGGCAGGCGTGGGCTCCCGTAGGACGTTGGGTAGCTGAGGCCCCCGAGGCCACCACATCCTCCATAGCCCAGTAGTCGATCCACCCCCCCTTCTGGCCATTGTCATCCACTGCCCCCGCCGGGCGCTGGTCCAGGCAACTCCGCGGCTGGCGGGCCGGCTGACCTGAACCCGCCCCCGGCTGAGCACCGGGGGCGGTCTGAGTATCGGGGGTCGGCGCCACGTTTGGAGTGAGCGTCAGCATGCTCAGCATGTCAGCCGCGGTGTAGGAGGCGGCAATGATGCCGAAGAGCTCACGGATGTCCCTGCCAATCCAGTCGATCCGGGGAACCGGACGCTCCACTGCAGCCTTGGACGGATCCCAGAGCGGCCCCTTGGTCTGCCCATTGTCCTTTTTCTTATCTGCCTCCTTCTTCTTTTCATAGACTCGCGGCGAGCACATAACCATGCACCTTCCGCCGCCAGTGCCACGACCGCCGTCCTTGCCCGGGCCACGACCTGGGCCAGGACCCGGACCGTCACCACCGGGACCGGGCCCCTCACTGGGAGGGTCAGCAGGGACGTCCACGGGGCGGGGGCGGGCCGCAGCTCGGGCCCGGGCTTCCGCCTTTTCCAAGGCGATGTCGTCGACGTAGGCGGTGGAGGCGGCGTAGGAGCCGGCCGCGGCACTGGCGCCGCTCTGGGATTGCAGGTGCCGCTGGTAGAGCTCCCAGGCCGTGCCTGTGGCCGCGATCCCGGTGACGAGGGCGCCTGTCGCTGATACAGCGCTCCCCCAACTGAATGCGCCGCCGCCACCAGTAGAAGTGCCGGGTGCTGTCGCGGCACCCACACCGAACCCTCCTCCGAGGACCCTCTCGTGCCCCGAGGGGTCGGTGCCGTTGAGGGGGCTGGCGTTGCCGTAGGTGTAGCGGTTGGCCTGGGCGGAGGAGGACGGGTCGAGGAGCCAGGAGTCGCGGGAGGTGAAGGAGCCGGTGCCCGGGCGGTACCAGCGAGCAGCCATGTTGACGTCACCGGAATCCGGGTCGGTCCAGCCGCTCTGGTATCCGAGGCTGGTGGTGGTGCCGGTGGTGCTGGCGGGCTTGCCGAAGGGGTCGTAGGTGGTGGTGCCGGTGACCGTGGTGCCGTTGGCGTCGAGGGTCGTGGTGGCGTCGGTGTGCTGGTCGGTGCGGACCCGGACGGCGGTGCTGCCCTTGGAGGCGCCGAGCAGGTTGCCGGCGGCGTCGCGGGCATAAGTCCAGGTGCCGTCGCCGGTCACGCTGTTGGAGGCGCCGTCGTAGCTGAAGCGGGCGGCGTTGCGGCTGGTGACGCGGTCGAGGCCGTCGTAGGTGTAGGTGCTGGTGCCGTCGGAGAGCAGGCGGTTGCGCTCGTCGTAGCTCGCGGTGGCGGCGCCGTTCCTGGTGCGGTTGCCGGCGGCGTCCCACTCGTACGCGGTGGTGGTGCCGTCGACGCTCCAGGAGGTGAGGCGGCCGGCCTGGTCGTAGCCGTAGTGGTTGTCCTTGACCGGGTCGGTGGCGCCGCCGCTGACGGTCTTGCGGGTCAAGCGGTTGTCGAGGTCGTACTCGTAGGTGGTGCCGGTGAGTGCGGTGGCCGCGGGGTTGCCGGCCAGGACCTGGTCGCCGCTCAGCCGGCCGAGGGCGTCGTAGCTCAGGCGCCGTTCGGAAGTGGATTTGAGCTTGGCCGGGTCGGCCGGGTCCGGCGCGACGTAGAACTGCTTGTTCAGGCGGCCGTCGTCGTCGTATCCGTACCAGTTCTGGGTCTTCAGCTTGGGGTTGTTGGCCCAGTCGAGCTGGCCGTCGGCCTTGTAGCCGAAGACGGTCAGGTCGGTGTCCTTGTCCCAGCGCTTGGTGATGCGTCCGTCGGCGTCGTACTCCCAGGTCTGGTTGGGCGCGGTGAGGTCGGTGCCGGCCTTGGTCGGCAGGCCGCGGTCGTTGTAGGCGTACTGCTGGCCGTTGATGGCGGAGGAGTTGTGCCGGATCAGGTGCCCGGCCTTGTCGTAGGCGAGGTCGCGGTCGGTGGTGGCCGCCTCGGCGCCGGTGCCGCTCTCGTGGACCAGGCGTCCGGCCGGGTCGTAGCTGCTGGTGCGCACCACGCCGCCGGGTTCGGTGCTGCGCACGGCCTGCCCGGCCACGTCGTAGGCGGTGGTCCAGGTGCGGTCGGCGGCGGCCGGGTGGGCGGTGGTGGCGGGTTCGACGGTGGACTCGGGCAGACCCCAGGTGTTGAAGGTGTAGACGGTGGTGTTGCCCTTGCCGTCTGTCAGGCGGGTGCGGCTGCCGGAGGCGTCGTAGCCGAGGGTGGTGGTGATGGCCTGGCCGGCGGCGACGGGTTCGGTGACCTTGACCGGACGGCCGAGCGCGTCGTAGTCGGTGCTGGTGACGGCTCCGGTGGTGGGGCTGGTGCTGGTCAGCACACGCCCCTCCAGGTCGTAGGTGGCGCTGGTGGTGCGCAGCACCGTGCCGGCCGGGTCGAGGTTCTCGGTGGTGGCGGGGTTGCCGAGGGCGTCGTAGCGGGTGCGCACGGACTCGCCGAGGGGGGCGCTGGCACGCACGGCGCGGCCGAGGCCGTCGTACTCGGTCTTGGTCACGCGCCCGGCCGGGTCGGTGGCGGTGAGGGGCTGACCGGCGGGGTTGTAGGTGGCACTGGTGGTGCTGCCGGCCGGGGTGGTGAGGGCGGTGCGGTTGCCGGCGTCGTCCCAGGTGAACTTGGTGGTCAGGTTCTGCGGGGTGGGTTGGCGTTCGACGACGGTGGCGGTGAGGGGGCGGCCGAGTTGGTCGTAGGTGGACTCCGTACGGGCACCGACCGGGTCGGTGGCGGACAGCTGGAGGCCGGTGGGGGTCCAGGTGGCGTTCCAGGTGGGCGGGTTGTCGTCCACCGGAGGCTGGAGGGCGCCGAGCGAGTTGGGTTCGACGCGCTGGATCTGGTGGCCGAGTCGGTCGTAGCCGAAGGTGGTGCGCCGGCCGGCCGCGTCGGTGCTGGTGATGACGCGGGAGAGCTTGTCGTACTCGACGCGTCGCACCGCGGTGAGGGCGGTGCTGGAGCCGGGCGGGGTGTAGGAGGGCAGGCGGCTCTCGGTGACGCGGCCGAGCTGGTCGACGGTGGTGCGCACGACCTGGCCGAGCGGGTCCTTGGTGGAGACTGCCTCGCCGAAGGCGTTGTAGCCGGTGGTGGTGGTCGGTCGGGTGGTGGCGGTCGCTCCGGCACTCTCGACGGAGACCTGCGGGGCCGTGGTGGTGATCAGGCGGCCGAGGGTGTCGTACTGGTAGTTGGTGGTGCGGGAGGCGGGGTCGGTTCCGGGAGCGTTGCCGTTGGGCGTGGTGCTGGCGGTGAGCAGGCCTCGCTGGTCGTAGCTGAAGGTGCTGACGGCGGTGGGGCCGCTGGCGGAGGAGGCGAGCTGGGTGCGGGTCAGGCGGCCCGCGGTGTCGTAGGTGTTGGTCTGGACGCTGTTCTCGGTGTCGCTGACCTTGAGGGTGCTGGTGGTGACGCGGTCGTCGGCGTCGTAGCCGAGGATGGTGGTGCGGTTGAGGGCGGCCGGGTCGAGGACGCTCTGGGTGAGGCGGCCGGAGGGGTCCATCGTCTGGACGAGAGTGGTGCGTCCGCCGCCGGTGGTGCGCTTGACCAGGTAGCCGGCGCCGTCGTACTCGTTCGCCTCGAGGACGATCGAGTGGCTGGTGCCGTCGGCCTGGGTGACGTTCTCGGCCGTCGTGGTGGCGGGCAGGCCGTCGTCGAAGTAGGTGTGGCTGGTGACGGCGCCCATGGCGTCGGTGACGGAGGCCAGACGGCCGGCCGGGTCGTAGGCGCGGGATTCGAGGGTCAGGTCGCGCACGCCCTTGCCGTCGCCGTTCCAGCCCTCGACGACGGTGGTCGCCGGCTGGCTGCGCGGGGTGTAGGTGTAGCGGGTGACCTGACCGAGCGGGTCGGTGACGCGGGTGCGCAGGCCGAGCGTGTCGTAGCCGTAGCGGGTGGTGTTGCCGGCGGCGTCGGTGTCGGTGTCGATGCGGCCGGCGCTGTCGTAGGTGGTGGTGGCGGTGCGGGAGCCGTCGTTGCCGAGGATGTCGGCGGTGGTGGTGCTGGTGGGGCGGCCGTCGGCGTCGAGGACGAGGGTGGTGCGGGTCTGGTGGCTGTCACCGGTGACGGCGTCGGTGACCTTGGGCCCGGTCTGGGTGATGAGGTGGCCGAGTTCGTCGTACTGGTAGGTGGTGGTGACGCCGCCCGGCTGCGCGTCGGAGGTCTCGGTGGCCCAGATCTTGCGGCCCGCCGCGTTGTAGCCGTAGGTGATGGTGAGACCGCTGGGCAGGGTGGTGCGGGCCAGGTCGCCGGAGGCGTAGTAGGCGTAGGCGGTGACGGCGCCGCCAGCGGTGGTCTCGGTGGCGAGCAGGCCGGGCGGGGTGGTGCCTCCGCTGTAGGCGGGTTCGGTGCCGGTGGTGTAGCTGGTGCGCGTGGTGCGGCCGTCGGGGCGGGTGGTGGCTTCGGGCAGGCCGAGGGCGGTGTAGGCGACGGTGGTGCGGTAGGTGGTGTCGCCTGGCCCGGTGGAGCGGGCGTCGCGGGTCTCGGTGGGCTTGTCGTTGCGCGGGTCGTTGGGGTTCGCGCCGTTGTAGTAGTAGCTGGTGTAGGAGGTCCAGCAGGAGTTGACGTCGCGACAGGTGGTCAAGGAGATGGTGTTGCCGCGGGCGTCCTGGCCGCTGACGGTGGAGTGGCCGTTGGGGTCGGTGACGGTGTGGACGAAGCCGCCGGTGTCGTAGGTGTAGCTGGTGGTGTTGCCGGCTTCGTCGGTGCGCGAGATGAGGCGGTTGCCCCGGGTGACGTCGTGGATGTCGGTGGTGGTGTTGCCGGCCGGGTCGGTGAGGGTGACGCGGGAGGCGAGTTCGGTGGCCGAGGAGGCGGAGCGCGCCTGGTAGTGGGCGGCGACGCGTTCGGCGCTGAGCGGGTGCTGGTAGAAGGCGACCTCGTCGATCTGGCCGGTCAGCCAGGACCACCCGCCGTTGCCGCCGGGCCAGCTGCCGAGGTAGCCGCCGCCCAGGGTGATGCGGTCCATGTCGAGGTGGTTCGCGGCGCCGGCGGCGGAGCCGACCAGGGTGCCGTCGAGGTAGAGGGACTGGGTGCCCTGGCCTGCGCTGATCACCGCGTGGTGCCAGGATCCGTCGGTGACCGCGCCGCCCGAGGTGATCGGGGTGCCGCTGATGCCGTAGAACACTCCGCGCAGGCGGCCGTCGGTGCCGATGTAGAGGACAGGCACCGTGTTGCCGCTCGTCTGGTTGCCTTCGCTCAGGAGCACGCCCGGTCCGCCGGTGCGGAACCACATCTCCGCGGCGACGTCGCTCTGGGTCTGGAGGATCGGGGTGGGGAGACTGACGTAGGAGCTGTTGGTGCCGTTGAACTCGGCCGCGTGCCCGTCGCCGGGGCCGAAGGCGCCGGTGGTGCCGGCCTTGGCGTCGACGGTGTAGGTGCCGTTGCCCTTGATCGCGCCGACCTCGCTGGCGGCCGTGGTGCCGCCGGTCTCGTCCAGGCGCCAGTAGCCTCCGGGTGAGTCGGCGACCACGGCGCCGCGGTAGCCGACACCCTGGCCGGATACCTGAGCACTGCGGGCGCGGTAGTGGGCGACGACGTCGGTGTCGGTCAGCGGGTGCTGGTAGAGGGCTACTTCGTCGATGGTGCCGGTGAAGTGGCTGATGTCGCCGGACGTGGCGGGCCAGTACCGGGTGAATCCGGCGCCGATGTAGGTGTGGCTGTTCTGCTGGTGGTCGACCCCACCGGTCTGGGTGCCGAGAACCTGACCGTCGAGGTACAGGGTCTGGGCCGTTCCCTGGACGGAGAGCACGGCGTGGTGCCAGGCGCCGTCGGTGACGCTGGTCGCGGAGGTGAGCCCTTCGGGGGCGGTGCAGCAGAAGCGGCCGCGCAGCTTGCCGTCGGTGCCGACGTACATGACCGGGGCCCAGGATCCGCCCACGCCTGCCGGGTCGTCGATCTTTCGGCTCTGGTCGCCGATCAGGACGCCGGGGGTGGTGGTGTTGAACCACAGTTCGACGGCCAGGTCGGTCTTGGCGTGCAGGAGGTCCTGGGGGATCTCGACCTGGGAGTTGTCCGATCCGGTGAAGCGTGCGGCGGTGTCGTCGGTGGGCGCGAAGACTCCGGGGGCCTTCTTGGTGACGCCGTCACCGTAGCTTCCTGCCAGGCCGTTACCGACCTCGCTGGTGGCGGTGGCACCGTCGCGCTCGCCCAGGCGCCAGTAGCCGGCCGGGCCGGAGGCCTTGACGGCGTTGTTGTAGAGGAACGATCCACCGCTGAAGGTGGGTTCGGAGACCTTCCAGTCGCTGCCGGCGGCGTCGGTGACCTTGGTGACCCGTTCGGTGGTGGGGTCGTAGGTGACCTGGGCGCTGGTGCGGCCGGTGGGCAGGGTGGTTTTGGTCAGCTGGGAGCTGCCGGTGCGCAGGGCGTAGTGGTCGGCGACGGTCTGGTCGGTGAGCGGGTAGTCGTAGACCGCGACCTCGTCGATCTGTCCGTTGAACCAGGACGAGCCACCGTTGCCACCGGGCCAGTTGCCGGTGTAGCCGCCGCCGAGGTAGGCGCGGTCCATGTTGAGGTAGTTGATCTCACCGCGGTCGGTGCCCACCAGGGCTCCGTCCAGGAACAGGGCCGTGTTGTCCCTCGCCCCGGTGAGCACCACGTGGTGCCAGGCGTTGTCGGTGACCGTGCCCGAGCTGGCGATCGGTGCCCCGTTGATGCCGTAGAAGAGGCCGCGCAGCTTGCCGTCCGAGCCGACGTAGATCGTCGGGACGACGTTGTACGGGTCCTCCCCCATGGCCCGGTTCTGCATGCTGAGGATCACGCCCGCCGCACCGGTGCGGAACCACAGCTCCACGCTGCGGTTGACGGAGGAGGTGATGGCGCGGTTGGGCAGCTCGACGTAGGAGGTGGAGCGTCCGTTGAAGGTCACCGCGCCGTCGCCGCTGCCGGCGATCGCACCAGGCGCGCCCCAGGTGACGTCCTTGACCTGGGCGTCGTTGGCGACGGTCGAGCCGTCGCTCTGGCCGAGGCGCCAGTAGCCGCTGGGGCCGGCGTCGCGCACGGCCGTGCGGTAGCGCGAGCCGGTGCCGTACTCGTAGACGGTGCAGCCCTTGTCGGCGGCCAGGGCGACTCCGGGCGGGCAGACCTTGGTGAGCTGGTCACCGGTGTACTGGTGCGGACAGGGTGGAGGTTCGGGCCCCCGCGGGCGGGGTTCGTTAGGCTCGGGGCCGCAGGTGGGGCGGGCTGTGGGTGGTGGGGGTCCGGCGGGCCCTCGACCTGCGGGTTCGCCTTCCGATGTCGGGCGACTGAAAGCGGGTCTGCGCATGCTGGAGTACGACGCCACCGGGTTCCTGCGCGGCGGGGTGCCGCACCGGATCGTGGCGGGGGCACTGCACTACTTCCGGGTCCATCCCGCGCTGTGGGAGGACCGGCTGCGGCGGTTGCGGGCGCTGGGCGTGAACACGGTGGACACATACGTGCCGTGGAACTTCCACGAGGTGCGGCGCGGGGAGGTGGACTTCACCGGGTGGCGGGACGTGGCCCGTTTCGTGCGCCTGGCCGGGGACCTGGGCCTGGACGTGATCCTGCGCCCGGGGCCGTACATCTGCGCGGAGTGGGAGTTCGGCGGGCTGCCGGCCCGGCTGCTGGCGGTAGAGGGGCTGCGGCTGCGCTGCGCCGATCCGGCGTACCTGGCGGAGGTGGACGGCTGGTTCGACGCACTGGTGCCGGAACTGCTGCCGCTGCTGGCGAGCCGGGGCGGCCCGGTGGTGGCGGTGCAGGTGGAGAACGAGTACGGCAGCTACGGCACCGACGCCGCGTACCTGCGGCACCTGCGGGACGGGCTGGTGCGCCGGGGCGTGGACTGCCTGCTGTTCACCACCGACGGCGCCCACGACACCATGCAGCAGGGCGGCACGATCCCCGGACACCTGTCGACCGCGACGTTCGGCTCGCGCGCGCCCGAGCGCCTGGCGGTGCTGCGCCGCCAGCAGCCGCAGGGGCCGCTGGCGGCGATGGAGTTCTGGATCGGCTGGTTCGACCGCCTGGGCCTGCCGCACCACGTGCGCGACGCGAAGGAGACCGCGGCCTCGCTGGACGAGCTGCTGGCCACCGGCGCCTCCGTCAACCTGTACATGGCGCACGGCGGCACCAACTTCGGCCTGTGGTCGGGCGCCAACCACTCCGGCGCCCACCCGTGCGACGCCGGGTACGAGCCGACCGTCACCAGCTACGACTACGACGCGCCGATCGGCGAGGCGGGCGAGCTGACGGAGAAGTTCCACGCCCTGCGCGAGGTCATCGGCCGCTACCTGCCGCTGCCGCCCGGCGAGCTGCCCGCCGACCCGCCCCGGGTGGCGCCGCAGCACCTGGAGCGGGCGGACGGCCGGGCCGGACTGCTGGAGCACCTGGACGTGCTGTCCCGGGTGGCGGAGCGGGCCGCGCCGCTGCCGATGGAGCAGCTCGGGCAGGACCGCGGGCTGATCCACTACAGCACCCGGGTGCCCGGACCCCGGCCCGGGCTGCCGCTGCGCATCGACGGGCTGGCGGACCGCGCGCACGTCTTCGCGGACGGGCGGCTGCTCGGCGTGCTGGACCGCAACTCCCCCGGCGAGACGCTGGAGCTCGCCACCGGCGAGGACGGGGTGGTGCTGGACGTCCTGGTCGAGGCGCTCGGGCGGGTGAACTACGGCCCGCAGATGGACGACCGCAAGGGCATCACCCGCGGCGTCTCGCACGGCGGCCAGCGGCTGTTCGGCTGGCAGATCCGGCCGCTGCCGCTGACCGACCTGGCCGGGCTGCGCTACGACGACGAGGAGCTGCCCGAGGGCCGTCCGGCGTTCCACCGCTACACGGCCGTCCTCGACTCCCCCGCCGACGCCTTCGTGGCCCTGCCCGGCTGGGGCCGCGGCCTGCTGTGGCTCAACGGCTTCCTGCTCGGACGCCACAGCGCCGAGGGCCCGCAGCGCACCCTCTACGCCCCCGCGCCGCTGTGGCACGCGGGCGGCAACGAGCTGGTCGTCCTCGAACTCGACCGGCCCGGCTCAGCGGTGGAGCTGCGCGACGCCCCCGACCTCGGGCCGACGGCGGCCGCGCCCAGCTCCGAGTACTGACCGCGGGAGGGGAGGTCGGGCGCCGCGGCCCCCGCCCTCCCCTCCCGGTGCGCCGTCACGTCCCGGTGCGCCGTCACGTCCCGATGAGCTGCAGGGACGCCCACAACGCCAGGACGGCGGCGGCCAGGGTGGCGGGGACGGCGAGCACGCCCAGGCGGGTGAACTGCCGCAGGCTGACCTCGCCGCCCTGGTCGAGGACGATGCGCCGCCACAGCAGGGTGGCCAGCGACCCGGCGTAGGTGAGGTTGGGGCCGATGTTGACGCCCAGCAGCACGGCCAGGACGGCGCCGGGGCCGGCCGGCGCCGCCAGCGGCACCAGGACGAGGGTGGCGGGCAGGTTGTTGATGACGTTGGCCAGGACGGCGGCCAGCGCGGCGAGGCCGAACAGGGCGGGCAGCGCGGTGCCGTCCGGGATGAGGTGGGCGAGCCCGGAGGCCAGCCCGTTGTCGACGACCGCGCGCACCACGACGCCCAGCCCCAGCACGAACGCCAGGAAGGGCACGGCGGCGGAGCGGGTGATCGCCGCCACCGTGGTGCGGCCACGGACCAGCGCCCGCACGGCCAGCACCGCGGCCCCGGCCAGCGCCGCCCAGGCCGGGTTGACCCCGACCGCCGAGGCGACGACGAACCCGGCGAGCGTGCAGCCGACCGTGACCAGGGCGAACAGCGGCATCCGCGGCTCCTCGCCGGGCGGCGGCGCCTCGGCCCCGGCGGCCAGGTCGGCGGCGAAGAAGCGGCGCAGCACCGCGTACTCGACGGCGATCGCCACCAGCCAGGGCAGGGCCATCAGCGCGGCGAAGCGGCTGAAGCTCAGGCCGCTGGCGGTGAAGGCGAGCAGGTTGGTCAGGTTGGAGACGGGCAGCAGCAGCGAGGCCGTGTTCGACAGGTGCGCGCAGGCGTAGAGGTGCGGGGCGGGGCGGGCGCCGAGGCGGGCGGCGGTGGCGAGGACGACCGGGGTGAGCAGCACGACCGTGGCGTCCAGGCTGAGGACGGCCGTCACCACGGAGGCGACGACGAAGACCTGCACCAGCAGCCGTTGCGGCCGCCCGGCCGCGCTGCGCGCCATCCAGGCCCCGCAGGCGTGGAAGAGCCCTTCGTCGTCGCACAGCTGGGCCAGCACCAGGACGGCGGCGAGGAACCCGATCACCGGGCCCAGCCGGGCGGCCTCGGCGCTCGCGTGGTCGAGCGGGACGGCTCCGGTGACGATCAGCAGGGCGGCCGCGGGCAGGGCGAGCGCGGCCTCCGGCCAGCCCCAGGGGCGCACCACCGCGCCGACCAGGACCAGGGCCAGCATGGCGATCGACAGGGCCTCCGCGCAGGCGGTGTTCAGGGGACGCTCCTCGGGTTCGGTGGGGACGGGGAGGATCGCGGAGGGGTGACCGGGCCGTCGGCTCCGGGCCGCTGACCAGCGCCGTCACCACGATCCCGGACGACGGACGGCAGCATGCCACAGCCCTGCGCGGCCCGGCCCCGGCCCCCGGGGGCGCGGCACGGCCGGGCACCGTCGGCACGCCGCGGCGCGGTGGTCGGCCCGGCCGGAGATTCTCCGGGATCCGGCGTTCCGGCCCGATGCCGGGATCTTCGAGACGACGTGGTGCTCCTTCGACGTGCTGGCGGAGCACCTGCGGGAGCTCGCCCTGCTGAACCGGGGCCTGGACCTCTCGCTGACCGACCGGCGCGGCCCGGCCGGGGACAGGTCCGAGCGCTTCCACTTCCCGTGCGGGGCACGGGACTTCGTCGCCCTCCTCGACGGGGAGGGCGTGACGCCCGTCCACCCGGACGTCATCGGCTTCGAGTGCGAGGACCCGCGGATGGCGGGGACGCTGGAGGTGGCGCTGCGCTGGCGCGACTGCGCCGGGGAGCGGGTGCGCGGCTTCGCCAACAGCCGGGCCACCGCCCACGGGACGCACCTGGAGGGGCTGCGCGACGGGGTGGCCGCCGCGCTCGACGCGTACGCCCGCACGGCCGACCCGGTGGAGCCCGCCCCGGCACCGGTCGGCCCCGAGCTAATCGGCGAGGGCCTGACGGCGGTGGTGTCGGTGAAACTGGACCACCCCGAGTTCGAGGGGTCGATCCGCGACGTGCTCGGCAACCACCCGGTGCGCGCCTGCGTCGCGGAGGCCGTCCGGGAGCACCTCGGCGCCTGGCTGGAGGAGCACCCGGAGCGGGCCGCGGCCGTCGTCGCCCGGATCCTCCGGGGCGCCCGCCGGAGCTGACGGCCCCCGGCCCCCGCACGGCAGGCAGCCCCCGCCGGCTCAGCCCCGCCGCCTCAGTCCCACCAGAAGGACCAGTGGTGGCTGCCGACGAGTTCCTCGGCGTAGGCGGTGAGGGCGCCGGTGCCCTGGAAGACGAGGTCGGGGCAGAGGGCGGTGTGCTCGGCGGCCACGCGCAGGGCCTCGGCGGGGGTGGTGGGCGGGGCGGCGACGCTCAGGTCCAGGGTGTCGAAGCCGACCTGGACGACCTGGGCGCCGAAGCGGCGTTCCCAGTCGGCGAGGACGGCGGCGATCTTCGCGGTGTCCTCCTCGTGGTTGGTCGGACCGCGCCACCCGCAGGCGACCAGGGCTTCGGCGCCGCTCGCGGCGCCGACCAGGCCCAGGCGCGGGCCGCGCAGGCCCTGCAGGACGTCGGCCAGGGCGCGGGCCTCGCTGCCGGCGGCGCCCTCGCGGAGGGTGGCGGCGGGGGCGGGGCCGGGCCACCGGGGGCCGAAGGGGGCGAGGGCCTCCTGGAGTTCGGCGGCGTCCTCCGGGAAGAGCTCGTCCCCGTCCTCGTCCTCGCCGGTGCTGCTGATGCCCCGCCACCAGGTGCGCAGCAGCGCGGCGGGGTCGTAGTAGGAGGGGTCGGAGGCGGCCTCGGGGCTGAGTTCGCCGGACAGCCAGGGGCGGAACTCGCCGTCCTCTCGCAGCGGTACGAGCAGCAGGGGCCACAGGCCGGTCTGCGGGTGGGCGCGGTGCAGTTGCTGCCACAGGCCGGCGGGGGCCGCGTCGTCGCTGATCCACAGGTACGGCTCGCGGCGCCCCCACTGCTCGCCGGCTACCGGGCGGCCGGGCGGGAGGGGGACGGGCAGCGTGGCCTGCGGCGGCAGGGGCTGGGGCTGGGTCATTCGCCTCACGCTAGGCGCCGGCACCGACAGCCGGCCCTCGGCGGGCACCGACGGCCCGGCCGCCGCGCGGCCGCAGGCTGCGGGTGCGTCAGGCCCAGGGCAGGGCAGGGCAGGGCGGAGCGGGTGCGTCAGGCCCAGGGCAGGGCGGAGCGGGTGCGCCAGTACGCGTCGGCGGGTTCGGCGAGCGCGGTGAGGGCGGCCAGGTCCTCGGGGGTGGGGTGGAGGGTGGCGGCGGTGAGGTTGGAGGCGAGCTGGTCGAGGGTGGCGGCGCCGGACAGGACCAGGTCGGCCCAGGGCTGTGCGGCGGCCGCGGCCAGGGCGAGGGCGTCGGTGGACGCGCCGGTGCGGGCGGCGAGTGCGCGCAGGGCGGTGGTGTCGGGGCCGGTGGCGTTGCGGTCGGCGAGGCGGCCGTTGGCCATGCCCTCCTTGACGACGACGAGCCAGCCGGCCGCGTGGGCCTCGGCGAGCGCGGGGCCGGCGGAGGGTTCGAGGAGGTTCCAGGTGGCCTGGACGGCGGCGAACAGGGACCGGCCGTCGGCGGTGACGCGCAGGGCGGCGCGGATGGTGTCGGCCTGGGCCGGGCCGCTGGTGGACAGGCCCACCCGCACGCCCTGCGCGGCCAGGCCGGCCAGGCGGGCGTGCAGGTCGGGGTCGGTCAGGGCGGGGCTGTCGGGGGTGACGGAGTGGACGAGGTAGACGTCCAGGTGCGGGCCGAGCAGGGAGCGGGTCTCGCGGATCTGGCGGTCGAACACCGCCGTCGAGTGCTCCTTGACCTCGTGCGGGCCCGCCGCGTCGGCCTGCCAGCCGGCGGTGTAGGTGTAGCCCCACTTGCTGCCGACGGTGGCGTGGGCCGCGGCCTCGGGATGCGCGGTGAGCCACTGGGCGAGGAACTCCTCGGCCCGGCCGTAGGAGCGGGCCGTGTCGAAGTAGCGCACACCGGCGGCGTACGCGGCGTCGAGCAGGGCGTGGGTGCGCTCGCGCAGCGCCTCGACGGTGCGCTCGGCGGGCAGGTCGGCGTCGCGTCCGAGGGTGATGTAGCCGGGCCGGCCGACGGCTGCGGTGCCCAGGCCGTAGCGCGCGGTCGACGGGCGGTCGGCGGGCGCGTCTGCGGCGGGGGCCGTGGTGGCGTCGGGGTCGGTCGGCATGGCGGGGTCTCCTCGGGCGCGACGGTGCTCACCTGGGACTTTATCCCCGTGGCCCGCGCCCCCGGCAGGCCGGTGGGCCCGCGACGCCGGGGCCACCCCGGGAGCAGCCCGACGGCTGGGCCCGACGGCGGCCGGCCGGGCCCTACCGGGTGGCGGTGTCCTCCTGCGGGCGGGGCGCGGCCGTGGCGGGGCCGTCGGAGGAGGTGCGCACGGCGCGGGGCGCGGCCGGTGGCGGCGGGACGGCGGCGAGGTGGCGCGCGGCCCGGGCGGGGGCCGGGTTCGGGGGCACGGCGCCGAGGTGACGCGCGGCGGCCCGGACTGGCAGCGGGTGCGGGGCGGCGGTGGGGAGCTGGTCGAGGCGCAGGACGAAGTTGACGTAGTCCAGGGGCTTGCCGGGCCAGTGGCAGTCGTTGCTGACCAGCAGTCGGCTGCGCACGCCGTCGCGTTCGGTGACCGGCCCGGGGGTGGTGCGCAGGTTGGGCTGCCAGCTGCGGCCCCACAGGTGGTGTTCCAGGGTGAGTGCCCAGCTGTCCTCGTCGACGTCCAGGGTGGCGCCGACCCGCCCGGGGAGCACCCGGGCTCCGTAGGGGCTGCGCACCACCGCGCGCTGGTCGAAGTCGGCGTTCTTGCCGACCACGGTGATCCGCCACGCGCCGTGGAACCTGAGCACGCCGGCCCTCCTGACGTCCTGGCGCGCCGTCCGGCGGGCGCGCACCCGTCGGGGACTACGGCCGCGGGCCGCCGGGCGGCTCAACGCGGCGGCAGGGCGTTCCAGGCGTCCGGGGGTCAGGGACCGCTTCAGAGCCAGGGACGCCCGGGGGTCAGGCGGCGGGTCAGGCGGCGGGGCGGGCTTCGGGACGGGCTTCGGGGCCCGCGGTGTGGGCGAGTGCGGGGTAGCCGTGGGCGGTGAGGACGAGGTCGGCGTAGCGGTGGTCCTCGAACGGGACTCCGTGGCGGCGCAGCAGGTCGAACAGGTCGGCGAGGCGGCGGGATTCGGTGCCGCGCGGCAGTCCGTCGCGGGTGGTGCCCAGGATGCCCAGGACGGGCCCGTGCAGGCGGGTCCCCCGGTCGGCGCGGCCGGGCCCTCGGAGGGAGGCGAGGGGCCGGAGGGAGCGGAGGGACGGGCGGGAGCGGACGGGACGGGCGGTGGCGCGGGGGTCCGGGTTCAGGCGCAGCAGCAGGACGAGCCGGGGGATGCCGGAGTCGGTGTCGCGTCCGGCGTCCATGGTGAGGCCGTCGATGTCGCGCCACCGGTAGCGACGCGGGACGAACGCCCGGACGAGGGTGAGGCCGTGTTCGTCGGCGCGGACCCAGAAGCCGTACGGGACGGGCAGGGCCGCGCACAGGACCGCGGCGCCGGAGAGCAGGAGTGCGGGGACGGCGCCCATCCGGCCGGCGTCCCCGGAGTCGGCCAGGACGGCGCCCATCGCGAGGGCGAGCACACAGCCGACGGGGGCGCCGGCCGCCCGCCACAGGAAGCCCAGTCGCACGGTCTGCGGTCGTCGTGCCGCCGTGTCCACGGTTGTCCCCTTTCCCAGTTCCTGCCGTCGGCGGGCCGGGCCGGTCGGGCCGGGTGCCACCGCTGGTCGTCAACACCTCGCGCTCCCACGGGAGCCGGTCACTCTACCGGTGGGCGAAGATCGTTCGGCCGCCCCGGGGGAAACGTCAAGTGTCGGCAAAAAGAACGAGTCTGACGACTCATCAGATCGTTCGGGCCGCCTTCCGTCCAGCATGTCAGGCACCTCCGGAAGGGTCAACCAAGGTGAATCCCGGGTGACTTGGGATCCACGTCAGCTCATGCCGTTGGGCTATCGTGGCGTGGCCGGTCCCGGCGCGCCCACCAGGGCGCGCGGTGCGCGGGGCCCGGCCGGGGGAAGGGTGGGGTGGGTCATGGCACGGTCGCCCCGGGAGGACGGGCCGGCGGAGCCGTCCGCACGGGTGGAGCCGTCCGGGCCGTCGGATCGGTCCGGGTCGTCGGATCGGTCCGGGCCGGCGGAGCCGTCCGGGCTGGCGGCCCGGATCGAGGCGCTGTTCCAGACCGTCCGCAGGCCCGACCGCGAGCAGTACACCAACGAGGAGGTCGCCCGGGCCTGCCGCGCGGCGACCGGGGAGTCCTTCTCCACCACCTACCTGTGGCAGCTGCGCACCGGGCGCCGGGACAACCCGACCAAGCGCCACCTGGAGGCGCTCGCCCGGTTCTTCCAGGTGCCGCCGGCGTACTTCTTCGACGAGCGGCAGGGCGCGGAGATCGCCAAGGAGCTCGCCCTGCTCGGCGCGCTGCGGGACGCGGGTGTGTGCAGCCTGGCGCTGCGCGCGGTCGGGCTGTCGCCCGAGGGCCTGGACACGGTGAGCGAGCTGATCGACGTCATCGCCCGCCGGGACGCGGCGCGCCGCAACCAGGCGCCCTGACGCCGGCGGCGGGGGCCGCGGACGGGCAGGGCCGGCGAGCGGGGCGGGAGGACCGACGGGCGGGGGCGCACGGGGAGGTGCACGACGGGCCCGGCGGGCGGGCCGATCGGGGGATCGGCGCATCGCCGGGGACGGCGTTCGGGGCCACGGTCGGGGGCCACGGTTCGGGGGCGGCCGCGGCCCTGGGGCCGGGGTCGTGGGAGCAGGGCCGCGGGAACAGGGGTTCGCAGACCCGGAGGGTCGGGGGGATCGGGGGTGGCCGGGTCGGGGGACCCGGAGCGATCGGGGGATCGGGGGTGAGGGATCGCTGAGCTGGGAGGGAACACGGCGTGTGGGACGACAGGTGCTACCGGGTGGCGTTACGGCGCTGCCGGCGGGTGGCCGAACGACTGGAACTGCCGAGCCCGTTCGACGCCACGGTGCTGCTGGAGCGGCTCGCCCGGCGGCGGGGGCGGCCGATCTCCCTGCTGCCGGTGGCCGCCCGGGCCGGGACGCCCTGCGGGCTGCTGGTCTCCACCCGGGAGACGGATTACATCCTGTACACCGCGGACACCAGCGCGCTGCACCGCCGGCACATCCTGGTCCACGAGATCGCCCACCTGCTGCTGGAACACGCCGGTTCGGCGCCGCTCGGCCCGGTCTCCGCCCTGCTGCCGCACCTGTCCCCCGCGTTGGTGCAGCGGGTGCTCGGGCGCACCTGCTACGACGAACCCCAGGAGCGGGAGGCCGAGTTGCTGGCCTCGCTGATCCTCAGCCGGGCCTCCGAGGCCGACGCCGCCCACCCGCCGGGCCCCGACGCCGCACCGCGCGCCGGCGGCCTGGACCTCCTGGACGCCCTGGACGCCCTGCTCACCGGCGCACCCGCGGTGCGGCCGCCGGCGGACACCGATCCGGGCACGGGCACCGCAGCGGCACCCGAACCGGCAGCAGGCACCGCACCGAGCCCGGGCACCGCACCCGCAGCCGCACCGGGCGCCGAACCGAGCCCGGGCGCCGGTCTGAGACCGCGCGCCGGCTCCGCGGGCGCCACGCCGCGGACGGGACGGCCGTGACCGGCCTGACCGTCTACGGCGTGGCCCTGTTCTTCGCCCTGGGCACCTGCCGTCTCGCCCACGGCCGCCGGACCGGCCCGCGCGCCGTCGCCCGCTACACCCGCCACGCCGCCGCCCTGCTGTCCGCCGCCCTGCTGCTGCTCGCCCCGCCCAGCGTCGAACTCGCCGACCGGCTCGGTCCGTTCGCACCGGTGCCGGTGGTCCCCCTGGTGCCGGTGCTGGTGGGCGAGGCGCTGCGGCTGTGCGCGGCCTGCGCGGTGCGGCTGCTCGCCCTGGCGCTGTGCACCCCCGAACCGGGGCGCCGGGCGGTGCGGCGCCGACTCGCCGTGCTCGCCGGTGTGCTGGCGCTGCGGGCGGCGCTGCTGGCGCTGGCCTCGCCCGGCCCGGGGGCCCGCGAGCTGAGCGCCGCGCCGTCCACCGGCGCCCACCTGGCGCTGGCCGGGTACAGCGCCGTCGGCGTGCTCTACCTCGCCCACTGCCTCACCGCCCTGCTGCGTCAACTCCTGCGGCTCACCCGGGCGTCCGGCGGGCCGGGACCCACGCGCACCGGGTTGCGGCTGATCGTGCTGGGCGTGGCCGCCGGCCTGCTGTGGACCGCCTGGGGCGTCGACGACGTGGTGCGCGCGGCCGTCACCGGCTCCCAGGACGGTGCCGAGGACGCCCTGTGCGGCGTGCTGGGACTGGTGTGCGTGACCCTGCTCGGGGCGGGCCTGCTCGGGGCGGGCCTGGGCGCGACGCCGTGGCCGGTCGTGCCGGCCGCCGTGAGCGGCTGGCTGCTGGCCCACCGCCGGCACCGGGCGCTCGCCCCGCTCTGGCGGGACCTGCACACCGTGCTGCCGGAGATCGCGCTCGTCCCGGTCCGGCGGCTGTCGGCGCTCCTGCCGCCGCGCGACCCGCAGTTCGCGCTGTACCGGCGGATCATCGAGATCCACGACGCCCGGCTGATCCTGCGCCAGCACCTGGACCCGCGCACCGCGCAGTGGCTAGCCGGCGCGACCCGGCGCTTCCCGCCGCCAGCCGACCGGGCGGCGGCCACCGCCGAGGCCGCGGCACTGGCGGCCGCCCTGGAGCGCGCGGCCGCCGGCGCCCTGCCAGACCCGGGCGCGGCGCCCACCGCGCCGGCCGCCGTCCCGGCGGCCGAACCGCCGCGGGCCCTGGGGTCGGAGGCCGACCACCTGGCGCACCTCACCCGCGTCTACGCGACCTGCCCGGCCGTCGCCGAGGTCCGCACCCGGGCCCGCGCCGCCCACTGCGCCCGCTCCCCCGCCGTGGACGGGCCCGGGGCCGAGCCACCGGCGGGCCCGGGGCTGCTCGGGCGGTGAAGCGGCGAAGGTGCCCCGGGAACACCACGTCACCCATGCCCTGGACCCCCGTACGACAGGCCGGGCGGTGCCGCGCTCCCTCGTTCGCCCGCTCCCGGCGCGTTCTGGTCGACGGCCCGGTCAGTTCCGGTTCGGCTTCAGGGTCGGCCTGATCTCCTCCCACCAGATCAGGACGGCGCCGGCGGCCAGGACCAGGACGTTCGCGGCGAGCAGCAGCCATCCGCCGGTCAGGAGGCGCCTGTTCACGGCGGTGTACCCGGAGTCACCACTGTGGTCCTGGAGGATCCCCAGGAAGAGGAGGATGGACAGCCCGGCCCAGAGCACGGAGATCCCGGTTCCCACGGCTGCCAGTTTCCCCGGTTCGCGTCCCGCGCGGGGCAGCCCGGTCGCCGCGAGGACGATCGCCACGGCGGCCCCGATGAAGCCGATCGGGACGATCAGCCAGTCACTCGGGTCAGGGCTGCCGTTGGCCGCTCCGAAGAGGTGCTTCCAGTCGAAGGCCAGGACCACCTGAACCGTCTTCTGCTCGGCGGTGAGCGTGAAGGTCTGCTCCATCATCGGGTTCTTGCCCGCTCCGACGAGAGCGGCGGCCGCCATGAGGAGCAGGGCCTTGACGAGCTCTGCGGGAGGGCGCTCCTTGGGGTGCTCCGGCGGCTGCGGCGGGCGTTCGCCGGGTGGGCCGGGCCGTGAAGCGGGCCCCGGGGGCCGGTCGGGCTCCCGCTCGTCGCCGTCTCCGCGATCGGGCCGGGTCCCGGGCCCGGTGGGGGTGCGGCCCGTCTGGGGCGGTTGCGGGGCGGTGAGCGCGCGCAGGGCGTCGGTGCGTTCGCGGATCGCCTCGCGCGCCCCGTCGATGCCCATCCAGGCTCCCGGGCCGGCCGCGCCTCCGAGGAGCGCTTCGCACCGTTCCCGGACCTGGGCCGGTGTCGGGCGGCGGCCCGGGTCCTTGCCGAGGCAGTCGGCGATCAGCCGGCGCAGCGGCTCGGGGACAGCGCCCAGGTCCGGGGTGTCGGCGACGATCCGGTGGGCGACCGCCCACTCGTTCTCCGCGCCGAACGCCTCCCGTCCGGTGACCAGGAAGTAGAGGGTGGAGCCGAGCGCGAAGACGTCCGAGGCCGGGCCCACCGCACGGCCCATCGCCTGCTCGGGCGACATGTACAACGGGGTGCCGATCCGGGTCGACTGGCTGGAGTAGGTCACCGACTGGGTCAGGGACTTCACGATCCCGAAGTCGATGACCTTGGGCCCGCTCTCGTCCAGCACGATGTTCGCGGGCTTCAGGTCGCGGTGCACCACCCCGGCCGCGTGGATGTCCGCCAGTGCGTGCGCGATCCCCCCTGCCAGCAGCAGCACCTGACGCTCCGGCAGCCCGCGGGTGCCCAGCACCAGGTCGCGCAGCGAGGGGCCCGCTACGTACGAGGTCGCCAACCACGGCCGCTCCGCCCGGGCGTCCGCGTCCAGCAGGGGGGCGATGTGCGCACCCCGCACCCGCTGCGCGGCGGCGATCTCCAGAGCGAACCGCTCGGCGAACTGCGGCTCCTGCGTGAACTCCGAGCGGATCACCTTCACCGCCGCCGGCACCCCGCCGGGCGACAGGGCCAGGAACACCTGACCCATCCCGCCCTCACCCAGCCGTGCCAGCAGCTGAAACCCGCCGAAGCCGTCAGGATCGTGCTCCCGCAGCCCCGCGAACCGGAATGCCGTACCCGCCACGACCCACAGCCCCCCGCTGCTCCGCCATCGGACCTCCGGCACGAACAGCGACCGTTCGCACACTCGCACCGAGCGTAGGGATGCCGCCGGCCCACCGCCAGTGGGCCATCGAGTCCGACGGTGCCGAGCCGGAGGAGCACTGGCGAAACGACGGGGACCGCCCGGCCCCGTCGGGCCCGAGCGGTCCTTCCCCGGGAGGACGCGGGCCACCGGGGCCCGGCCCGTCCACCGGGGTGCGTCGCATGCGGTTCAGGCGTGCGTCAGCTGACCGACTGCTTCACCAGCGCGGCGATCTTCTCCTCGACCTCGGCCGTGACCTCGGTCAGCGCGAAGCCGGCCGCCCACATGGTGCCCTCGTCCAGCTTCGCCTGGTCGCTGAAGCCGAGCGTGGCGTAGCGGGCCTTGAACTTCTCGGCGCTCTGGAAGAACAGGACGACCTTGCCGTCCAGCGCGTAGGCGGGCATCCCGTACCAGAGCTTCGGCGCGAGGACCGGGGCGTTGGCCGTGACGACGGCGTGGACGCGCTCGGCCATGACCCGGTCGGAGTCCTGCATCTCGGCGATCTTCGCGAGCACGTCCCGCTCGGCCTCCGCCGCCTTGTCGGCCTTCGAGCCGCGCTTGGCCGCCTTCTTCAGCTCGTCGGCGTGGTCCTTCATCGCGGCCCGTTCGTCGGCCGAGAATCCCTCGTGCTTGCTTGCGCTGCTGCTCATGTCAGATCTCCCATTGAGGATCTCGATGTGCGGGATCTTGAGGGGACCTTATCCCGACTCACCGACACCGGGCCACGACGACCAGCACTGAGCGAAGAGCATTCCTGCTGCCGCAGGTGGACGGCGAAAGGTCCGCCGCACGCAAGGCTATCCGGTGCTCCGGCACCGCAGTTGAACGATGGTTCGCGCACTTGAACAACGCCGCCATGAGGATTCCGCGGGAGTCGACGGCCGGGATCCCCACCCGGTGACGGCCGTGTTCCAGGGCGAACGAACCTGACGGAAAGAACGTGTGACGTGGCATCGCCTGACTGTTCGCCACACGGCTTTCCCAGGAGGGCTCATGGAAGAACATCGGGTTCCCGACTGCGGTTCGGGCCCGGCAGGGTCGGGTGCAAGGACGGCGCGCCGGTCGGACGGGCACCGGGCGGGGATCGGGATCCCGCCGTCGCCGAGGACGTCGCCCGTTGCGCGGGACGGGCGTGGCCGGCGGGGGCGGCACGCACGGAGAGGACGCACGCACAGCAACGCGGGCCGGGGCGGATGGGCCCCGGCCCGCGTTGGGGAGCCGGAATGCGGAGCCGGGCGCTCACGCCCCGGTGCTCAGCACTGGGGGCGGCGGCCGTGGTTGGCACCGCGCCTGGCCCGGGCCTTCTTCTTGCGACGACGTTTCGACGACATCGGCTTCTCCTCTCACCACCAGGACCCCCGGCTTCCACCGTTCCACACCGGGCCCGCCCCGGCCTGTCGGGAGCACCCACCTGCGGCCCGGGGCGCCGGCAGGCCCGGGCACTCGGGCCGTCCGGGGGCTCAGGCGTTCCGGGGGCTCAGGCGTTCCGGGCGAGGGCGGCGCGCCAGGCGGGGCTGTCGACGTAGTGGTTGTCGAAGCGCTCGGCGGAGGCGGCGATGGCGCTCGGGTCGCTCTCGCCGCGCATGACGCTGCCCAGCAGGCGCAGGTAGTCGAAGCGGTCCATGCCCGGGGTGAACACGAACAGGACGTCGGCCTCGGCGCCCGGGGCGGCGGCGAAGGCGTGCGGGGTGTGCGGGGGCACCGCCAGGAAGTCGCCCGCGCCGAGGACGGTGACCTCCTCGCCGAGCAGCACCTGCAGCGAGCCGCTGATCACGAAGAACAGCTCCCACGCCTTGGTGTGGAAGTGGGCGGGGGCCCCGACCGCGCCCTTGGCGAAGGTCGAGCGGTAGCTGGTGAAGCCGCCCTCGGTGTGCGCGGAGTCGGCGAGCAGGGTCATGGTGCTGCTCGGGTCGGCGCAGATCTCGGCCTCGGCGCAGCGGGTCAGCACGGGGGCCGTGGTGGGGGCCTGGACGGCGGTGGTGTCGGTGGTGGCAGCGGCGGGGGCGGTGGTGTTCGTCGTCGTCATGTGATCAGACTAGATTGCCAAAGACCCACGGACAGGTGGCAATTCCACCTCGGTTTCATGGGTCAATTCCGGAGCGCGGCCGGTGGCGGCCGGCCGTCAGGACAGGCCGCGGAGCTGGACGGCGCGGGTGACGGCGAGCAGGTCGGCGGGGGTCAGCTGGTCCAGGACGCGGGTGGCGTGGGCCAGCAGGTCGGCGGCCGCGGCGGTGAGGGCGGCCTCGTCGAGCGGGCGCTCCGGCAGGTCGCAGCCGTCGGTGAGCAGCGCCTGCGCGACGGCGCGCAGGTCGGCGGTGGCCGGTTCGCGCGCGGTCAGCGCCAGGTGGGCGGAGGGCTCGTCGCCCTCGGCGCGGGCGGCGTGCGCGAGGCCGCGCGGGACGTAGAGCACCTCGCCCGGGCGCAGCACGGTGTCGGGCAGCAGCTCGCCCGCTCCGGCCGCCGCGGGCCCGGCGCCGGACGCGGGGGCGGCCTCGGTGGCAGGGGCGGCGTGCACCCGCCAGCGTCCGGTGCCCCAGAGCTGGAGGGCCAGGACGTCGCCGTCCTCGCCGTGCCCCGGGTGGTCCCGGCCGCCGGGGGCGGCGAGGACGCAGTCCGCCCGCACCGGCAGGCCGAGGCGGGCGCCCAGGCCGGCGGCGAGTGCGCGCACGCCGGTGTGCCACTGCTCGACGTGGCGCAGCAGTACGGTGACCCGCTCGTCGCGGACCAGGGCGCGCACCGACGGGCCGTCCGCGCAGTCGTCCAGCACCTGGCCGCGCGCGGCCCGGGGGCGGCAGAACCGGTGCGCGGGCAGCTCGGCGGCGCCCTGGTGGAGCCCGATGTAGGGGATCCTCAGCAGGCCGTGGTCGAGCAGCCGCGCGAGTTCGGGGCGGGTGAGGACCTCGAGCGGCGGGTCGGCGGGGCGCAGCACGGCCGGGGCGGTGCGCCACAGGGCGGTGCGGAAGTGCGTTTCGTCCGCCACGCAGCGGTGCAGCCAGTTCTGGGTCATCTGCGGGTCTCGCTCTCGGGCGGTCGGGGCGGGCCGGGGGCCGGGTTCGGGGCGGGGGTCCGGGTTCGGGGCGGGCCGGGGGCCGGGGCTGGTGGTCGGGGCGCCGCCGGGTGACTCAGGCGGCGGCTCGGGCGACTCGGACGACGGCTCGGACGACGGCTCGGGCGGCGGGTCAGGCGCCGTGGGCGGTGCGGCGGGCCCCGGCGACCAGGTCCTCGGGGGTGACGGCGGTGAGGCGGGCGCGCAGGTGGTCCAGCAGGACGGCGCCGGCGCGCAGCAGGTCGGCCTCGTCCAGGGGGCGCTCGGGCAGGGCGGGCCCGTCGGCGGGACTGTCGGCGAGCAGGGTGCGCAGCCGGGCGCGCAGGTGGTCGGCACGGGCCTCGCGCAGGGCGACGGTCAGGTGGAGGGAGGGGGCGGGCCCGGTGGCGCGGGCGGTGTGGGCGTGGCCGTCGGGGACGTAGAGCACCTCGCCGGGGTGGACGGGCGTCTCCAGCAGGCACCGTCCGGGGGTGTCCTCGCGGCCGGGCCGCCAGGCGGGGTCGGCGGGTGCGGGGTGGACGCGCCGGTGGGTGGTGCCGTCGAGCTGGATCACCAGGAGGTCGCCGTCGGTGCGGTGGGCGGGGCCGTACGGTCCGGGCGGGGTGTGGTCGAGGAAGGCCTCGGCCGGGCGTCCCGTCGCCTCGGCCAGGCCGGTGGTGAGTTCCCGGACACCCGGGTGCCAGTGTTCGAGGTGGTGCAGGTGGAGGGTGGCGCCCTCGTCCTGGATCAGGGTGCGGACCAGGGCCGGGTCCAGGCAGCCCTGGAGGGGGTGGCCGGTGACGGTCCGCGGGGTGCAGAACCGTTCCTCCGGGAGGGGGTCGCCCCCGGCGGTGGACAGGGTCGCGTACGGGGTGCGCAGCGTTCCGCCGTCGACGAGGTCGGACAGGGCCTGCGGGGTGAGGAGCCGGGTGGGCGGGTCGGCGGGGTGGAGGAGGGCGGGGCCCCGGCGCCAGTGCCGGCGCAGGAAGGTCTCGGGGTCGCCGACGCAGCGTTCGAGCCGGTCCATGGCCGTGGCGGGTCCTTTCCGGTGGTTCGTCGGGGGCGGGGCGGCCGGTACGGGGCGTTGCGGCGGGCGTCGGGGCCTCGCGGGCCGGGCGGGCGCGGGCCGGGGGCCCCGGTGGCCTGGACGGCCGCCGGAGCCCCTGGGGTCTGTCGTCGGACCCGTGTCCGCGGGATCCGGGATCCGGGGTCCGGGGTCCGGGGTCAGCTGATGTGCGAGGGGCAGTGGTGGCCGCAGTCGTCGATGGCCATGTGGTCGGTGTGCACGTCGGGCGTCGTGCCGTGGCCGACCGGGCCGTGGACGGCCGGCGTCCGCACCACCGGGCCGTGGACGGTCGGGGCGTGGCCGGCCGAGGCGGAGGCGGCCGCCGGGGCGAGGGTCGCCGCGCCGAGGGCGGCCGCGGCGGCGACGGACAGCGCCGTCCGGCGGGCCAGGACGGCGAAGGTGGTGGTCGTGGCGGTGGTGCGGGTACCCATGGTGGTCTCCTTCGGGACGGGGGTGGGCGCGCCCTGGTCGGGCGGGCCCGGTGGGGCGGCCGTGCGCCGGTGGGCGCGTCGGCCTGGTGCCGGGGGGATGCCGGGGAGGCGGGATCCGGTGGCCGGGGAGGCGGGTTCCGGTGGCCGGGAGGGGCGGTGCGGCGCGGTGGTGTGTGGTCAGCCGGCCGGCCCGGGGGTGTCGGGGCCCGCCGGGCCGTTGCCGGCGGTGAGCGGGATGCGCAGCACCAGCGGTTCGGCGCCGGGCCGGCACTGCAGGCGGTAGCCGCAGCCGGGTGGCAGCAGCAGCCACTGCCCGGGCCTCAGCCGGACGGTCTGTGGTGATCCGTCCGCCCGGTCCGGCCCGAACCGCCCACCGGGGCCTGTCGGTTGGACGCGCCCGGCGCCACGGCGCTGGAACAGTAACAGGCTGCTCGCGCTCCGGCCGGTGAGGGCTCCGGCGCCCCCGACCGCGGCCGGCTCCACGAGCCGTCCGAGGCGCTCGTGCAGCGCGGCGGCGAGGGCGGCGGTGTGCCTCGACCGTCGGTGGGCGTCCGGCGCGGGCGGCGGTTCGTCGCCGTCCGGGCCGTCGTCCTCGGTCCACAACAGGGCCGGACCGTGGCCGAGTCGGCGCTGCAGGAAGCCGACGACGTCCTGCAGCAGGTCGTCGTCCCGGAGGGTCGGCAGGTGCGACTCCTGGCCCCACAGCATCGCCTCACCTCCGCCTCGGCCGGGTTCCCGCCGCCCCCGCTCCGATGATCCATCGTGCGCAGCGGCCGCCGTGACGCACAGTCCCGGGTTCCCGGTCCCGGGATCACGTGACACGGGCGGGCTCGGCCGGCCCGTCGCGGGGCGGACGGGTCGGCCTTCCCGACGGGCCTTCCGTCCGGGGGCGCCTGCCCGTCCGTCCGGGCCGTCCGTCCGGGGCTCAGTCGTCCAACAGCCCTGCGCGGGCCGCGGCCACACCGGCCTGGAAGCGGCTGTCGGCCGCCAACTCGTCCATGATGTCGGCGATGTGGCGGCGGGCCGTGCGCAGCGACATGCCCAGCCGGCGGGCGATCGCCTCGTCCTTCAGGCCGGCGGCGAGCATCCGCACGATGGTCTGGTCGAGCTCCTGGGCGACCTGCCCGAAGCCGTCCTCGGCCGCCTCGGCGAACGGCCTGGCCAGCGTCCACGTCTGCTCGAAGATCTCGCACAGGTATGCCACCAGGGCTTTCTGACGCACCACCAGGGCGCCCCACGAGCCGTCGTCCAGGGGCAGGAAGGCGAGCTCGCGGTCGAAGACGATGAGCCGGCCGAACAGCTCGTGGGCGGTGCGGTACTCCGCGCCGAGCGCGGTGGCCGCCTCCACGTAGGCCTGGCTGGGGCCGTTGAAGCGGGCGGTGTGGTGGTAGAGGGTGCGCATCCGCACTCCGCGGGCGAGCAGGACGCGGTCGCGCCGCAGCGCGTCCTCCATCGCGGCGGGGACGCGGGAGCCGCCGCCGGGCTGGCTGGTGAGGACCTCGCTGCGGCACTCGGCGGAGGCGCGGTCCAGGGCGGCGCGGACCTCCGGCAGGGTCGCGATGACCTGCAGCTGCGGGGGGTCGTCCGCGCCGGGGGCGTCGGTCGCGGGCCCGTCCGCGGCGTCGGCGGCGCTGGCGTCGGCGGCGCCGACCACGGCGGCGTCCCCGCCGGCGGCGGCGTTCCCGCCGGCGGCGCGGATGGCGGCGCCGACCACGGCGGCGTCCCCGCCGGCGGCGCCGTTCCCGCCCGCGACGGCCTGCCGGTGGACCGGCAGGAAGCCGGCCACCAGGGCCTGGCGGTGGGCCAGTTCGGCGCGGCTGCGCCGGACGGCGGCCTCGACGGGGTCGGCCAGGGCGGCCATCGCGGCCTCGGGGGCGACGGCCCTGCCCAGGCGCGGGTCGTCGGGGTCGCGGTGGACCAGCTGCCAGGCCAGGAGGCGTTCGAGGGCGGGTGCGGCGCCGTCGGGGTCCAGGCCGAGGCCGGTGAGGTGGGCGGCGAGGGCGGCCGCGTCCAGGCTGCCGTGTTCCAGCACCCAGGCGTAGGCGGCACCGTCGGCCGGCTCGGGAGCGGGCGCGGGGACGGGGACGGGGACGGGGACGGGGACGGGCAGGGCTGCCGGTACCGCCCCGTCCAGGGCTCCGGGGCCTGGGCCTGGGTCGACGCCCGGGCCCGTGCCCGTGGCGGCCGACCGGGGCGGATGCGGCGGGGTCTGGGGTGAAACGTCCACTTCCGTCCCCCGGTCATCTTGCTGCCAGTGCTGTCGGTGGGGCCCCGATCGATGGCGCGGGCGGCCCTTGATCGTCATGCTAGTTCACAGGCCGCCGGGGCCCCGCCGATCACGGCTCCCGGCCCGCCGCCCGCTCCCCTGTCGCGTCCTGGAGGACCCCTTGAAGCGTTTCGTCGCCGCCACCGCCCTGCTCGCCGGACTGCTCACCGCCGCGGTCGGCGGCGCGGCCTCCGCCTCGGCCGCGGCGGCGACGGACACCCGGCCGGCGATCGGGGCGACCCAGCCGTCGCCGGTGCTCCAGCCGCCCGGCGCCACCAAGAACATCGCGGACACCTCCTGGGGCGGCAGCTGCCACACCCCGCTCTGCAAGCCGATCATGTGACGCCGCCGGCCGGTCGGACCACCCCGACCGGCCGCCCTCCCCGGCCCGCCCCGGTTCGTCCCGGCTCGCCCCGTCCCGTTCCGTCCTGGTCCGTCCCGGGCCGCCCGCGGCAGAGAGGCTCCGACATGCCCGTCACCACCCCGTCCTTCGCCACCGCGCCCGCACCCGCCGCACCCGCTGCGCAGGCCCCCGCCGCCTCCGCCATCGCCGGGCTGAGCCAGCGCGAGTGCCAGGTCCTGGAGCTCCTCACCCAGGGCGCCACCTACGGCGCGATCGCCCGCCGCCTGGAGCTCAGCCCGCACACCGTCGACACCTACCTGCGTCGCATCCGGGCCAAGACCGGCACCAGCAACCGGATCCAGCTCGCCCTCCTCGCCCACGCCGCGATGCCCATCTCCGGACGCCTCGGCGTCAACTGACGGACGATCAGCTACACCTGGGGGAACCTAGGGTGGCGGTATGAGACACCGCACGGCACTCGCCGCCCTCGCCCTGTCCACGGCCGCCCTCCTCGCCGCCACGGCGGCACCGGCGCCCGCAGCCCCGCAGCAGTCCACGGCCCCGCAGCAGTCCGCCGCCCCACCCGGGGCCCGCGCGGACGATCCCGGGACCGCCCCCGACAGTGACGGGGCCCCCGACAGCACCGCCGACAGCGCCCCCGGTGAGGTCACCGGCCTCGACGGACTCGCCGCCTACCGCCACCAGCCGGTCACCTGGGCCACCTGCGCGGATCCCGGGCTCGCCGCCAGCGGCACCGAATGCGCCACCCTCAAGGTCCCGCTCGACTACCGCGCACCCCGGGGCCGCACCCTCGACCTCGCGATCTCCCGGATCCGGGCCAGCGACCCGGCCGAACGCCGCGGCATCCTGCAGACCAACCCCGGTGGCCCCGGCAGCCGCGGTCTGGACATGCCCACCGCGCTGCTGGCCCGGGCCGCGCCCGAGGTGGCCGCCGCCTACGACGTCATCGGCATGGACACCCGGGGCACCGGCGCCAGCGGAGCCCTGGACTGCGGCCTGGAGCGCGGCAGTTGGCTGCGCTCGGTGGGCACCGACCAGTCCGGCTTCGAGGAGAGCCGGCGCCTGGCGAAGAACGACGCCGACGCCTGCTGGGCGAAGTACCCCGACCTGCTGCCCCACCTCACCACCCGCAACATCGCCCGCGACGTCGACCTCGTGCGCGCCGCCCTCGGCGAGCGGCGCACCTCCTGGTTCGGGCAGTCCTACGGCTCGCTGCTGGGCGCGGTGTACGCGCAGATGTTCCCGGGCCGCGTCGACCGGCTGGTCCTCGACAGCGCCCCCGACCCCGCCCGCTACGGCATCCTGATGTTCCAGGACATGGGCCCCGCCCACGAGCGGGCCCTCGACGACTTCGCCGCCTGGGCCGCCCCCCACCACCGCGAGTACGGCCTCGGCGCCACCCCGGCCGCCGTGCGCGCCACCGTCGAGAACCTGGTGCGGCGCGCCGAGGCCGCACCGATAGCCGTCGACGGCTTCCAGGTCGACGGCCGCCTGCTGCCGGTGCTGCTCACCGTCTGCCAGGGCGACGACCGCGACGGCGCCGACTACGCCGCCGTGCTGCGCCAGCTCCTCGACGCCGCGGACGGCAAGCCGGTGCAGGTCACGCCCGGGCTGCACGAGCTGCTGACCGTCGTCTTCCAGCCGCGCAGCGTCGGCGCGGACCTCGACCTGGCCTCCGCGATGGCCGTCCTGTGCGACGACGTCGCCATGCCGCGCGACCCGCAGTGGTACCGCGCCGCCGTCGAGCGCTCCCGCGCCTCCCAGCCGGTCTTCGGCCCGGTCTACAACGGCCCGACGCCCTGCGCGTTCTGGCCGCAGGCGCCCCGGGAGACCCCGGTGGAGGTCGACAACGCCGTGCCCGCCCTGCAGATCCAGTCCACCGGCGACACCCACACCACCTACCCGGAGGCCCTCGCCATGCACACCCGCCTGCACGGCTCGCGCCTGGTCACCGTCCCCGGCCGCACCCACGGCCTCTACCTCGGCGGCTACAGCCCGTGCGCCCAACAGGCCGTCGACGCCTACCTGGTGACCGGCGCCCTCCCCGCCGCGGACACCACCTGCCCGCGCTGACCCCTGCCCCCTGAACCCCTGCCCGCTCCCGGCGCCGGACGTGACCCGCCCCCTCGTCGACAGCCGCGTGCTACGGTCCTCAGCTCCGCAGCGGGTCGAGGGGCCGGGCGCAACGCCGGCGCAGCCCGTCCGACCGGCGCCGCACCATCGTCCGACTCACCACGCGGGGACGGGCGGCTGCTGCGCCGGGCCGAGCGTGTGCGGACGGAGACCGACCGCGGCTTCCTCGCGGCGCTGCCGCCGGCCGAGGCCGACGCGCTGCTGAGCGCCCTGCGCACGCTCGCCACCGGGTAGCCGCCCGGGGCCGGTGGGCCCGCCCGTCACCCGTCCGTGGCGGCGGATGTGCACGGCACCCCGGACGGCCCGTAGCGTCGCCGTCGGCATGCGGTCGACACCGCGTGCCGCGGCAGGGCCAGGGGTGTCGACGGTGGGGGGCGTACGGGCGATGAGGCGGATTCGACGGGCAGCGGCGGCCCTGGCGGTGGCGGCGGCGGTCTTCACGGCCTCGGCCTGCAGCTCCTCCCCCGCGCCACCGGCCCCGGCCGCCCCGGCTTCCCCGGAGGGCGCGGCGGACGACGACCCCGCCGGTGACCCGGGCGGGCGCCCGCTCGCCCTCGTCTACCGCGGCCCGGCCGCCTGCGACGGCTGCCCCGAGGCCACCCGGCAGCTGCTGGAGCACGACGGCTACGCCGTGCACTACATCGGGCCGCAGGAGCACCTGCACTTCGGCCCCGGCGCGCTCGACCACGCCGCCCTGTACGCCCAACCCGGCGGCACCAACGGCCAGGAGGTCGGCACCGCCTGGCGCCTGCTGCGCCAGGACCCGGGCTTCACCCCGGACCTCGTGCGCGACTACGTCCGCGCCGGCGGCCGCTACCTGGGGCTGTGCATGGGCGGCTACCTGGCCGGCGACCCGGGCTACGACCTGCTGCCCGGCGACTCCGGCCAGTACATCCGCACCCCGGGCGCCACCGTCACCGACGACCGGGACCACCTCGTCGCCGTCGCCTGGCGCGGCCGCCCGCAGCGGATGTACTTCCAGGACGGCCCGTACTTCGACGTCGACGGCCCCGGCGTGGACGTCCTCGCCCGCTACGGCAACGAGCGCGCCGCGGCCGTCGTCGCCCCGTACGGGTCCGGGCGGGTCGCCGTCAGCGGCCCCCACCCGGAGGCACCGGCGGACTGGTACCGCGACTACGGGCTGCCCGACGGGTCGGCCACCGGCCAAGCCCTGGGCGAGGAACTCCTGCACGCCCTTCAGGCGGCCCGCTGACCGAGTTGGAGGAGGGGCAGGGAGCGTCCGGAGAGGGCCTCGGCGAGGCGGGCGGCCTGGGCGGGGGCCATGGTGTCGGGCAGGCGGCGCACGGGGACGAAGCGGGCGCCGAGCAGGGCGCTGCGGTGGCGGGGCGCGACGGTGAGGCGCTCGGTGGTGACGGTACCGCCGTCGAAGACCAGGGCGAGGCGTTCCAGGTGGCGGTCGGCGGGGGTGAAGTCGACGGCGAGGACGGCGGTCAGGTTCAGGGTCAGGCCGGTGTCGTGGTGCAGGTGGCGGGCGGCGGCCAGGTGCGGGGGCTCGTTGGGCCGGGCCGCACCGCCCGGCAGGATCATGCCGTCCAGGTAGTCGGGGTCGACGAGCAGGACGTCGCCGCGCAGGTTGCGGACGAGCGCGAGGCAGCCGAGCCGGCACACGGGCGGCTTGGCCAGCAGACGGGGATCACGCATCAGGGGGTCATTTCCTCAGGGCGACGAACAGCAGGAGCAGGGCGAAGCAGGCCCACCAGCACAGACGGGCGAGGAGGTCAGTCGTCATACGTCAGGCGCTCGTAGCGAAGCCCCTTGCGCAGCAGGTCGACGATGCGCAGCACCTCGGACGCCCGGGCTGCCCCCAGAGCGACCAGGTAGCAGCCGGTCCGGCGCCCGTACTCCCAGTCCACCTCCGCGGAGGGCAGCGTCACCCCGCCCAGGGCGAGCACGGTGGTCAGGTCGTCCAGGGCGTCGGCGGCCTGGCGCCGCTGGTCGGCGGTCACGCGGGAGAGGGTCGACATCAGTGCTCCCCCGGCCGCTTGTGCACCTCGAACACCCGCCAGGCACTCCAGGCATCCGTGAAGGAGGAGAACCCCTTCAACCCGCCGGAGTCCTGGCACAGCCACTCCCCCGTCATCTCGTTCCGCACCCGGTAACACCGCCCCTCGGGGTCCCACCGAACCCCGTAGCCGTGCAGCTCGGGCACTTGGTCATGCGTCATGGGAATAACCTTCCGCAGCCGATCTTTCACGCTCTGTGTGGAAAATGGTTGCGGAACGACCCCCTCGCAGGGAAGGATCTGAAGTCGCCAGTTCAGCATGGTTCAGTTGGGAAGCATCATGAACCGTAAGGATCTTGATCCTACGTCATCTCCCTACGCGGCCCTCGGGATCCAGCTCCGCCGCTCACGCGAGGCACGCGGCCTGACCCAGACGGAGCTCGGAGAGGCCATCGCCTACTCCGGCGCCTACATCTCCAGCATCGAGCGCGGCGTCCGCCCGCCGAGCCGTCGGTTAGTGGAGGTCGTGGACGAGTACCTCACCACCGGTGGCACGCTCGCCCTCATGCTCGACCAGCTCGAACACAGCATCCTCATAGAAGGTTTCCCCGAGTACGCCGAGCGGGAGGCGGAGGCAACCGCGCTCCGGCTCTTCCAGATCGGGGTGATCTCAGGACTGCTGCAAACCGTTGACTACGCCACCGCGTATGAGCAGGCCTTCGTCCGGCGCGGATCTGTCACACAGCAGCAAGCCGACGAGCGCACACGCTTTCTCCTTGCCCGACAGGAACGGATCAACCGGCCATCCCCTCCCTACATTCACACGGTTCTCGATGAGTGGAGTCTGCGACGGCCAATCGGCGGTCCAGCCGTGATGGCCGACCAGTTGGCCCATCTCGAAGAGCTCGTCGACCGACCGAACGTGACTCTCCAGATCGCGCCACTGAGCCTCGGAGAGAACCGGCCGTTCGCACACCCGGTCACATTGCTCACGATGCCCAATCGCTCACTGCTCGGCTACTCAGAGAGCCACCAGCGGGGCTATCTGGAGCGCGACGCCGAAACCCTCGCTGGCTGGAGCAGGGAGTACGATCGGCTGCAAGCCGAGGCCCTGCCTCTGGCCGCGTCGCTTGAGCTGATCCGCGTAGTACGGAAGGAATTTGAACGTGCAGCTTGACCTATCCGGCGCTCGCTGGCGCAAGAGCACGTACAGCGGCGGCGGGGGCGAATGCGTCGAGGTGGCAGACGGCCTCCCCGGCACCGTCCCAGTCCGTGACTCCAAAGACCCTCACGGTCCCGCGCTTGCCTTCCCCGCCGACGCCTGGCAGTCCTTCGTCACCGCCGTCCGCACCGGCGAGTTCGACGCCCGCTGACGGCAACACCCGCCTCGCCGCCCCACCCACGGGGCGGCGAGGCGATCTGAACTCCCCCAGCAGGTTCAACCCGACCAGGGCAAACGGCACCAGGCTTCTCTCCCAGCGGCCGTCTCTACCTCAAGGTTGGTGAACGAGTGGTCTGGTCCGACACCCACCACATGAACCTCAAGGCCGGCCACGACCGCGAGGTGCTCGCGGTCTACCCCTACCGTTCGGCCTGCCCGAAGTCGGTGTGGGCGCAGCTGATCGCCGAGGCCAGTGCCGACGTCTTCCTCTGCGGGTACACCAACTACTTCGTCTGGCTGGAGCAGCCAGCCCTCCTGCAGACTCTCCGCCGCAAAGCCGAGAGCGGCTGCCGCATCCGGTTCCTTCTCGGAGATCCCGGCTCCGAGACGACCCGCAGGCGTGAGCTGATCGAGGATGTCGCCCTCACGGTGTCCACGCGGATCAGGGTCACCCTGGAGAACCTGGGCAAGCTCTCCGACACCGAGGGCGTCGAGGCCCGCTTCAGCGCGGAGGAGGACGGTCCGAACCATGTCGGCCTCTCGGTGTTCCGCTTCGACGATCACGCCCTCGTCACCCCGCATCTCGCCCGGGCCGTCGGCCACGACTCACCGATGATGCACTTCCGGCGCAGCGAGGAGAACGGCATGTTCGACCGCTTCTCCGAGCACGCCGAGGAACTCTGGTCCCGGGGCCGCGACATTCGATCCGACTCCACCTGAGGTTGAGCGAATCCGCCGCACCAGCCGGCTCACGGCGAAATCGGCTGCCGCGCCTGCGATCCCGCCGTCCGCACCGGCGAGTTCGACTGAACCGGCAAGCCACCGCCGGAGTGGGAAGCCTGGGCAGGGGTAGCTCTGGACGGCACAGGAGGGCATGACATGGCCGACGACAAGTGTGGATCGGCCGGACAGTCCAACGGCTGGTCGATCAAGCGAGCGGCTTGCGGTAGCGGACATACTCGTTCTGTCTCCGGAACCCCACGCTCTCGTAAAGATCGTAGGACCGGTGGGGATTCGCCGTGCCCGTGTACAGCCTGGCCGTCGTTGCACCCTGCTCGCGAAGGCTTCGCAGCCCTTCCAGCAGCAGGATCCGGCCGATTCCGAGGCGTCGCCGGTCCGTTCGGACGCTCAGCTCTTCCACCTCGCCCACGGTGTGGTCGTGGTTGCGGATGGAGCAGAGGGCCACGCCGAGCATCTCCCGCCCCCTCCAGGCAGCCCTCCAGCATGCCGGGTCGGCGGTGTCGACGAAGTCCTGGAAGGTCCATTTCCGAGTGAAACCGGTTTCCGCGTACGACTCGACGACCGTCCTCCAGGCCGCGCGGTAGTGGCCGGTCCCGATCGGCCCCGTCCTTATCCCGGCCGGGAGTTCGCTGCCTCGTTCGGGCAACTGGTGCAGATCGCCCAGCTCCAGCTCGACCAGGCTGAAGACACGTCGGTAGCCGGCTGCGAGCAGAAGCGCCGTGGCGTCCTGCTCGGAGACCGTGGCGTTCGCACCGATCACTGCAGTCCGAGCCGTGCCATGGTCTTCGACGAGCCGGCCGATCCGCTCTTCGGCCCAGCGCAGCATGGCTGACCCGATGCCCTGGTCGCGATGCTCGGGCACGAGGTAACCGCGGTGCAGGTAAAGCCACGTATCGTCCCGCTCCTGCCACCACCGGATCGTCGAGTATCCGACGACGCTCCCGCCGCGTACCACCAGGACCTGGTTCTCGGACGGCTCGTCCAGCTTGGCGGAGGCCTCGGCGATCCCGGCCGCCGTCGGGAGCACTTCCACAACCGAACGGGTGTCGACCCCGTCCCGTTCGACACATCCCAGCCGCACCGCGGCCATGGGGCCGTGGTCCTCCTCGCCCCGGTACGGGCGGAACCCGAAGCCGGCGGGGAGGTCCTGTCCCGGTGTGTCATCCGACATGAGCGGATGATCTCGGACTTCGAGGCAGGTCCGCCACCCTGTTCATGGTTCATGCTGCGGTCGTGTTCGGCCGTTCCACGGGGCAGCCGCGTTCGACGTGGGCTCCGGCTCGGACGAGAGCGACGAGGTGGGGCGCATTCACGGCTCGCCAGCGGGTCTGGTGAGGAGCGGGAAGTCGGTCTCGCCGACTTCCCACTCGAACGGGCCCTGCTGGTCGTCGGGTTCGTGGCCCTCGCCGCGCCGGCCGGCCACCGGGGCGTCGTCCCTCGTGGACGACGCCCTGGTGGGCTCACCAGCTCTTGCCGGCCTGTTCCCGGATCGTGTGGTTGATCCGGTTGAAGAAGCCGGTCATGGCGATCTCCAGGATGATCGCGTTCAGCTGCTCCCCGGTGAAGTGGTCGGCGGCGGCATCCCAGATCTCGTCGGTCACACCGGGGGCGCCGTCCTGGATGCGGGTGGCGGCCTCGGTCAGCGCGAGCGCCGCCCGCTCCTCGTCGGTGAAGAACGGCGTCTCGCGCCACGCGACCACGTGGTGCAGCCGCTCGTCCGTCTCCCCGGCCTTCTTCGCGCCCGAGACGGTGGCGAACACGCACGGCGCACAGCCGTTGACCTGACTGGCGCGCAGGTGGACCAGCGACAGGAGGCGCCGGTCGACACCTCCGGCGGCTACCGCCTTGTGGAGGTGCTGGATCGCGGTCATCAGGTCGGGGTTCATCGCACCCTTGAGGCGTGGTTCCATCAGGTCTGCTCCTTCAGTGGTTACCCGGGCCCGTCCGGACCCGTCATCACCCATGACGGAACGGATTCGGGGAAGGTAACAACATGTTCGAGACCGGCTCGACGGACCCGGTGGCCCAGGCGTTCGAGTCCCAGCGCGACCGGCTGCGCGCGGTCGCCCACCGCGTGCTCGGCTCGCACGCCGACGCCGAGGACGTGGTCCAGGAGGCCTGGCTGCGGCTCTCCCGCCAGGACGCGGCGGTCATCGAGAACCTCTCCGGCTGGCTGACCACCGTGGTCGGCCGGATCAGCCTCGACGTCCTGCGCTCGCGCCGGACCCGCCCCGAGGCGTCCTACGACGACCAGCTGCCCGAACTCGTGGTGACGCTCGACGACGCCCCCGCCCCGGACGACGACGCGGTGCTCGCCGACTCGCTCGGGCTCGCGCTCCTGGTCGTCCTCGACTCGCTCCGGCCCGGCGAGCGGCTGGCGTTCGTGCTGCACGACCTGTTCGCGGTGCCGTTCGACGAGATCGGACGCATCCTCGGCAGGTCCACCGACGCCGCCAAGATGCTCGCCAGCCGCGCGCGCCGAAAGGTCCGGGCGACCGAGCGGCCGATTCGCGCGGGCCGGGAACAGCGCGAGGTGGTTGGCGCCTTCCTGGCGGCGGCCCGCGGTGGCGACTTCGACGGTCTGCTCCGCGTGCTCGACCCCGAGGTGAGGCTCACCGTCGACACCCCCGGCGGTGTGGTCGTCACCCTCGGCGCCACCAAGGTCGCCGCCGGCGCGCAGCTGGCCGCCGGCGCGGCCGCCCTGGGCAGGGCGGCGCTCGTGGACGGCCGTCCCGGCGTCCTCTCCTGGCGCGAGGACGGCACCCCGCTCTCGGTCCTCGCGTTCACCGTCACCGACGGCCGGATCACCGCCATCACGGCAGTGGTCGACCCGGCCAAGCTCGCGCGGATCGACCTGCCTGCCCCTGCGTGAGCGGCTGCGTCACCAGCCGATCGGGGTGCTCGGCACGGGAGGCGTACCAGCGTTCCAGCGTTTCGAGGCTGAAGACCTCGGGGGTGGCGGTCAGTCGGTCCGTTTCCGGTTCGGCTGCCACCGCGACCAGCGCGTCGGCCGCCGCGCCGGCTGGGCCCGCCGGCCACGGCCCCGGCGGCAAGTCGAGCTGTTCGGGACCGGCGAGCTCGCACACCCCCGCTCCAACGAGCCGGCGCACCGTCCCGCGCGTCGCCGTCCGGCTGACCGGGGAGAGCTCCCCGGTCGGCCTGTCACGCGGCGGAGTACGGATCGACGATGGTGTGGTGCCGTTGGGCGGTTTCCAGGACCTCCTGCGGAAATCGGGGGCCGGCAACGTAGTGACGGCCCTTGGTCTGCCCCACCGCTGTCAGCAACTCCGCCTTGGTCAGAGCCTGCAGGTCCCTCGTCGCCTGCTGGGTGTTGATCGCCTCGGCCTTCTCGTAGCGCGAGCGGCGCACCCGCCCCACCATCGCCACTTCGTGCAGAGCGGTCGTCTGCCGCTCGGTGATCCCGTAGCGGTCAGCCGCCTCGATGAGCTGCGTCCAGCAGTTGTTGGACCGGTCGACACGGCGCTGGACCCGCTGCGCCTGCTGGTGGTACGCGAGGAGGTTGAACTTGATCCACGGCAGAGTCTCCCGCTGGGGCGACCAGACCGGCCCGCCGACCTCGCGCAGCACCTTGTAGTACTCCCACGTGTTGCCGGGCATACCCAGCCACTCTTCGATCGAGGAGAACTCGGGAGCGAGGACTCCTCCCCGGGCGATCAGGAGGGTCTGCAGGGAACGGGACATCCGGCCGTTGCCGTCCGACCACGGGTGGATCTTCACCAGGTTGAGGTGCGCCATCGCGGCCCGCACGAGGACGTGGATTTCGAGGTCGCCCTCGTTGAGCCAGCCGACGAGCTCACCCATCAGGCCGGGCAGCGATTCGTGGTCCGGCCCCTCGTAGTCCGTGGCGAGCTCGTCACCGGGGGCCGTGATCCGGATGGCGGTCCTACGCCACTGGCCGGCAGTCTTGAGCGGGTGGTGGTGGCCTTGGAGCATCCAGTGCAGAGCGTTGAGCAGTTCCTTGCTGTAGCGGAAGTCAGCGGCGTCATGGAGGGACTGGATATAGGTCATGGCCTGCTGATAGGCCAGGGTCTCCGTCTTGTTCTCGTCGCTGGCCTCGACCTCGCGCTCGCCGTCCATCAGGTCGGCGACGTCCCGCGCGTCGACCCGATAGCCCTCGATGGTGTTCGAGGCTGCGATGGCACTGGCCGTGAGGGCCTTGCGCAGGTCGAGCGTCCATTTCATGGGGGCCTGTTGAACGGCGTGCCGCAGCTGGTCCCGCATGGAGTTGATCTGTTCCAGGACCTGATGGTCAACGGTCTCGAGGCGGGGCGTCTGATACAGCATGCACAAATGATACCCACACCCTATCATTCAATCAATGTCGCGCGCCGGGTGCGGAGCCGGTCCTCCCGCTGCACCAGTGGGGAGGATCCGGAGACGGGGCCGCCCTGCCAGGACCCGGGGGCGTCGGGGCCGCGTCCGGTGCGCAGCGTCGCGGCGTAGGCCGCCGCGTCCGCGGCCAGCTCGGCGCGGGTGGCCGAGAGGACGCGGACCTCGCCGCCGGCGCGCGCGGCCAGGGCGGCGCGCAGCCGGGAGAGGCGCAGGGCACCCGTGTAGGCGGGGAGGTCGTCGGGGGCGACCCAGGCGGCGTCGCGGATCTCGTCCGGCTGGAGGCGCAGCGGCGGGTGGGGAAGCGCGACGGTGCCCAGATCGAAGTAGAACTGGACGCCCGGCATGTTCGGCAGGTCGCTGCCGTCGCCGCTGGCCCAGGCGATGTGGAGCAGCCGCCCGGCGCTCAGGCGTAGCCCCGTCTCCTCCAGGAGCTCCCGCTCCGCGGCCTGTTCGGGGGTCTCGCCGGTGTCGATCACGCCGCCGGGGCAGCCCCACGGCTCGCGGTTGAAGCTGCGGACGAGCAGGATGCGGCCGTCCGGGTCGGTGACGAGGCAGGAGACCGCGGGGAAGGCGCGGGCGATGCCGGAGAGGTAGGCGGGGACCTCGGCGGATCCGGATCCGGGTTGTGACATCGACAGGGCTCCTCGGATGGTTCGTTGCCCGCGCACGTCCGGAGACTGCGGAGACGCTGCAGGGGGCGCAGCGGCTCGCCGGACGGCCGCGGACGGGTGGGCGGGCACCAGGTTCGCTCTTTCGGATCCTGATGGTCCACCGGATGGCACCTGAGGCCGGGCGTCCCGTTGCCCGCGGCCGGTGGCCGCGGGTGCGGGTGCGGGTGCGGGGAACCGAAAGGTCCGGCTACGAAGTCATGTTCGATGTGAACCCCGACGCAGCAGTCCAGAACCCCCCGGCCCGGCCCCCGATCAACCGCAGGCGGCTCCTGCTCAGCGCCGCCGGGGGCGTGGGCGCCCTCGCCCTCGTGGGCGGTGCCCGGTGGTGGGCGGACCGCGGCGCCGAGCGCGGCCCCCGGCTCTGGGACACCACGGCCGCGAGCGGGCGGGTCCTGCTGGCCGACGGCCCGCAGCAGGCCGTCTACGTCTCGGGGTACGACGGCACCGTGCGCGCGCTCGACCCGGGAACCGGCGCGGTGCGCTGGAGCCGGACGGTCGGTGCCCCCGACCCGGTCACCGAGAGCATCGGCGGGCGGCCGGCCGTCGTCGGGAGCGGCGTGGTGTGCGTCACCGGCACGACCGGTCTGCAGGCCTTCGACGCGGCCACCGGCGAGCCGCGCTGGCAGGTGCCCGTCCCCGAGTGGAGCGACCTGCCCTGGGGGACGGGCCCCGCGCTCGGCGGCGGTACCGTCTACGCCGTCCACGGCGGCTCGCTGCATGCCTACGACGCGGCCACCGGCGAGACCCGCTGGAGCAGGGCCGCCGATGTCAGCGGCCACCTCGCCGCGGACGGTGACGGCGTGTACGCGGCCGGCGCGGCCGCCGGGGTCCGTGCGTTCGACGCGCGCACCGGTGGGCCGCGCTGGACGGAGGACACCCTCGTCCCCACCGGCAGCACGCCGCTCGTCCACCGGGGCGCCGTCCTGTTCGCCCACGCCACCGGGGCGGCGGCCACCACCGGGGTCTCCTCGCTCGACGCGGCCACCGGCCGGGTGCGCTGGCGGCGCACGCAGCGCGGCGCGACCAACTGCCCGCTGTCGGTCGCGGGCGGGACGGCCTGCTTCCTCAGCGGAACGCGGCTGACCGGGTTCGACACCGAGACCGGTGAACCCCGCTGGCAGAGCTCCGTGGTCGCCGGCCTGGGCCGCGGGGAGAGCTCGATGACCGTCGCCGAGGGCGGCGTCTACGTCGGCACCAACGACGAGCGGCTGTTCGCCTACGCGCTCGACACCGGAAAGCTCCGCTGGCAGGACGCGCCGGAGAAGCTCCGCAGCGACACCGAGTACACCCGGGTCTCACTCGCGGCCACCGGCACGACGGTCTTCCGCAGCACCCTCAACGGCGGCGTCCACGCACTCGGTGCGTCCGCCTGACGGCCCCTGCGCCCCGGAGGTGTGGGCGGCCCTGCGGGGGCTTGCGGATCCTGCGTCAGCCCTCGCCGCCGCCCGCCAGCTGGCGTGACGCGCTCTGCGCGGCGTCCTCGACGCCGCCGCGCAGCAGGACCTCGCCCAGCAGGGTGAGGTGGTGCACCACGGTGCCGCCCCGGCGCTCCTTGGCGGTCAGTCCGGCCTCGGCCAGGATGCCGGCGTGCTCGCTGGCGGTGGCCGGGGCGAGGCCGAGTGCGGTGGCCAGGTCGCCGGTGCTCAGCGGGCCGTCGGCGGCCAGGATGCCGAGGGCGGCCGCCCTGGTGCGGCCCAGGAGCGCCGTCAGGGCCGGGCGGGGGCCGGGCCGGTCGTCGGTGAGCGGGCGCCGGCCGGCGGGCACGGGGTAGATCAGGACGGGCTGCGCGCCCGGGGTCTCGAGTGCGGCGACCACCGGGCGGCCGGGGGCGAAGACGGCCGGCTGGAGGAGCAGGCCGCGGCCCGCGGGGTCGAGTTCGACCGGGCAGCGCGCGCCGGGCAGGTGCAGGAAGGGCCGCTGCCAGCGCACGGCGGGGTGCAGCGTGGCCAGCACCTCGTCCAGGCCGGCGGTGGCCAGCTGCCGTGTCCGGTAGCGGTGTTCGGCGGCCACGCGCGCATCGATCCGCTCCCGGTACGGGGTGATCGCCGCCGTCTGGTACTCCGCGGTGAGGTCGCCGAGCAGCAGCCGTGACCTGCGGTCCCCGGCGGCGAGGTCCCGGGCGAACGGGGTCAGCCGCCGCAGGCGTCCGAGCGCGCCGAGGTAGTGGCGGCCGGCGCGGTCCAGCGCGTCCGCGGTGGCCTCGGCGGTGTCGCGGCCGTCCGGGCGTACGGTGAGGAACTCCGGGACGGCGGTGGCCGAGAACAGGTCGAACAGCATCGCCGAGCGCGGCTTCCAGCGCTGTCCGAGCTGCTCGCGCCACTGGCCGAGCCGGTGCTCGGAGCGGCGGGTCGCCAGCAGGTGGAGGCTCAGCGACAGCTCCGCGGACATGTCGGCCGTCGGCGCGATCCGGGTGCGCGCGAGGTCCTGCTCGGTGAGGTGGATGGTCAGCACCTGTCGATCCTGGGCCGCGGCACCGGCCCGCGACAAGGGATCCGGCGGGGATTCGGCGAGGGCCGAAACCCTGGCCCAGGGGCGCGCGACTGACGCATCGTCATCGGCATCGCCACCGAGCCGTCCCTGCGGCGGGGGCGGGAGATCCGCCGCCGGGACGGCACCCTGCAGACCCGAGGAGAGACCACCATGCGCATGCACACCTGGACGCGCCGCGCCGCCACCCTGGCCGTGGGCGCGGCCGCCGCGCTCGCCCTGACCGTCGGTTCCGCCAACGCCGCGGGCAGCATCTCGAAGGGCATGTCCGGTCCGAACGTGAAGTGCCTCCAGCGCGCCCTCGACGACGTGGACGCCGCGGGACTGGAACCGGACGGCAGTTTCGGCAACCTCACCTACGACGCCGTCGTGGACTTCCAGAACTCGCACGGCCTGCGCGGTGACGGCATCGTCGGCCCGCTGACGGGCGGCGCCATCAAGTCCGTGATCAGTGCGCGGTACAACGCCGGGCACGGCAACGACGACCCGCTGGAGCGCGAGCTGGGCGACTGGCTGTCGGGCTGCAGCAGCCAGCTGCCGGGCTGATCCCGGGGCGGCCGGGGCGGGCGGCCCGGCACCGGACCGGCCGGGGCCGGGGAGCGGGGCCGGGGAGTGGGAAGTCGGCGGGGGCGACTTCCCACTCCCCGGCCCCACTTCCCGACCCCGCCCCCCGCACTGCTCCGGCTCAGGCGGTCTCGACCGGCAGGCCCGCCTCGACCCAGTCCTGGATGCCCTCGCGGTACTTGCGCACGTTGCGGTAGCCGAGGGCGGTCAGCCGGTCGGCGACCTGGCCGCTGTTGGGGCACGCGGGGTTGGAGCAGTAGGTGACGATCGCGGCGTCGCGGTCGGGCAGCAGCGCGGGGGCGTGGGCGTCCACGTCGGCAAGGACGAGGGCCAGTGCGCCGGGCAGGTGCTGCTGGTCGTAGTAGGCGCCGCCGAGCGCGTCGACGACGGTGACGGTGTCGGCTTCGATCGCCGCGGCCAGTTCGTCACGGGTGATGAGTGCGGTCATGTCGCTACCTCCGAAGGAATCGGACTACAGTCCTCTTATGGCTCACGACAGTAACGGACCACAGTCCGGTTCGGCAATCCCCCTCGACCTGCTGCGCACCCCGCCGCCCAGGGAACGTGCCGACGCGGCCCGCAACCGGGCCGCGGTACTGGACGCCGCCGCGAAGCTCTTCGCCGAACTGGGCGTCGAGGCCGTGTCCATGGACCAGATCGCCGCGGCCGCCGGCGTCGGCAAGGGCACCCTGTTCCGCCGCTTCGGCGACAAGTCGGGGCTCGCCGTCGCCCTCCTGGACGCCCGCGAGCGCGTCCTCCAGGAGGGGATCCTGCACGGGCCGCCGCCGCTCGGCCCCGGAGCCCCGGCGCCCGAGCGCCTGACCGCGTTCATCGACGCGTACTTCGACTACCTGCTGGAGCACCTGGCGCTGGTCCGGATGTCCGAGACCGCCACCCCTGGCGCCCGCTACCGCATCGGGGCCTACCGGTTCTGGCACCGCCACCTGGCGATCCTGCTCGCCGGCGCACCCGACCCCGACCAGACCGCCCACGCCCTGCTCGCCGCCCTGGCCGCCGACCACGTCGCCGCGCTCCTGCCCGAACTCGGCGAGCAGCGGATGCGCAGCGGCCTGATCCGCCTGGCCCACAGCGCGCTGTGACGCCCCCGGGGCCGTCCGGCGGGCGGCGGCCGCGCGCCCGGCCCCGTCGGACCGCTCAGCGCAGGTTGTTCTTGAACCCGTCGAGGATCACGGCCAGGAACAGCGCGCCGAGCACCCCGGCCAGGGCCAGCACAACGGCGGCGGCCATCCCGACGACGGCCCAGACGCCCGCCCCGAAAACGAGCAGCAGCACGAACCCCGCACCGCCCAGCGCCGTCATCCCCGCCAGCAGCGTGAACATCATCGGCGGCCCGGTGAACCGGTTGCGCCTGACCTTCGCCATGGACCAATCCTGCCCCAACTCCCGCTCGCCGCCCGGCGAATGCGCACCTCCGCACGGTGCGGCCCGGACGGCCCGGTTCGAAAAGGGCCCCGGGAGCCGCTGTTAGCCTGTTCGACATGATCATGAAGAGCGCCGGGTCACGGATGTCCGGCGTGCTGGGGCCGGGTGGTCCGCAGCGCGCCCTGATCGTCGCGAGCTTCGTCAGCCGGGTGGGCAACGGGCTGTTCAACACCGCCGCGGTGCTCTACTTCACGCTGGTGGTGCACCTGCCCGCCGCGCAGGTCGGGGTCGGCCTCACCGTCGCCGCGCTGGTCGGGCTGCTGGCCGGGGTCCCGGCCGGGAACCTGGCCGACCGCTACGGGCCGCGCACCGTCTGGCTGACGGCCGTCGCCCTGCAGGCCGCGACGATGGCCGCGTTCGTCCTCATCCACGACTGGGGCACGTTCACGCTCATCGCCACCCTGGACCGCCTGGCGGCGACGGCGGGCGGGGCCGCGGGCGGAGCGCTCGTCGCCCGCGCCGGCGGGGACCACCCGGCCGCCTTCCGCGCGAAGCTGCGCACCTTCGTCAACCTCGGCGTGGTGACGGGCACCCTCGGCGCCGCCGTCGCCGTGTCGGTCGGCACCCGCCAGGCGTACACCGCGCTCATCCTCGCCAACGCCGCCAGCTTCGCCTGCGCCGCCCTGATCGCCCTGCGCGGCGTCCCGAACTACCGGCCGCTGCCCCGGCCCGAGGAGCACCACCACGCGGCCGTCCTGTCCGACCGGCCCTACCTGACCTTCGTCGCGCTCTACGGCGCGATGGGCCTGCAGTACCAGACCGTCTCCCTGCTCCTGCCGATCTGGCTCTCCGCCCACACCGACGCGCCCCGCTGGACGGTGGCGGCGGTCAACGCCGTCAACAGCGGGGTGTGCGTGCTGCTGCAGAGCAGGATCGGCTCCCGGGTGGAGACCACCGGCCAGGGCGGCCGGGCGCTGCGCCTCGCCGGACTGCTCTTCCTGGTCAGCTGCCCGTTGATGGCCCTGACCGCGGACGTTCCGGTCTGGGTCGCGCCGGGGCTCGCCGTCCTCGCCGTCGTCGTGCACAGCCTCGGAGAGGTGTGGGAGTCCTCGGGCGGCTACGCGCTCGGCTTCGGCCTGGCCCCCGACCACGCCCAGGGGCAGTACCAGGGCTTCCTCGGCGTCGGCTTCAACGCCGGACAGGCGCTGGCCCCGCTGGTCCTCACCACGGCGGTCCTCGGGCTCGGGCAGGCGGGCTGGCTGCTGCTCGGCGTGTTCTTCGCCGCCCTGGGCGCAGCCGGACCGCCGGTCGCCGCCTGGGCGCAGCGCACCCGCCGCCCCGCCCCGGCCGCGACGGCCCAGGACCGGCCCGCGCGGACCCCACTGCCCGACGGCGCGTAGGACTTCCCGGCCGGGCGCCGGAGCCGGGAGCCGGGCTCGGCTCGGGGACGGCCTGGCGGCGACGGCCGCGGGGCCGGAACGGGCCGGGGTCCGGGCAGCGCCTGCGCGGGCGCTGTCCGGACCGCGGGCCGCAGACCTGCCGGACATCTCCCGCGCAGCGCTCGGCTCCGGCCGCGTCCGCACGGGGACGGCTCCGTCCCTGCCCGCCTCACATCCGGGACTTCAGCACGTCGACCTCACAGCCCGGTGCGAACGGGTCGAAGCCGTGCTCGCTCAGCCAGCGGACCACCAGCAGGCTTCGCAACGACCACCACGCGCGGATCACCTCGCGATCGACGTCGGTGCCGTAGCCGGCGAGGACGTCATCGAGGCGCTCCTCGTGTCCGAGCGTGAAGGTGGCCAGGTCGGACAGGGCGTCGCCCCGGCCCGCCTCGGACCAGTCGATGATGCCGGTGACCTCGTCGCCGTCGACGAAGACGTGGGCGATCTGCAGGTCGCCGTGCGTGAACGCCGCGGTCCACGGCCGGAGCGCGGCCTCGGCGATCCGGCGGTTGCGGGTGACCAGGTCGGCGGGCAGCAGGCCGCTCGTCACGAGCGCCCCGCACTCCTCGTCGAGTTCGGCCGCCAGCGCGACCGCGCTGCGGCCCGCCCGGCCGGGCCAGGGCGGCGGCGGCGCGTCGTGCAGCCGCCGGATGGCGGCGCCCGCCGCGGCCCACGCCGCCGGCGACCCGGTCGACGGCCCGCCGAGGCGCCCGAGCGTCGTCCCCGGGACCGCGGCGATCGCGAGGACGTGCGGCGCGCGCCACAGGACCCGCGGGGTCGGAACCGGCGCGAGGGACAACACCTCGACCTCGGTGTCGATGCGCGCCTGATCGGCGTCCACCTTCAGGAACACGTCGCCGACGCGCAGGGTCGCGCGCTCGGAATGGGCGACGACGACCTCGACCTCATCCATCCCCCGATCTTCGCAGGGAATCCCGGCCTTTAGGCCGGGCGGGAATGCGATCCTTGGCCCGGAGCCGCGAAGCGGCGGAGTTGGCTGCGGCTCCGGGGTGACGGTCAGACGGGCCGCTTCTGGCCTTCGATGTACTCCTTGACGATGCCCCAAGGATGGGGACGGCTGCCGGTGGGATTCCACCCCGCACGACCCGGTGACCCGCGTCCGCTTCCAGGGTGTGGGTCACGTCAAGGTCAACCAGCACCGGCCAGTGGCCGGCAAGGTCAAGACCGTCAGCGTCAAGCGCGAGGGCAAGCACTGGTATGTGGTGCTGACCGCCGAGCAGGCCCAGCCCGAACCGCTTCCCCTGACCCGTAGCGTGGTCGGCATCGACATGGGCATAGCGTCGTTCCTCACCACATCCAACGGTGACCACATCGAGAATCCACGCCACGGCCGGAAGGCCGCTGCGAAGCTCGAAGCCGCACAGCGTGCACTGTCGAAGTTCCCCCGCGTCCGTCGTGACCGGCGCACCGGGAACCACCAGAAGGCCGTTCACAGGGTCGCGGACCTTCACCGCAAGGTGCGCCGCCAACGCCTCGACCACGCCCACAAGACTGCACTCGGCCTCGTGCGTCAGCATGACTTCATCGCGCACGAAGACCTCAAGATCCGTACCATGCTGCGGTCCCCCGCACCGAAGCCCGACCCCGAGACGCCGGACACCTTCCTGCCCAACGGCACGGCGGCCAAGGCCGGCCTCAACCACTCGATCTCGGATGCCGGATGGGGGGTGTTCCTGACGATCCTGCACGCCAAGGCTGAAAGCGCCGGACGGGAAGTGATCGCCGTGGACCCTCGCAACACCTCCCGCACCTGCCCTCCCTGCGGGCACACCGCGAAGGAGAACCGGCCCACCCAGGAGACCTTCCACTGCGTCAGCTGCGGCCACCAGGCGCACGCCGACACAGTGGGAGCCATCAACGTTCTACGGGCCGGGCTGGTCCGTCGCGAAGCCGTATCGGCTTAACGAGAAGCCCCGGCGCTTACGCCGGGGAGGAGTCACGGGCGACCAGTATCCCGGCGACGGCCGCCGGCGTCGCCGTGTTTGTCACCTGTGATGACGCGCCCGACCGCCTCCCGCCGACCGGCGGCCTCTTCACGACGGCGGACCGGCCCCCGGGGGGCTCGGCCCCGAAAGCCCGCACGGCCGGGATCGACGGACTCCGCGGACCGGCCGGCCACGGGCGGAGAGCGCGCCACGACGCGCACCCGCAGCGCTGGTGCCGCATCAGGCGCCGTCCGCCCTGCGTGTACGGTTGGGCCATGAGCGCCGTTCCCCAGCCGGACCTCGACGAGATCGAAGACCGTTTCGTCGGACTCGTCGAGGGCCGCCGCACCCGGGACGAAGTCGACCGCTGGGCCGCGGAGTGGGTGAAGCGGGACGAGCTGGGGTGGGACGACCTTTCCTGGTGGGCGCTGAGCCTGCTGCACGGAATCGACCTTCCCGCGGGTGCGGGCCACGGCTGCTACCTCCACGACGACGCGCAGGTGCGGCTCTGGCTCGCCGAGTTGAGGGGACGGCGTCGGACGGCGCAGTGAGACCGGCCCGGAGGAGTCAGGCCGGGACGGAGGTCACGCCGACGGCTCGAACGCCGTCACCTCGAACGCCGGCGACTCGAACGCCGGCGACTCGTAGGACCCGTCCCCGGCACCGACGTTGACCACGGTGCGGGCCGTACCCAGGGGCCGCGGTGAGGGCCTGCTCGATCCGCGCGTCCGGGCGCCGGAGGTAGTCGGCGTAGCCGCCGCCGATCGTGCCGTGGTCCGCGTCCCCTGCACTGCCGTCAGCCTTGCGTCCGCTCAGGATCCGGACCCAGCCGCGCCGTCGACACCCGAACAGGTCGGGCAGCCGGCGGTGCACCGTGCCGCGGCGGCGACGGCCGACGGGCCGCCGCCGTGCAGGAGTTCACCGGTGTCGGAGTCGACCACCTCCCAGCCGAGGAGGTCGGCGACCCCCGCGGCCCGGGCGAGTGCGGCGTCGTGGCCGGGGCGGCCGTCGGCCGAGGAGCAGATCAGCTCGACCAGGTTGATCCGGTCGGCCACCCGGCCTTCGTGGACGGCGTGGTTCCCGGCGTCGTCGCAGGCGGCGAGGACCACGCTGAGCCAGTGGTGGCCGTCGGCGGCCAGGTAACAGGCCGCGTCGCTCCTGCGCAGGCCGGGCGCCGCGTCCAGGTGCTCCACCAGCACGCAGGCCGGCACGCCCGCGCGGTGGCGGGCGTCCGAGCGGACGCTCAGGTACCGGTACACCCCCGTATCCTCGCACCCGCCCGGCCCCCGCCCCGGCCCTGGGGGCGGGGCGGGGGCCGGGGCGGAAGGCTCAACTGCCGTCCGGGGACTTGCTGTAGCCCAGGCACTCGACGATCAGCCCGTCCCGGACCAGCGTGAGGTGGACGCGGCGCACCGTGTCGCCGGGGCCGTCGCCGTAGTGGTGGCGCCAGCGGACCGTCGCCCGTTCACCGGTGATCACCACCGCCTCCGGCTCGAACCGCCACGTGCGGTCCTCGGCGAGCGCCCGCCACAGCGCCAGGCACGCGGCGCGCCCCTCGTAGCGGGTCCCGTCGGGGGCGGGCCAGGTGGCCTCGGCCACGCAGTCCTCGGCGACCAGGTCGGCGAGCAGCGAGGCGTCGTGCTCGATGAAGGCCCGGTTGAAGCGGTGGACGACCTCGGACGTGGTGCGGAACGACATGCTGCGGCCCCCCTGGTCAGGCCCCGGTGCGGTCCGCCACCGGTCCGTCCGTCGCGGGCCCGTCCGCCACCGGTCCGTCCGCCGGTGCACGGTCCGCCGGTGCGGCGGTCCCCGGTGCGGCGGTCCCCGGTGCGGCGGTCGCCCGCTCCGCGGCGCGGCTGACCGGCTCCCACGCCGCCCAGGTCTCCATCCGGGTGCGGGCGATGTCGAACGCGAGGTCGTAGACCATGCTGCCGAGGAGCAGGCGCAGCGGCGGCCGGTCGCTGTCGACGAGTGCGAGCAGGGCGGTGGCGGCGAGCTCGGGGTCGCTGTCGACGGAGCCCTCGGCGAACTGCTTGGCGAGTTCCTCGCGCAGCGGGGCGTAGGCGTCGAGGGGGGTGGTGCTGTGCATGGCGGTGTAGAGGTCGGTCCAGTAGCCGCCGGGCTGGATGATGCTGACCTTGGCGCCGAAGGCGGCCGCCTCCGTGGCGAGGGCCTCGCTGAGGCCCTCGAGGGCGAACTTGCTGGCGCTGTAGAGGCCGGTGCTGGGGAAGCCGCCGAGGGCGGCGATGCTGGAGACCTGGACGAGGTGGCCGGCGCCCTGGCGGCGCAGGACGGGCATGACGGCCTGGCTGATCCACAGTGCGCCGAAGAAGTTGATGTCGAGTTGGGCCCGGGCCTCGGCCTCGGTGAACTCCTCGACCATGCCCATGGAGAGCATTCCGGCGTTGTTGACGGCGATGTCGAGCCGTCCGTAGTGGTCGGCGGCGGCGGTGACGGCGGCGAACGCCGCGGCGCGGTCGGTCAGGTCGGCCTGCAGGGGCAGGACGCGGCCGGGGTGGGCGGCGGCGAGCTCCTCGAGCGGGGCGAGGGTGCGGGCGACGAGGGCGACGCGGTCGCCGGCGGCGAGCGCGGCGCGGGCGAAGGCGTGGCCGAGGCCGCGGCTGGCGCCGGTGATGAGCCAGATGCGGCCGGTGGTGCCGGCGGGGGCCTCGGCGGCGGTGTCGGCGGTGTGCACGGGTGGTGCGCTCCTGTCCTGGGTCGGGCGGGCATGGGCGGGCGTGGGGCGGTGAAGTCCCGGCCCCGCGGCCGGGCTTGGTCCGCGGTCGCCGGGTGTCGGCCCTGCCGTCGATCTTCCGGCCACCCGCAGTGATCATCAAGGCCGAAGATCCGTAGGATCCCATCACTCAGGCTTATGACGGGAGGCCGCTGGCCCATGGAGATACGCGACATCGAGGTCTTTCTGACCCTGGCCGAGGAGCTGCACTTCGGCCGGGCCGCCGCCAGACTGCACCTCACCCAGGCGCGTGTCAGCCAGGTGATCGGCCGTCAGGAGAGACAGCTCGGCGGCCTGCTGTTCGACCGCTCCAACCGCCGCCAGGTCCGGTTGACGCCGCTGGGCCACCAGCTGCGCGCCGATCTGCAGCCGGTCTACGCGGATCTGCGTGCGAGCCTGGAGCGGGCCCGGCTGGCCGTGCGCGGCAAGACGGAGCGGCTGCGCGTGGGCATGCTGCCCTTCAACGTGCCCGACCTGCACGGCTACTGGCGGGCCTTCCGCTCCCGGCATCCGCAGTGGGAGCTGCAGCTGCGCCGGGCGCCGTTCATCGACCCGTTCGCCCGGCTGCGCGAGGGCGACATGGACGTGCTGGTCTCGTGGCTGCCGGTGGAGGAGTCCGATCTCACGGTCGGTCCGGTCCTGCTGCGCGACCGCCGCGTCCTGGCCGTCGCCGCCGACCACGAACTCGCCGGCCGCGACTGCGTCCCCTTCGAGGCGCTGGCCGACTTCGCCCACGCCACCGCCCCCGACATGCCCGACTACTGGGAGGACGGCTACCTGTCCTTCCACACGCCGCGGGGCCGGACGATCGAGCGCATCGAGCCGGTCACCGGCCCGGACGAGCTGATCCACCTGGTCGGCACCGGGGAGATCGTCCACCCTTTCCCGGCGCACGTCACCCGCCACTGGTCGATGTCCGACGTGCTCTGGCTGCCGCTGCCCGACATGGGGACGCTCTCGTACGCGCTGGTGTGGCGCAGCGACGCCGAGAACGACCTGGTCCGGGCGCTCGCCGGGACGGTGCGCGAGATCGGCGCGCTGGAGCTGTGACGGCGGTGTGCCCGGGTCGTCGTCTGCCGGGTTGACGCCGGGCGCCGGGCGGGCCGGCCCGCCCGGCGTCCGGACCGGTCAGTAGAACCAGACCGAGAGGCGGGCCGTGGTGGGGGCGACGTCGCAGAAGTAGCCGACGGCCTCCCCGCGGGTCACGTAGGCGCGGCCGGCGGCCTCGCAGGCGGCGCCGCTCGGGTACATGCCGATGTAGGTGTATCCGGTGGTCCTCGTGGTGGACGCCTGGGCGGCGGGGGCGGCCGTCAGGCCGCCGGCGACGGTGAGCAGGCCGGCCAGGGCCATGGTGGAAACCGCTTTGCGCAGTGCCATGTCGGTGTCTTCCTCCCTCTGACGGGAACGCCGGGGTCCGCTCCCGGCGTTGCGGCTGCGAGCCTTCCGGAATCCCGGATTCGAGGCAATGGTCGAGACCAATTTGGCAGGAAACAGTCGATCACCGGAGCCGGAGGCGGTCGGACGCTTCGCCACATCCACCGTCCACCAGGGGAGTTGAGAGCACCGACCCGGGCGCCCCTGGTGGTCTGGACCACCCGATTCGATGGCGTCAAGCGGCGTGGCCCACCCGCTTCGACGGACCGGGCGTTCACCTCCGCACCGGCCGCCGCCCGGCCGCGCCGGCCCGCCGGGCCGGGCCGGAATCGGCCGGACGATCACTTGCCAGCGCAGCCCGCGGGATGCAACCACCCGCCGGTCACCTCCGGACCGTCACCCGCCGTCCGCCGTCCCCCCGGCTCCCGGCCCGGTCGCGTACGCCAGCGGCGGCGCGATCGCCTGCGCGTCCGCCCCCTCGCCGACCCACAGCGCGATGAACAGCGCGGCCGTCGCCTCCAGGAGCGCCGCCCGTTCGAGGCCGCCGCCGGAGACGGGTTCGCAGCCCGCGTCCACGACCAGCCCGCGCACGCACGCCAGGGCCGCCCCGTCGTCCCCGCACAGCGGCACGGCCAGCCGCCGGCCGTCGAACACCGGCGGCCGCATCCGCCAGACGTCCTCGTGGCAGAGGTTGAAGGCCTTGACGACGCGGGCGTGCGGCGCCGCCGCGGCCAGGCGCTGCGCGGCCGAGGGGCCGCCCTGCGTCAGCAGGCGAAAGCCCGGCCCGACCGGGTTGGCGCAGTCGATCAGCACCCGGCCCGCCAGCTCCGGGCTCAGCTCCCGCACCACCTCGGCACCCGCCCCGAAGGGCAGTGCGGCCAGCACCGCCTCGCCGCAGGCCGCCGCCTCGCGCAGACCGGCCGCCCGCGCGCCGTGGCCGATGCGGGCGGCGAGCCTTTCGGCCCGCTGCGCGTCCCGCCCGCCGATGGTCACCCGGTGCCCGGCGCGCGCCCAGTGGGTGGCGAGCGCGTCGGCCATGCTGCCGGTGCCCAGTACGCCGATCTCCATCGCGTGTGTCCTCTTCTCCCGTGCCGGCCGGGGCCGTTGGCCCGGTCCGGCGCCGACCGTCCGTTCCACGCTAGGAGGCCGGTCGGGCACCATCTGGTACGTGACCGATGCCTTCCTCGCCGACTGCCGCGCCCGCCTCGCCTTCGACCTGCTCTCCAACACCTGGAACGCCGTACTGCTGTGGGCGCTGCGCGACGGCCCGGCCCGCCCGGTCGAGCTGCGGGCGCGGATCGGGGGGATCAGTTCCAAGGTCCTCACCGAGACCCTGCGGCGGCTGGAGTTCAACGGGCTGGTCGAGCGGCGCCCGCACCCGGGCGGGCCGCCCCGGGTCGAGTACGGGCTCACCGGGCTGGGGCGCACGCTGCTGGCCCCGATCGACGCGTTCGGCGCCTGGGCCTTCGAGCACGGCGACGAGGTGATGGCCGCCCAGGAGGCCGCCCGCAGCCCGCGGTCCGCTCCCCCGGCCCCGGCCCCGGCCGGCTGACCCGCGCCCGGTCGCGGCGCCATGGGGGCCGCCCCCGGCCACCTGCCCCGGTGCGGGTGATACCGGGCCTCCTGAGGGGCGCGCTGTGCCATCATCAACCCATGCGTGAGACGGTGGAGTTGAAGCTCGCTGACGGTACCGGCGTGGTGGTGGAGCTCTCCCCCGCCCCGGCCGCGTACGGCGTGGAGCTCCCGCCGGGCGCGGCCGACCTGCCGCCCGGCAGCGGACCGGTCGTCCCGGTCGGGCGGGCCCGGCGGGCGGCGGAGACCGCCGGACGCACCCTCGCCGACGTGCTGAGCCCGCTGGGCGGGGTGCTGGACTCGGTGCACTCCGCCGTCCGTGCAGCGGTGCGCCCGCCCGACGAGGTCGAGGTGGAGCTCGGGGTGAAGCTCACCCACGACCTCAAGCTGGGCATCGCCGGGGCCGGCGGCGAGGCCACCGTCACCGTGCGGGCCACCTGGAAACCCCGGGGCGCCACGACTCCTGCCGCCCCCGCCGCCCAGGAGGGCGCCCGGCCGGCGTCCCCGGCCGCCGTGCCCGGGCCCGCCGACCCGCCGCGCGGGTAGGCGGGATGGGCCCGGACGACCCCGACCGCCCCGTCAAGCTCGCGCACGCCGCCCTGCACCGTGCGGGCGAACCGCTCGCCTTCGGCGGCGGCGTGCTGCTCGCCCCGGGTACCGTCCTGACCTGTGCACATGTGGTCAACCAGGTGCTGGACCGGCCGGACTTCGCCCAGGAGCGCCCCGAGACGCTGGACCTCCTCGCGGTCTCCTTCCCCGCGACGGGCCGCCGCCGCCTCCGGGCCGCCCTCGCGGCCTGGCTGCCCGCCCGCCGCGCCGACGGGTCTCCCGCCGCACAGGGCGACGTCGAGTGGTCCGGGGACCTGGCGCTGCTGCGCCTGCTGGACGCCCCCGATCCCCCCGCACTGCCGGTGGCGACCGGGCGCTGCCACCCCGGCCGCCCCGCGTACGCCTGGTTCGGCAGCGGGGCGCCGAGCAGCATCGCGGCCGTCCTGGTGCAGGGCGTCACCGAACGCTGGATCGTGCTCGACTCCACCGCCTCCGCCCAACCCGTCGTCAACGGCTACAGCGGCTCGCCCCTGTGGGACCGGGCGCAGCGGCGCGTGGTGGGTCTGGTGGTGAGCCGCAGCGGGCTGCGGGCGTTCGCGGTGCCCGCGGCGGGCCTGTACGGGCTGTTCCGGGAGGCGGGCGAGGAGGTGCCCGGCCCGCCGGGCAGCGGCGGGGACGGCGTGGACGGCGCGGCGGACGACCCGGTGGCCCTGGTGGCCCGTCAGCTGCTGGGGCCGCTGCGGGTCGTGCTCGCCACCCCGGAGGCGCTGGCCGCCGTGGCCGGGCGGTTCCTGGCGGAGCTGGAACCGGAGTGGGGTGCGGAGGCGGGTGCGGACCCGGGGGCCGCCCACGACCCCTTCGCCCCAGACCCCTTGGCTCCCGATCCCTTGGCTCCCGAGGACGGCACCGCCGACGACGCCCGCGACGGCGGCACGGACGGCGGCGGCCGCGTGAGCGCGGAGCGGCTGGCCCGGTTGGCCGCCGCGCTGCCGCACGGCGCGCCGACGCTGCTGGCGCTGCTGGCGGGGTCCGCGCGCACGCAGGAGCAACGCAGTTGGGTCGCCACCACCGCCCTGCGGGCCTGCCCGGAGCAGTTCCTCACCGCCGCCGAGCACCGCGAGCTGCTCGCGCTGCTCGCGGACGGCTCCGTGCCCGATCCGCGCGGCTGCGCGGCCGAGGCCCTGCCGCTGGGGCCGGACCTGGAGCCCGCAGACTGGCCGGGGGCGGTGGCGGAGCTGGAGCGCTACCGGCCGCGCTACGGGCGCTTCCCCCAGCTGCTGCGCACGGTGGAGTTCGCGGCGGCGGCGGCCGGCGCGGGCGCCGCGCGAGGTCTGGGCGCGTGGAGCGAGGCGGTGGCGCAGCGGCTCGATCTGGCCGAAATCCTGCTCGAACACCGGGCGCAGGCACGGGAGTCGGCGGAGCGTGCACGGGAGCGGGGGCCGCGGCGCGGCGCCTCGGCTCCGGTGGTGCAGGTGCAGCTGTGGCGGGCGACCGGCACGGAGTGCTTCACCTACGCCCTGCACGCCGCGGACGCCCGGGGGCGGGTGCTGCACCGTTCGGTGCGGGACACCCCGGTGCCGCGCGCGCGGCTGCTGGCCGAACTCGCGGTGCTGCTGGAGGACGTGACCAGTGGGGCGGAACCGGGTTCGGTGCCGGTGGTGGAGTGGTTCGTCGCCGGGGAGGAGCTCGATCTGGCGGTCGACCAGTGGGTGTACCGGCCGGACGAGCTGTTCCCGGGCGTGCTGGGGCAGGACTTCCTGTGCGTGATGCGCAGCCCGGAGCTGCGCAGGGCGGCGTTCCGGCCCGAACACCGGTACCGGTGGCAGGCCTTGCGTTCGGGGCGCCTGGCGCTGGTGGAGCGGCACGACCCGGTGGTGCAGCAGCGCGGTGCGCCGGTGCCGGTGTGCGGTGTGGCACTGTGCTGCCCGGCCGAGGAGGTGCCGCGGCTGCGGGCGATCGCGCTGGCCGTGGGGGTGCCGGGGGTGCTGTGGCTGCGCCCGGGCGAGCACGGCACGCCGCCGGGGCGGGTGCGGGAGCTGGTGCGGGGAGCTGCGCCGCACCAACTGCCGCGGCTGGTGTACGAGACGCGCCTGACGGAGTCCCCGGACGGCCTGCACCGCAATCTGGCGCTGGTCTGGGATTCTCCTGACGGGCATCCGCAGGCCCTCGGGCTGGGCGACCCGCGGGATTGACCCGGCGGCGAGGACGAGACACGGACCGGCACGGCCGGGGCACGGGCCGGACGAGGACGAGACGCGCCGGGGTACGGGCCGGGCGTGACCCGGCGGCGCGGACGAGGAGAGGGAGCGGCGATGAGCGAGGCAGCGGGAGCGGAGCGGGCCACCGCGGCGCGGGACGAGGGCCAGGACCCCGGCGGCCAGGACGGCTGGCGGATCTACCGGGGCGACGACACGGTGGTGCGCGACCTGCCGCTGCCCGCCGCCCCGCCGTGGCGCCGCTTCGGTGCCCTGCCCGGCCCCCGGCCCGCCCCGGCGTACCGGATCGGCCCGCAGGAGGCGGACGTGGTCAACGCCGCGCTGCACCTGCGCCGCCCGCTGCTGGTGACCGGGCGTCCTGGGACCGGGAAGTCCTCGCTGGCGGCCTCGGTGGCCCGCGAGCTCGGGCTCGGCCCGGTGCTGCGCTGGCCGGTGAACAGCCGCACCACCCTGCAGGACGGCCTCTACCGCTACGACGCCGTGGGGCGGCTGCGCGACAGCGGCCGCTCGCGCGAACTGGGCGCCCCGGAGCCGGACATGGGCAGCTACCTGCGGCTCGGCCCGCTGGGCACCGCGCTGGCCACCGGGCGTGCCGGCCGGCCGCGGGTGCTGCTGGTCGACGAGCTGGACAAGGGCGACCTGGACCTGCCCAACGACCTGCTGGTGGTCTTCGAGGAGGGTGAGTTCGAGATCCCCGAGCTGAGCCGGCTGCCCGACGACCACCCGGACGTGCGGGTGATGCTGACCGGCACCCGGGAGCGCCACCTGGTGCACCGCGGCGTGATCGGCTGCCAGGAGTTCCCCGTCACCGTCCTGACCAGCAACGGCGAGCGGGACTTCCCGCCGGCGTTCCTGCGCCGGTGCGTCCGACTGGACCTGCCCGAGCCGGACGAGGCACGGCTGCGCGAGATCGTGCGGGCCCACCTGGGCGAGGAGGGGCTGCGGGCCGGGGAGGACCTGATCGAGGCCTTCCTGCACCGGCGCGACCACGACCGCGGCGCGTTGGCCACCGACCAGCTGCTCAACGCCGTCCACCTGCGGCTGGGCGGTGCGGAGCTGGGCCGTGAGGGGCTGCTCGGCACGGTGCTGCGCCCGCTGGAGGAGCCGGAGCCCGGGCTCGGATGATCGAGCGACTGCGGGCGGCGCTGGGGCCCGCCGCCACCGACCTCACCCCGACCGAGCTGGCGGAGATCCTCTGGCTGGCCCGGCGCATCCCGCCCGGTGGCCTGGCCGGGGCGCCCGGCGCCCCGACCGCCGCGCAGCGCGCCGGGCAGGGCCCGCCGCGCTCCGGCGGCGGGGCCGGCGGGACACTGCCGGACGCGCCCGGACCCACCGCCCCCGCCGGGCTGTACGCCCACGCCGGGGCCGCCTCCCCCGGCACCGCGGCCCGGCCGGTCCTGGTGCCCTCCGGGCGGGCGCTGCCGGGCGCGCTGCCGATCGGCCGGGCCCTGCGCCCGCTGCGGCGCGCCACCGCGTCCGTGCACCGGCAGCGGCTGGACGAGGCGGCCACCGCCGACCTGATCGCCGAGACCGGGGTACTGGACGTGGTGCTGCGCCCGGGCCGGGAGCGCTGGCTGAGCGCCGCGCTGGTGGTCGACGACGGCCTGTCGATGGAGCTGTGGCAGGAGACGGCCGCCGCCGTCCGGGAGGTGCTGGAGGGCGTCGGCCACTTCCGCACCGTGCGCTGCTACGGGCTGGACAGCCGTACCGAGGGGCCACCGGTACTGCGGGCCCGACCGTTCAGCCGCAGTGCGCCGGTGGTCGCGGCGGGGTCGCTGTGCCCGGCCGACGGGCGCGGCGCCGTGCTGGTGCTCTCCGACGCGATCGGCTCGGGCTGGCACCAGGGGCGGGTCGCGCCGCTGCTCGCGCACTGGGCCCGGCGCTGCCCGACCGCCATCGTCCAGCCGTTGCCGCAGCGGCTGTGGGCGGGCAGTGCGCTGGCGGTGGAGCGGCTGCTGCTGCGCGGCCACCGGCCCGGGGCGGCCAACGCCGAGCTGGCCGTCACCGATCCGGTGCTGCCCGAACTCCCCGTCCGGGGCACGCCGGTGCCGGTGCTGGACCTGCAGCCGGGGGCGTTCGCCGGCTGGGCCGCGCTGGTGGCCGCGGGCCGCCCGGTGGTGCTGCCCGCGGTGGCCCTGGCCGCGCCGGGGGCCGCCGACACCCTCCTGTCGGACGGCCCAGGGCGCGACGGCGCGCCCGCCCACCTGACCGGCCGCCTGGCGCACTTCCGCCGGGCCGCCTCCCCGGAGGCGTACCGGCTGGCCGGCCACCTGGCCGCGGTGCGGCCGCTGACCGTGGCACTGATGCGCCTGGTGCAGCGCGCGGTGCACGGCCGGGTCGACCCGGCCCCGCTCGCCGAGGTCCTGCTCGGCGGGCTGCTGCGGCGCCAGCCCGGCCCGGGCAGCCGGGGCTCGGCGGTGTACGACTTCCGCCCCGGGCTGCGCGACCTGCTGCTGGAGACCGTGCCGGTCGGCGACCTGCTCGCCACCACCGACCTGGTCGGCGCGGTGCTGCGCTCCCCCGGCCCGGGCTCAGGCCGCGCGCCCGCCCTGCGGGCCGACCTCACCGGACGCAGCGCGCTGGCCCCGGGGGCGAGCGCCTTCGCCGTCTCCTCCGAGCCGCTGCTGCGCCACTTCACCGACCCGGCCCCACGGACCGTTCCCGGCCCGGGCACCCCGGACGGCTTCGACCCGCTGGCCGGGCAGGACCGACGGCTGGCCGCACTGGTCGAGGCCGGGCACTGGCGGGAGGCGGTGGAGCGCGGCGAGGAGGTGCTGGAACGGCTGGTCCGGCAGCACGGCCCGGACAGCCTGCGGGTGCTGGCCGGGCGCCGGGACCTCGCCGAGTGGATCGGGCAGGCCGGCGCCCCGCAGACCGCGCACCGGCTGGCCCACGAGCTGCACCTTGAGCTGGTGCGGCTGCTAGGTGCCGGGGACGAACGCACCCTGGCCGCCGCGGCCACCGCCGCCGAGTGGGCCGGGCGCTCGGGCCACCCGGCCGAGGCGGTCGAGCGCCTGCGCTCGGTGCTGGAGCACCGGGAGGACCGGCTCGGCCCTGAGCACCCCGACACGGTGGCCGCCTTCGGCCGGTTCGCCTACTGGACCGGGGAGCTGGGCGATCCGGAGCGCGCCGTGCGGCACTACGGCGAACTCCTCGACCGACAGCGGCGGCTGCTCGGCGAGGACCACCTCGCGGTGCTCAACACCCGGGCGAACCTCGTCTCCTGGCACGGCCAGGCGGGCCGGACCGCCCTGGCCCTGGAACTGTGCGGGGAGCTGCTGCGCGACGTCGAGCGGCACGCCCCCGACGGCCACCCGCTGCGCCCGATCACCGAGGCCGAGCACGCCCACTGGAAGGGCGCCGCGGGGGCCCCGGCCGAGGCCGCGGCGGCCCTGCTGCTGGTCCTGCCGCGGGTGACCGCCGCGCTCGGCCCCGCGCACTCCTACCCGTTCGCGGTGCGGTGGCGGATCGCCCACTGGACCGGTGAGGCGGGCCGCCCCGCGCAGGCCCTGGAACTGATGCGCGCCCTGCTGACGGACGTCAGCTCGGTGCTGGTCCCCGAGCACGTGACCTTCCTGACCTGTCGGGTGGAGTACGCCCACTGGACGCTGGCGACGGGCGCGGCGGAGCGGGCCAGGGCCCTGCTGACCGAACTGGCTCCCGAGGTGGAGGCGGTGCTGGGGCCCGGGCACCCGGAGGCCGTGCGGGCCCGGGAGCTGCTGGCCGCCCTGCCCGACCCCGCTGCGGGGCGTGAGCGGTGAGCGGGCGTGAGCGGTGAGCGGGCGTGAGCGGTGAGCGGGCGTGAGCGGTGAGCGGGCGTGAGCGGTGAGCGGGCGTGAGCGGTGAGCGGGCGCAGCCCGCAGCGGGACGCCGGCCGGGTGCGGGGCTGGGCCGGGGCGCTGGGCACCCGCGGGCTGCCCCCGGCGTTCTGGTGGCTGTGGGCCAGCACCCTGGTGAACCGCCTGGGCACCTTCGCCGTCCCGTTCCTGACGCTCTACCTGACCGTGGAACGCGGCCGCTCGGCGGCCTTCGCCGGGCTGGTCGCGGCGGCTTTCGCCGTCGGCGGCACGGGCGGCGCGCTGGCCGGCGGCGCGGCGGCGGACCGGTTCGGCTGCCGCCGGGCCCTGGTCGGCGCCCACCTGGGCACCGCCGCGGCGACGGCCGCACTCGGTCTGAGCACCGGCCCGGAGGCGCTGTTCGCGGCGGCGTTCGCCCTGGGCTGCACCACCGGCGCGGCCCGCCCGGCCACCGCCGCCCTGATGTCCGCACTGCTCGGCCCCGGGGACCGGGTGCGCGCCTTCTCCCTCGACTACTGGGCGATGAACCTGGGCTTCTCCGTCTCGGTGCTCCTGGCCGGCCTGGCCGCCCGCACCGGCTACCCGGTGCTCTTCCTGGCCGACGCGGCGGCCACCCTGCTCTGTGCGCTGGTGGTGCTCCTGCGTGTCCCGTCCCCACCGTCGCCTCCCCCGTGTGACTCCGGCACCGACGCCGCCGGAGGTCCGGCCCCGCGGCGGGCCCCCTCGCCCGGGCACCGGGCGCTGCTCGCCGACCGGCCGTTCCTGTGCTGCGTGCTGCTCTTCGTCCTGGTCGCCGCGGTGCTCCAGCAGATGACCACCATGCTGCCGGTCGCCATGGCCGCCGACGGGCTGAGCCCGGCGGCCTGCGGCACCGTCATCGCCCTGAACGGCGTCCTGGTCTGCCTGGCCCAGCTCCCGGCCGGACGCCTGTTCGACGGCCGTTCCCCGTTCCGCCTGCTGGCCCTGGCCGCGGCGCTGTGCGGCACCGGCTTCGGGCTCACCGCCTTCGCCGGCTCGGCTCCCGCCTACGCGCTGACGGTGGCGGTCTGGACGGCCGGCGAGGTGATCAGCGGCCCGGTCAGCCTGGAGCTGACCGCCCGTTTCGCCAGGGCCCGCGCCGCCGGCCGCTACCAGGGGGCGAGTGCCTTCGCCTGGTCGGCCGGGGGCGTCCTGGCCGCCGCCGCGGGCGGCTGGACGTACGACCGGCTGGGCCCCGCCGTCCTGTGGAGCGCGTGCGCCCTGGCCGGTCTGACCGCCGCCGCCGGCTTCCTCGCCCTCGCCCGCCACGCCCCGGCCCCAGTCCCATCCGACGGGCCCTCAGGCCCCGTCGGGGACCACCGGGTCAGGGAGTGATGCGGGAGGACGGCTCACTCAGCGGAGCCCGGCGGGCCGCACCAGGCGACCACGGTGACGGTGACCTCGCCTTCGCCCCTGGCCGTCCCGTGCCATCCGTGGGCGTCGCGGTCCTGCCCGCTGCTCCAGACGTCCGCATCGACTCCCGTGGCTTCGACAGCATGATCGACCACGTCGGGACGGTCCGAGCCGGGGCAACGGGCATCAGCAGTCGCTTCACCGATCCCGGTGGACACCGCTTGCACTCTTTCGGCGTCGGCTGCGCGAGCCGGTCCGACCGCCCCGAGCAGGGAACCCGCCACGGTGACCAGCACCACGACTCCCGACGCGATCATCCGCCTCAACTCGCTGCCCTCCCGCCATCCACGCGACTACCAGCACTCCCAGTTGTATGCGGCCACGTGCCAAGCCGATCGCCCGACCGCCCTCGCGGATCGCGTGTCGCGGAAGAGGTAGATCGGATGGGCGATTCCCCCGACGTCTTGGCGGGGTCCTTACCGTCATGTCCGACCGCCGAGGCGCGAAGGGCGGAGGCCGGCGAAGCGGCTCTCGGGCATCGTGTCGCCGGCGGGCGGGGCGGGCCGGACGCGAGAGCACTAGTGCACCGGCCTGCCACGCCGCCCCGGGACCGCCCGCACCACCGACCTGCGGGAAGGCGGCGCGCCGGGCCCGCACGCCGGGCCGAGGGCCCGCCGGGGGCTCCCCCGGGCGGCCGTCCAACCGCCCTAGTGCACTAGTGCATCAATTCCAAAAACCCGCACTACAGGGCTTGTTGAGCCCGACGCGTACGCCGTACATTTCGAGGCATGGAGAACACCGACATCCTCATCTCCGGCGCCGGCATCGCCGGCCCCGCCCTCGCCTACTGGCTGCGCCGCCACGGCTTCACCCCCACCGTCGTCGAGCGCGCCCCTACCCCCCGCCCCGGCGGGCAGGCCGTCGACCTGCGCGGCGCCGGGCGCACCGTCGTCGAACGGATGGGCCTGCTGGACCAGGCCCGCGCCCTGAGCGTCGACCAGCGCGGCCTCGGCCTGGTCGACCGCCGCGGCCGGCTCACCGCCCGCATGCCCGTCGAACTCTTCGGGGGCGAGGGCATCGTCTCCGAGATCGAGATCCTGCGCGGCGACCTCGCCGACCTCCTGCACCGGGCCACCGCCGACGACGTCGAGTACCGCTACGACGACACCGTCACCGCGCTCGCCGAGGACGCCGACGGCGTCACCGTCACCTTCGAGAACGCCCCCGCCCGCCGCTTCTCCCTCGTCATCGGCGCCGACGGCCTGCACTCCGTCGTGCGCCGCCTCGCCTTCGGCCCCGGGGGCGACCACTACCGCCCGCTCGGCGGCTACCACGCCTGGTTCACCGTCCGGGACCCGCGGATCGACCTCGACGGCTGGTTCCTGATGTACAACGCCCCCGGCGGCCTCGTCGCCGGCGCCCGCCCCGGCCGGCTGCCCGGCGAGGTCAAGGCCTCCCTCGGCTTCCGTTCCGCGCCCCTGGCCCACGACCGCCACGACACCGCCGCCCAGCAGCGACTGCTCACCGAACGCTTCGCCGGCGCCGGCTGGGAGGTCGACCGCCTGCTCGCCGGAATGCGCGAGGCCGACGACTTCGCCTTCGACTCCTTCGGCCAGATCCACCTCGACCACTACAGCCGCGGCCGCGTCGCCCTGCTCGGCGACGCCGGCTACAGCCCCAGCCCCCTCACCGGCCTCGGCACCAGCCTCGGCCTCGTCGGCGCCTACCTGCTCGCCGGCGAACTCGCCGCCGCCCGCGGCGACCACCGCACCGCCTACGCCCGCTACGAGGACCTGATGCGCCCCTACGTCACCCGCGCCCAGGAACTGCCGCCCGGCGGCCTCCACGGCTACGCACCCGACAGCGCCCTGATGATCCGCCTGCGCGCCGCCTCCATGCGCTGGATGGGCCGCTGGCCGCTGCGCGCGATCATGGCCGCCCAGTTCGCCAAGGCCGGCGACATCGACCTGCCCGACTACACCCCCGCCCACGCCTGAACCCCCGGCCGTGTCCGGAGCGCCCGGCCGTGTCCGGAGCTCCCCGCACCCCGCCGACTTGCACCTCACGCGACGTCAGGAGGAATCCTCGTGCCATGCCCACCGAACAGACCTGGAAGGTCGGCCCGCTCGCCGAGGCGAGCGGCCTGACCGTACGCACCCTGCACCACTGGGACCAGATCGGCCTGCTCCAGCCGTCCCGCCGCACCTCCTCCGGGCACCGCTCCTACACCGAGCAGGACGTCGTCCGCCTGTACCAGATCCTCGCCCTGCGCCGCCTGGGCTTGGGCCTGGACACCATCGGCACCTGCCTGGACGCCGGCGTCGACCCCGTGCGGCTGGTGCGCGAACACCTCACCGCCACCGAGACCGCCCTCGCCCACCTGCAGGACCTGCACGAGCGCCTCGCCCACCTGCACACCGAACTCACCGCCGAGCGCCGCCCCGACACCGCCGCCCTGCTGCGCCTGCTCCAGGCCATCGGCGCCACCGGCCCCTCCACCGCCCCCGGCGCCGAACAGGCCCTGCGCCGCCACCTCGACGACGACCAGCTGCAGGCCCTGCGGGACCACGCCGCCGCACTCGGCCCGGCCACCCACTACCTGCTGGAGGTCGAGTGGCCCCAGCTCTACCGGCGCGCCGAAGCCCTGCGCACCGCCGGGGCCCCGCCCACCGACCCGCGGGTGCGGCGCATCGCCGACCGCCTCGACGAACTCGGCCGCCTCTTCAGCGGCGGCGACGCCACCCTGTCCGCCGGGGTGCGCACCGCCTGGTGCGAGGACCCGGCCGCCCTCTCCGGCACCCCCGACGCCCCCGCCGACGAGTGGGCGCAGCTGGGCGAGTTCCTCGACCAGGCCCGCAGGGCCCGATGAGCGCCGCACCGCGGCCGTCGGCCGCCGCACCCGACCGTCTCCCGCCCCGCGGCGTCACCTCCCACGGCGTCATGCCGAGCGGTGTGCGCCTGCGCGTCGCCCTGCTGTCCGCCCTGCCCGTACTCGGGCTGTGCGCGCTGGTCCTGACCCCGCTGGCGTGGGCCGGCCTGCTGCCGTGGGCGGTGCCGCCCTCGGTGCTGGTGGCCGCGGGGGTGCAGGCCTGCGTCGTCCACCTGCGTCTGGGCCGGCGCGCCCCGGGGGCCTGAGCGCCCTGAGCGCCGTGAGCACTCCGGGAGCCTGGACACCGCCGCGCGGCCCGTACGGGGGGCGGGCCGCGCGGCGGTGCACCCGGACCCGCCCCGGGCCCCGCCCGGCCCCGGGGCCGCGCTCGCCCGGACAGGCGGGTTCCGTTGGCGGCCCGCCGGGGCCGCCGGTATGCCTGGGGGATGGTGCGGCGGCGAGAGGGCGGCGGGGTGGGCGGTAGCGCGGACGGGTACGGCGCCGAGGCCGAGGCACGGGCGCCGGGCAACCGGACGGTGGTGCTGGGGGTGCTGGCCTCCACCGCCGTGGTGCTGCTGGCGCAGGCCGCGACCGGGACCAGCGCCCGGCTGGTGCTGCTGCTGGTGTTCCTGCCCGCGCTGCTGGCCGGCCTGGGCACCCTCGCGCAGACGATCGCCGTGTCCGTGTGGGTGGCCGTCGTGGTGGCCGTCAGCACGGTGCTGTTCCCGCCGACCTCGCTGGAGGCCCGGGCCGGGACGCTGGTGGCGGTGCTGGGCGCCGAGGCCGCGCTGGTGGCCCTGTGCGCACGGCGGATGGGGCGCGAGCGGCAGCTGTTCCGGATGCGCCAGAGCGCCGTCGCCCTGCAGCGCCAGCTGCTGCGCCCGCTGCCGGTGCTCACCCCGGACGTCCAGGTGTTCGGGCTGTACCGGCCGGTGGAGGAGGACGCCATGGTCGGCGGCGACCTGTACGACGTCGCCGACACCCCGTACGGCACACGGGTGCTGGTGGGCGACGTCCAGGGCAAGGGCCTGCCCGCGATCGGGGCGGGCTTCGCGGTGCTGAGCGCCTTCCGCGAGGCGGCGTTCCGCGAGGCCGCGCTGACCGCCGTCGCCGACTCCCTGGAGGCCGCCGTGCAACGGCACAACGCCTACGCGGCGCAGGCCGGGGAGAACGAACGGTTCGTCACCGCGACCGTGCTCGGCCTGGAGCGCGGCCCCGAGGTGCAGGCCGTCAACTGCGGCCACCTGGCCCCCTACCTGCTGCACCGGGGCCGGGTGGAGACGGTGGACCTGGCCGCCGGGGTGCCGCTGGGGCTGGCCGAACTGGCCGGGGAGGTGCGCACCGTGCAGTGGTTCGCGCTGCCCGAGGACGGCGTGCTGGTGCTGCTGACCGACGGGATCACCGAGGCCCAGGACCGCGACGGCGAGTTCTACCCCGTCGAGGAGGGCCTGACCGCCCTGGGCACGACCGCGGCCTCCCTGCTGCCGCAGGCCCTGGACGGCGCCGCCCGGCACTGGAGCGGGGGCCGGCGCCGCGACGACGTCACGGTGCTGTCCCTGCGCCGGACGACGCCGTAACGGGGACGCGGGGCGGCCGTCGCGCCTATGTTCTCCTCATGGACCCGCTCACGCTCGACTACGACAACCTCCACCTGCGCGTGGACCGCGGGGTGTTCGAGCTGTTCCGCCTGGACTCGGCCGAGGCCGGCTTCCGGGTCCCGCTGCGCTGGCTCGGGGCGCTGGTGCACTACCGGAAGCCGGGCAAGCCCGGCGAGCTGTTCGTCGGCGTCGTGCACGATCCGGACGCCGCCCTCTACGGCACCGACCGGCAGGCCTTCCGGGTCTCCCGCTGCCCGTCCTCCCGGATCCCGCCCGGCGACGAGGCGCTCCTGCGCGCGTACTTCACCCGGGTCGCCGCCCTCGCCGACCGGCGGGTGGACTGACCCTGTGCCAGGTGCCCGACGCCCGGGAGACCGGGGGGCCGGGGGCCGGGGGCCGGGGAGCGGCCTCAGCGCCGGGTGACGCCGGCCTCCCGGGAGAGTTCCGGGTCGTCCGGCCCGCCGAGGAAGAGGACCCTGAAGGCCGTGCCGACGTAGACGACCAGGAGACGGGCGAGGCTGCGGGTGGCGGTGTGCACGGTGGGTACCTGCTTCCTGCTTCGGGCCGGGTGCTGCGGGCTGTCGGGTCGCCGGGGCTCCTCGGGCTGCCGCCGGTCCTCGGGCTGCCGTCTGGGCGGGCTGCCGTCGGGCCCGGGTGGTGGCCGTGTCACCAGGAGACGGCGTCGTCCATCGACTGCTGCCAGTAGGTGACCTTGAGGGAGTCGTCCACGTAGCTGCCGCCCGCGGGCAGCGCCGGGTGGGCGGCCGCGCCGACGCTCTCGTTGCCGGACGGGCCGTGGAAGGAGACCGCCAGGGACGTCACGGTGTGGCCGTGCGCGCCGTTGCCGCCGTCGGTGGAGGACAGGTTGACGGAGGCGTAGCCGGACTCGCCGGGCTTGAGCGTGACGACGGCCTGCGGCTTGGAGTCCTCGATGACCGGGGGCACGGCCTGCGCCTCGCCGAAGCGCACCGCCGGGTAGCCGTAGAGGTAACAGGTGCCGGAGCCCGTGTTGGTGACGGTGAGCAGCATGTGGTTCACGGGGCGGTTCAGCGGGGCGGCGACGGTCTTGGTGGTGGAGCCCTCGCAGATGCCCGGCTTCCCGGCGGCGGGGGCGGGGCTCTTCGGCACGGCCGGGGGCGCGGCGGCGGTGGTGGCGGGCGCGGCGGTGGCGGGGGCGGGCTTCGGGGCGGCGGACGGGGGCACGGGGGCCGGGGTCCCGCCCGCGGGGGCGGGGGCCGGGGCACCGGCGGTGGTCCCGGTCCCGGCGGCCGTGGGCGAGGCGGCGGCCTTCAGCGTCGGGCCGGTCGCCGTCGCGATGTCCCCGCTGTCGTCGCACGCGCTCATCGAGAGGGCGGCGAGCGCGACGCCCGCGGCGGCGGTGATCAGACGGGTGCGTGAGGTGCGGACGGACACGGTCCGGCCCCTTTCGGTGGGCGTTCGGTGGGATGGCCGAAGCTTGCGCGGTGATCCGTCCCGGCCGCTACGCCTGACGCCATGATGAGTAGGGTGGAACGGCGAACAGGGCTCTGACCAGCGGGAGTGGAACCGGCCTGGAACGCCGGAACGGGACGCCCGGGAGGCGCCGGGGAACGAAGGGGGCAGGTCGTGGAGGGCACGGGGGCCGCGGAGACGGCGGAGTTCGCGCGGCTGCTGAGCGAACTGAAGGCCCGTTCGGGGCTGAGCTACGGGACGCTGGCCAAGCGGCTGCACACGAGCACGTCCACGCTGCACCGCTACTGCAACGGCACGGCGCTGCCCAACGAGTACGTGTCGGCGGAGCGCTTCGCACGGGTGTGCCGGGCGACCCCGGACGAGCTGGTGGAACTGCACCGGAGCTGGATCCTGGCGGACGCGGCCCGATCACGCCGCACGGACCGGGCCCCGGAACCGACGCCGGACGCCCCGGGCCCCGTGGAAGCACCAGCACCGCCCGCACCGTCCGTGCCGTTCACGGACGGCGAGCCGGTCACCGCGACGGCGGCGGACCCGGCACCGCCTGCACCGCCCGCACCGGTACGGCGCCGCCGTGGCGCCCTGATCGCCTCCGCCGCGGCCGTCGTCCTGCTGACCACCGCGGTGATCGTCGCGCGCCCCGCCCTCCGCGGCGACGCCGACGGTGCGACCGACCGTCGGACCACCGCCGCCACGCCGGCGACGACGGCCGCGCCGGCCCCACCCGAGACACCCCTCCCCGTCTCCCCCGCCCCCGCGGCACCCGTCACCCCGACGACCACCCCGACCGCCACCCCGACCACCGACGCGCCCGCGCCCCTCACCGTCGGCGTCCGCCCCTACGTCTACGACGACCCGTGCAGCCAGCACTTCCTCGTCGACAGCACCCCCGCCCACGTCGGCCCGCCCGCGCCCGAGCGCGACGCCCCGCGCTGGGCCGCCGCCTACGGCGCGGTCTCCTCCGGCGAACAGGAGATCGCCCTCACCGTCCAGGGCACCGGAGCGGACACCGTCGTCCTGGAGGCCCTGCACGTGCGCGTCACGGCCAAGGGCGCCCCGCTCGCCTGGAACGACTACGCGATGGGCGTCGGCTGCGGCGGCGTGGTCGACACCAAGTCCTTCGACATCGACCTCGACCGGGGAAGCCCCGTGATCACCGTCAAGGGCGGCCAGCGCGACTTCCCCTACAAGGTCAGCAAGTCCGACCCCGAGGTCTTCTACGTGACCGCCCACACCAAGGCGCACGACGTCCGGTGGGACCTCACCCTCGACTGGTCCAGCGGCACCCGCCGCGGCACCACCCACATCGACAACCGCGGCACCCCCTTCCGCACCAGCGCCGACGTCAACCGCCCCGGCTACGACTACCCCCCGGGCACCACCGAGTGGACCAGACGCACGGACGGCTGACGAGTCGGTGCGTCATGGCGGGCGGTGCCCGACCCGGCTGCCCGTGCGATGCCGGGCGCCTGCCACCGGTTCACCGTGCGGCCCGAGCGGCGCAGCCCCGGCGTGGAAGTGGTCAGGCGCCGGGCGCCCGGAAGTCGACCGTCCGCCGGGCCGCCGTGTCGATCTGCTCCGGGGTGAGCAGCTGGACCACGCTGGACTGCAGGGCGCCGCTGGCCCGGACCGTCATCGAGACGGCCGCCATCGACTCCTCGTCCGGCAGCTCGATCACGCAGTACAGGTCCGTCTCGCCGAAGGCGAAAGCCAGCCACTCCAGCGTGCCCCCGCAGGAGGCGACGACCCTGCGGACTGCCTCCACCCGGCCCGTACCGCCGTCGGAGAGCAACCCCGCGGCGCCCTGAGCGGTGTAGCCGGCCCGGACCAGGTACTTCGGCATCTCGGTCTCCCGTCCTGCGAAGGCGCCGCGGGCACGACGCCATCCCCACGATCGGGCAGCGCACACCGCGCGGGCCACCGGGAGACCCCCGAACGGCGCAGACCTGCGCGCGGTGAGGCGGTAGTCGGCGTCGGATCCCAGGGCGTTGCGGCCGGGTCCGGGCCACCGCCTTCCGGGCCCGGGAACTCGCCCGCCACGACGCCTGGACCGAGGAGGAGGTCACGTGGGGCCCGAGAACACGGCGGCCGCCATCGCCGCGCGCCACCGGCAGACCGCTGGCGCGCTGGTGCGGCCACCGGGGCTCGGGCTCCCTACGTCGACGTGTCAGCCGAGCCCGGGTTCACAGCCACCGCTTGGCCGCTTCGAAGCTGTCGCCTCCGCTGGTGTTGAAGGCGATCGCGGCCTTCGGCGCATGCCGCCGGACCAGATTCACGGCCTGCTCGAACAGCGGCAGAAGTGGTTCCGGCTTGCGGATTCCGCCGCCGATGACGACGACGTCCCACTCGCGCTCGGACAGTGCGGTGACCATCGTGGACTCGGCCGACTCGTCCAACGCGATGAGCGCCATGGACGCGTCGATGGCGTGGCCGCCGAACCGTGTCAGCTCCTGGTCGAGGGCCGCACGGATGACGGCCCCGTCCATGCCGGGCACCGCGTGCGGGTCGATTCCGAGAATGAGAACTGACGGCATGCCATCAGGGACGATCAAGCGACGGTGCTGGTTCCCGGGACCGGACTACGTGACGTTTGCCCTGGGCTCCGGTCCGCGGTCCGCGGCGCGCAGCTGTGGCGAGCAGCAGTTCGCCGAGGGGTTCGCGGAACCCGGTCCTGCGGGCGGCGGCGATGAGCCGGGCCGCGGTCCTGCGCTCACGCCAGCCGCCTTCGAGCAGGACGGCCAGTTCATTCGGCGTGATGTCCGCGGCGGCCTCGCCGAGCTGGCGTGCGGCGTCCGCGCGTTCGTGCCCGGTCATGCGCAGGAGGCTGCCGTCGAGTCTGGGGTAGCGCCGGTCGGGCGTGACGTAGCGGCGGACGAGAGCCTGCAGCTCGGGGTCCTCGTGGGCGTGGCGCATGGTCGCGTCCTGCCTTGCGCGGAGCCCGTCCGACCAGGGCATTGATGACCGGCAGCCGGCCGGGGCGGCCGGGGCTCAGGCGGTTTCGTGCATGCGGGCGGTGAGGGCGTCGGGGGGCAGCAGGGGGGCCGGGTAGTCGGCGGGGCGGTGGGCGAGGTCCCAGGGGCGGTGGACGGCGCGGCCGGGGACGTCGGCGAGTTCGGGCAGCCAGCGGCGCACGTAGGTGCCGTCGGGGTCGTAGCGGTCGGCCTGGCGCAGCGGGTTGAGGACGCGGTTGGGGCGGGTGTCGGTGCCGGTGCCGGCGGCCCACTGCCAGTTGAGCTGGTTGTTGGCGACGTCGCCGTCGACGAGCAGGGAGAGGAAGTGGTCGGCGCCGGGGCGCCAGTCGTGGCGCAGGGTCTTGGTGAGGAAGGAGGCGGTGAGCAGGCGGGCGCGGTTGTGCATCCAGCCCTCGTGGGCGAGTTGGCGCATGGCGGCGTCGATGATCGGGTAGCCGGTGCGGCCCTCGCGCCAGGCCCGCAGTTCGTGTTCGTCGTCGTACCAGGCGTAGGGGCGGGGGCGGTAGTCGTGGTGGGCGGTGTCGGGGCGGGCGGCGAGGACCTGGTGGTGGAAGTCGCGCCAGGCGAGTTGGCGGATCAGGGCGGCGGCGCCGGGGGTGTCGGAGCGGGCGGCGTGGTGCAGGACCTCGGTGGCGGACAGGCAGCCGAAGTGCAGGTAGGGCGAGAGGCGGGAGGTGGCGTCGGCGGCGAGGTCGTCGTGCAGGTCGGCGTAGGGGGTCGGGTCCCAGGTGCGCAGGCGGCGGCGGGCGGCGCTCTCGCCGCCGGGGGGCAGGCCGGGTGAGGTGCCGGCGGGGGCGGTGGGCAGCGGGTCGCCGGCCGGGCCGTCGGGGGTGGTGAGGGTGCGCGGGGCGGGCAGGACGGTGCGCCGGACGGCCTGCTGCCAGGCGCGGTGGTAGGGGGTGAAGACGGCGTAGTGGTCGCGGCCGGCGGGGGTGACGCGGCCGGGCGGGACGACGGTGAGCGCGCCGTCGTGCAGGTGGAGGCGTTCGCCGAGGGCGCGGCGCAGGGCGTGTTCGCGGCGGGTGGCGAAGGCGGAGACGCCGGCGTTGGCGTGGACGGTGTCGGCGCCGCATTCGGTGGCCAGGCGGGCGGTCTGTTCGGCGGGGTCGCCGTGGCGCAGGACGAGGCGGGAGCCGGCGGCGCGCAGGGCGCGGTCGAGGTCGGCGAGGGCGTCGGCGAGGAAGGCCTGGCGGTTGGGGGCGGCGAAGCCGGCCCGGTCGACGGCGGGGTCGCGCACGAACAGCGGGACGACCTGGTCGGCGCGGGTGCGGGCGGCGTGCAGGGCGGGGTTGTCGTGCAGGCGCAGGTCCTGGGTGAACAGGACGACGGCGGTGCTCATCGGGGCCTCGTGCGGTCGGGTCGGGGGCGCGGCGGGGTGCGGGCGGGGGTGCGCGCGGGTGCGGCCGGCGGCGGGGGTCCGCCGGCCGCACCGGATCTTCGGAGCCGCGGGGCGCGATGGATTGGATGCCCGGTCCAGGCCCCCGGTCCAGGCCCCCGACCGGGCCCGGACCAGGCCGTACGCCCGGTTCAGGCGGTGCGCGGGGGCCGGTAGACGGTGAGCGCGGCGCGGGCCTTGGACAGCCGCAGCGCGCCCTTGGCGGGCACGCTCTCGCCGTCGACGGCGATGCGGTCGGCGTCGCCGAGGGAGTCGAGGTCCAGGGCGCCGAGGCGGACGGACTGGTAGACGCGGGAGCGGTGCAGGGTGCCCGTGAGGAAGGCGGCGGCCAGGCGGGTGCGGGCGAAGGGGTGGCCGGCGTCGACGACCCGGATGTCGAGGTGGCCGTCGGCGAGGGCGGCGCGGTGGGTGGGGGCGAAGCCGGGCGGGTCGTAGGCGCCGTTGCCGGCGAACAGCAGCCACAGCCGGCGGGGCCGGCCGCCGGCGTGGACGGTGACGGGTTCGGCGCTCGGCAGCAGGCTCGCGACGGCCGCCGCCAGGGCCGGCCACTTGCCGATGCGTCCCTCCAACTTCTCGCGCCGGCGGACGAGTTCGGGGTAGATGCCGAGGCTGAAGGTGTTCACGAAGACCCGCACCTCGGTGTCGTCGGCGGCCAGGCCGAGGTCGACGGCGACGGCGTGGCCGGCCTGGACGGCGTCCGCGGTGTCCCGGTGGGTGGTGGCGCCCAGGTCGAGGGCGAAGTGGTTGAGGGTGCCGCCGGGGAAGACCGCCAGCGGCAGGCCCCGTTCGACGGCGAGGGCGGCGGCCAGGTTGACGCTGCCGTCGCCGCCGCACACCCCGAGCGCGCCGCCGGCCTCGGCGGCGCGCTCGGCGGCCCCGGCGAGCATCGCCGCCAGGTCGTCGTCGGGCCCGCACAGCCGCACGTCCGCCTCGGGCAGCAGGGCGCGCAGCCGGGCGGCCTCCTCCTCGGGGTCGGTGCCGAGCGGGGAGCCGTTGCCGGAGCCGGCGTTGACCACCACCGCCAGGCCGCGCCCGCCCGGCAGGGCCGGGGCCGGGCGCCGGGCCGGGGCGGCGGGCGGCGGCACGTCCACCGAGCGCGGCCACCAGCGCAGGGTCAGGACGGCGGCGGCGGTGCCGAGCGCGACCCCGGCCAGGACGTCGCCGGGGTAGTGCACGCCGGTGTAGACGCGCGAGAGTGCGACCGCGGCGGCGACCGGGGCGACGGCGGCCCCCAGCAGCGGGGACTCGATGGCCACCGCGGTGGCGAAGGCGGCGGCCGAGGCGGAGTGGCCGGAGGGGAAGGAGGTGGTGACGGGCTGGCGCACCAGGCGGCGCACCGCGGGCACCTGGTCCAGCAGCGGGCGGGGCCGGCGGGTGGCGTGCTTGGCGACGGTGTTGGCGGTCAGCGAGGCCAGGGCGAGCGCGCCCAGGCCCCGCAGGGCGGCCCGGCGTCCGCTGCGCCCCCCGGTCGCGCCGAGGACGGCGGCGGTGCCCGTCCACAGCACCCCGTGGTCGGCGGCCCGGCTCAGGGCGCGCAGCCAGGGGCGGGCCCCGTGCAGGGGGGCGGCGGCGAGGCGGTCGAACAGGGCCCGGTCGATGGCGTCCAGTCGTGTCATCCGCAGCTTCATTGGGTGAGCCTAGGCACGGGATGGGGTGCGGGGCCACGGGGCGGGTGGGCCCGGGCGTGTCGGGGGCGGCGCGGGGACGGGATGACGGTGCGTCAGATGTTCGGGGTGTCAGTCGGGTTGGCCGGCGCGGGCGGTGATGTTGCGGGCCATGGCGCCGAACACCAGGGTGTGCAGGGGGGCGATCGACCACCAGTAGAGGTGGCCGGCCAGTCCGTGCGGGTGGAACAGCGCCCGTTGCTGGTAGAGCGCGCCGCCGTCGCCGTCGGGGGTGACCCGCAGTTCGAGCCAGGCCAGGCCGGGCAGGCGCATCTCGGCGCGCAGCCGCAGCAGGCGGCCGGGTTCGATCTCCTCGACGCGCCAGAAGTCGAGCGCGTCGCCGACCCGCAGCCGGTGGCGGTCGCGGCGGCCGCGGCGCAGGCCGACGCCGCCGGCCAGGCGGTCCAGGAGCCCGCGCAGCGTCCAGGCGACGGGCAGCGAGTACCAGCCGTTCTCGCCGCCGACGCCTTCCACCACCCGCCACAGGGCGGCGGGGTCGGCGGCCACCCGGCGCCGGCGCAGGTCCTGGTAGAGGCTGCCGCCGGCCCAGTCGGGGTCGGTGGGCAGCGGGTCGCTGGGGGCGCCGGGCGGGGAGGCGGAGGACCAGCGGGTGGCGACCTGGGCGTCCTGGATGCGTCGCAGGGCCAGTTCGACGGCCCGGTCGAAGCCGGTCAGGCCGCCGGGCGGGTCGGGCACCCAGCGGACGATGTCGTGCTCGCGGCACACCACCTCGTGGCGCAGCGACTCCACCAGCGGGCGGGCGAGCGAGCCCGGGACGGGGGTGACCAGGCCGACCCAGTGGCTGGACAGGGCCGGGGTGAGCACCGGCACCGGCACGATCAGCCGTGGGGGCAGGCCGGCGACCTCGGCGTAGTGGCGCATCATCAGGCGGTAGGTGAGGACATCGGGGCCGCCGATGTCGAAGGGGCGGTCGACGTCGGGGGGCAGGGTGGCGGCGCCCACCAGGTAGTGCAGGACGTCGCGGACGGCGATCGGCTGGATGCGGGTGTCGACCCAGCGGGGGGTGACCATCGCCGGGAGGCGTTCGGTGAGGTGGCGCAGCATCTCGAAGGAGGCGGAGCCGGAGCCGATGATCACCGCGGCCCGCAGTTCGGCGGTGGGGACGCCGCCGGCCCGCAGCAGGCGGCCCACCTCGGCGCGCGAGCGCAGGTGGGCGGAGAGGTCCCGTTCGGCGACGCCGGCGGGCAGCAGGCCGCTGAGGTAGACGATGCGGTGGGTGCCGGCGGTGCGGGCGGCCGCGGCGAAGGCCTGGGCGGCGTGCCGGTCAAGGGTTTCGAAGCCCGGTCCGGTGCCCAGGGAGTGGATCAGGTAGTAGGCGACGTCGATGTCGTCGAAGGCGCCGTGCAGGGTGTCGGGGCGGGTGACGTCGCCGGCGACGGCCTCCACCTCGGACCGCCAGGGCTGGTCGCGCAGCCGTCCGGGGTCGCGGGCCAGGCAGCGCACGCGGTGGCCGGCGGCGAGCAGTTCGGGCACCAGGCGTCCGCCGATGTAGCCGGTGGCGCCGGTGACCAGGCAGCGCAGCGGTCGCGTCGGGGTCGGCTCGTCCACCTGCGGCTCCTCTCGTGCGGCCCCCCGGGGACGGCGTGTCCCCGGGCCCCGCCAGGCCCGGGGGCGCCGCCCGGGTATTCGGAGCGGCCGGGGCCGGGGATTGGGCGGGGGTCGGGGGTCGGGGGTCGGGGGCTGAAGGGCTGGAATCGGCCCCAGGGACGGGTCCGGGCTCCTAGGGTCGGCGTCATGTCGAGTCCCGAGCTGGAGCGGATCAACGCCTTCCTGTCCACCTTCGCCCGGCGCCAGGCCCGCCGCACCGTCGACGTGCCCGGCGGGTTCGCCGTCTTCGACGACGACTTCGCGCTCTCCTACGCGAACAACCGGCTGGTCGTCGACGGGACGCTGCGGACGGTCGCCCCCGGGGCGCTGCCCGCCCTGGCGGACGAGGTGCTGGGCGGGCTGCCCTACCGGGTGGTCTCCGTCCTGGACGACGAGGTCGCGCGGGCGTGCGCGCAGCCGCTGGCCGGGGCCGGGTACTCGCACTCCCGGTACCTCGTCATGCTGCACACGGGGCCGGTGCCGCGGGCCGTCCGGTCCGCGCGGGAGGTGGGCCTCGGGGAGCTGTGGGAGCCCGTCGGGCGCAGCTGGGGCCGGTTCCTGCCCGACGCGGACGGCGAGCTGCTGCGCCAGTTGGTCGAGCGGCGTGCGGCGCGTCCGCGGGGCGCGGCCGTCGTCCGTTTCCTCGCCTCTCTCGCGGACGACGGCGAGGTCGCGTCCTGGGCCGACCTCTACCTGGACCCGGCGGCGGGCGTCGCCCAGGTCGAGGACCTCGTCACCGCCGGGGCCCACCTGCGGCGCGGCCACGCCGACGCGGTCCTGGCCACCGCCCTGCGGATGGCCGCGGACGCCGGCTGCACCACCCGCTTCCTCACCGCGGACGCGCAGGACTGGCCGCGCGGGTGGTACGGGCGCCGCGGTTTCACCCCGATCGGCCACCACCACGCCTTCCAGCGCACCTGACCCCGTCGGCCGGCCGCGGCGGGGGCGGGGCGCCGGGGCCGGTCACGGCGGGGCGGGGTGCCGGGCGGCCCGGTGGCGCAGGGCCAACAGCGTGGCGAGGGCCAGGACGGCGGCGGCCTGGGCCCAGGCGGTGAGGGTCTTGTCGGTGAACCAGACGGGTTCGTACATGTTCGGCAGCGGGCCGAGCTCCCCGACGTCCACGTAGCGGTAGAGCAGGAGGGCGGCCAGGCCGGCCGCGGCGACCACCAGGGCGTAGAGGTCTCCGGCCCGGTGGCGCCAGAGCAGGACGAGGAGGACGGCGAGCGCGGCGGCGCCGGCCTCGATGCGGAACAGGGTGCCCTGGCTGATGCTCGCGGAGACGGCGTCGTACTGGTCGGCGAGGCGGGCGTGCACGGCGGCGTCGACGGCGAGTCCGGCGGCCGCGACCAGACGCAGGAGCAGCGGCAGGAGCCTGGGGGGCGGGGTGGGGGTGGCCACGGTGGCGGCGGGTTCCTTCCGGGTGGCCGGGGTCAGGAGACGGTGAGGGTGCCGTGCATGAACGGGTGGATGGTGCAGATGTAGGGGTGTGCGCCGCTCTGCTGCGGTGCGGTGAGGGTGGCGGTGGCGCCGGGGGCGATGGTGCCGGAGTCGAAGCTCTTGTCGTCGGCGGTGAGGGTGTGGGCGGTGCTGTCCTGGTTGGTGACGGTGAAGGTCGTGCCGGGGGCCAGGGTGAGGGCGGCGGGTTCGAACTGGAAGTTCCTGATGGCGACGTGGGTGACGCCGTTGGCCTGGCTGGGCGAGACGCTCGGGGAGGCAGCCGTGGTGGTCGGGGACGGCGTCCCGGCGCTCGGGCTGCCCGTCGCCGCGCTCGGGGAGGCGGCCGCGGTGGTCGGCTGGGCGGGCTTCGTCGAGGAGCTGGAGCAGGCGGCGAGGACGCCGGCCAGCAGCAGCGTGCCGGCGGCGCGGGACAGGCGGGGGACGGTCACGGCGGTGCTCCGTTCGCGGGGGTGCGGGGTGTCGGGCGGTCGGGCGGTGGTGGTCGGGCGGTGGTGGTCGGGTCGCACGGGCCGTCTGCTGTCCGGTGGTTCCTTCCGTCCCCGTCCCGGTCCGGCCGCCCCGTCGCGTTCCTTCGATACCGTCGGACAGCCGCCCGCCCGCCGGACCCTGACGGGCGGTGAATTCACCGGCACGGGTGAACGCGCCGGGGCGACCCGGCCCCGTCCGGCACCTCCGGGCGGCCGAACCGCCGCGTCGTCGGCTGCCGGCCCGCCTCACCCGATCGGGGGTCTTCCGGAGGTCGCACCCGTCCGGGGGCGGGCGGCGGCCGAATGCGGAGTGTGAGCGATGCGGCGGGCGGCCCCCGTGGCCGGTACGGGCCCGGCCGCCGAGGCGCTCACCGGCACGGCGCCGTCCCGCTCCCGCCCCCTCCGCCCCGCGGACGGGGCGCGCGCCGGCCCCGGACCGCGGTCCCCGACGATCAACCCCCGGTAGTCGGGGACCGCACCCCGCTCCCTCACCCCCGGGCGGCCGGAAACGCCTGTGCCCCGCCGGGGGCCACCCGGCGGGGCACAGGCACCGACACCCGCGATCCGACACCACAGGGCCGTTCTCCGGCCCGGGAGGGCGACCGCCGCGTCGCACCGGCAGCGGCCCGGCCGCCCGCACCCAGCAGCGGACGGCCGGTCCCCGGAGCCTCACGGGGGCGGCGGACCGTCTCGTCCGGGGAACGGTCCGGAGCCCGCACGGCGCCGGGGCGCCTTCCTGCTCCCTGATTCGTCGCCGGGGCCGGAGCGGATTGCCCCCGCCCGTCGGATTTCGCGGGTCATCGCCCGCGGTCCGGGCGCCTTCGTCCACCGGGCCCCGACGGACGGCTCCGCGCGACGCCGGGGCGTCGGAGTGCCGCGGTGCCCGGATCGCGGCGCGGGCGACCCTCGGCGTCAGGGAGCATCGGCCTCGAAGCCCGGCGGGCCCGGACCGGGCACCCCGGGGACCGGATCGGCCGCCAAGGCTCCCCCTGCCGCCGTCAGCCCCGGCCGCCGCCGGCCTTCAGCACCTGGGCGGCGGCGACGCCCGCCGCGCTGTTGCCGTGGCCGCCGCCCTCGACCTCGGCGGCCACCGCCAGGTCGCCGCGGTAGGCGATGAACCAGCTGTTGGTGTCCTTGCCCGGGCCGGCCTCGACGGTGCCGGTCTTGGCGCCGATCTGGCCGGTCAGTCCGGACATCGGGGCCCGGGCGGTGCCCTGGGTGGCGGTCTTGGCCATCATCGCCCGCAGGCCCTGGGCGACGCCCTCGGGCAGCCGGCCGGGGGCCGTCACGCGCTTGGCGTCCGTGCGCAGCACGGGCTGGCGGAACGTCCCGCTCTGCACGGTGGCCGCCACCGACGCCATCGCCAGCGAGTTGACCTGGATCCGGCCCTGGCCGATGTAGGTGGCGGCCGCCTCGTCCCCGTTCCTGGGCACCGGGATGGTGGCGTCCCGGCTGGGGATGCCGATGTGCCACTCCAGGCCGAGGCCGAACTGGTCGCGGGCGACGCTGGGCACCGTGCCGAGCTGCAGCTTCTCCAGGCCCTTGTCGATGAAGCCGGTGTTGCAGGAGCGGGTGAAGTCGTCGGTGAGCGTGTAGCCGGGGAAGTCCCCGGGCTCGTCGTTGTGCCAGAGCTTCGGGGAGGCGGTGGTCTCCTTGCACGGTGCCGCGCTGTCCGGGCTCAGCCCGGCCTCCAGCAGGGCGGCGGAGGTGATCACCTTCATCGTCGAACCGGGTGCCTGCCCGCCGCCGACGGCGCGGTTGAAGCCGTCCTGCGAGGAGTAGGCGATCGCCAGGATGTTGCCGGTGCTCGGCTGGACGGCCACCAGCGAGGCCGGCTTGCCGCCGGCGGCCTGCTGCTTCACCGCCTCCTCGGCGGCCTGCTGGAGACCGGCGTCCAGGGTGAGCCTGATCTCGGGGGCGCTCGGCGGGGTCAGCACGAACAGCTGCTCGGGCTGCCGCGCGCCCGCGGCGTCCGCGATCACCACGGCCTGCCCGGTGACGGCGGACGCCCCGTCGGCCGGCGTGATCTGCGGCAGCACCGTGCGCAGCGAGGGGAAGGCCTCCAGGGACTTGCCGTTGCGGTCGACCGGCTTCACCACCGGGGTGGGCAGCGGGCGCAGGGCGATCGTCTCCCCCGGGTCCAGGTGCGGGTGGAGCACGTTCGGCGCCCACCGCACGACGACCCGCCCGTCCGCCGCCCGCACCACGCTCAGCGCACCGTCGTACTCCCAGGCGCCGGCCGTGCCGTCGAACTCCGCCTTCGCCCGGAAGGCGAGCGCCGGCTCGCTGGGCGTGCCGGCGGGCGCCGGGCCCGTCCCGGTCAGGGTGAAGGTGCGGGCCTTGACCGTCTCGCGGAAGGACGCCAGTGCGGAGCGCGCGGCCTCCTGGCGGTCGGTCAGGGCGGCCGCGGCCGCGACGTCGCCGCGGCTCCAGGCGGCCAGGAACTCCTTCGCCACGGCCGCGGCCTGCTCACCGGTGGGCGGCGGCTGCGCGGAGCGGACCGCGGCGGTGGGCTCCTGCTGCCGGGAGTCGCCCGCGGCGGTCCCGCCGGTCACGGCGCTCACCAGGTTGTACGCGCCGATGCCCCCGGCCGCCAGCAGCCCGGCGAACGCCCCGCCGAGCGCGACCATCCACACCCGGCGCCCCGCCGAGCGGCGCGGCGCCGGCCCGTCCCCGGTCCCGCCCCCGACGGGGGTGACGTCCTCGGCCTGGTCCGCGTACCCGGGGTGGGCGTGCGCTCCGTAGGCGTGACCGCCGTAACCCTGGTCCCCGTGCCCGTGGGCCGCGTAGCCCTGGTCCCCGTACCCGTGGGCGCCGTACCCGGCGTCCGTCCGGTCCTCGGCCATGCTCCTGCCCCCCGTGAAGTTCCCTCGTCGTCAGCCCGAGCCGGCTTCCCCGCCCCGCCGATCGAACACCCGGCCGACGGTCCGGGGATCGTTCGGACCCGTCCCAGCGTAATAGGGCCCACCCACAGGCCACCCCGCACCCCCACAACTCCCACACACCATGTAGACCGGTCTGCATATTTCCCCGGCCGCACCGCCGCCCGGCGGCCCTCGGGGCGAACGCCCGTGCCATCCTGTGGCGGTGCTGCTTGCGAGTCATCAGTCCGCCGTCGAGCTGCGGCCCTTGCGCTACCAGTTCTCCGCGACGAGCGGCGATCCCTACGACGACAACTGGCTCGTCATCCAGGGCCAGGTGGCGACGCCGACCGGCCGGTGGTCGTTCCAGGACCCGTCCCTGCTGACCGACGAGTGCCGCGGCCTGTCGCGCTGGCTGCGCGCCGTCGCCGCGGGCAGGGTGGCCGTGACCGTGCCCGACCCGGACGGCGAACCGTCGCCGAGCCTGACCTTCCTGGAGCCGAACCTCGCCTTCAGCCTGGCCGGGCGTTCCGGCGGCCGGTCGCTGCTGCACGTCCACCTGTCGCTGGAGGCCGCACCTCCGTGGCAGTGCCAGGACGGGGACGGGAGCGACGACGAGGACGAGGGCTTCGACCTCTACCGGTTCGCCGTCGAGCTGGACTGCGGCGACGACGCACTGCTGCGGGCGGCCGACGCATGGGACCGGGACCTGTCCCCGTTCCCGTCGCGCTGAGACGCCCCTCGCGCCGGTGCGCGGGAAGTCGACCCGGCCGACTTCCTGCGCACCGAAGCCCCCGTCCGCCGCCGGAAACTCGCTGCAGGACCGGTGGACTTCGCCGCTACCCTCCCACTGGTGGACTCCCTTCTCGATTCGATGATCTCCTTCGCGGCCACGGGTGAGATCGGCCCGTTCAGGCTCGGCATGCCCGGCAGGGAGGCGGACCTCCTGCTGGGCGGCGGCACCGCCCTGGGCGCCCCGGCGGCGGTGCGGACCGCCGAGGACGGGGACGCCGGCGTCAAGGACGGCAGCCTGGAGGTGTGGGCCGGTCCCGACGGGCTGGTGCACCTGCTCGGCTTCGACGCGGTGGACACCGCGGGCAGGTTCGCAGCCCCCTCCCGCGCCGGCACGGCGGGCCGCGGGGCCACCGGGTCGACCGAAGCGACCGAGGTGATCGAGGCCCCGACCCGCGAGGCGGTGCTCGACGGGCTCCGGCGGACCGGCTGCCGATGGCGGGACGACGACGCCCTGACCTTCGACGACCAGCTCGCCGTCCGGACGCAGGCCGGGGTCTCCGCGGTGTTCAGCCGCCCCCGGCCGCCGGCCGACGGGTGGGTGCTCGCGAGCCTCTACCGGTCCGCCGACCGCCGGTGACCCCCCGCGGCCTCCACCCGGCCCGCCTCGCCCACCTCGCCTGCCTCACTCACCTGGTGAACGTGATCACCAGCGGGTCCGAGTCCGACGCGATGTAGTCGTACGTCTGGTACTCGACGTGGCAGTGGGCGGTGGCGTCCGCCTCGGCGGCGAAGTCCTCGATGTTCTCGGCGAGCAGGTCGAGGGCCTCCCGCCCTCCCCGGATCCACAGGACCGGGCCCTCCGTGACGATCGAGGCGCCCTCGCGCTCCGGATCCTCCCGGAACGCGATCTGCGACAGCGACCTCTCGTAGGGAGAGGGGTTCCCGCTCTCCGCGAGGTCGCAGGTCCCCGCCGCCCCCCGCAGCTGCCGCCCGAGCGCCAGGAGCGCCGGGCGCGTCCCGGAGAGTTCGGTCTCCCCGCACTTCCCGTCGTACAGAACCTGCAGCACCACAGCTCCCCCGTCGTCGACGGCCCGCACCACGCGGCACCGGAAATCCACGGACCGGCCACCGCCCGTCCGGCGGGGCCTCGGCCCGAAACGCGCGAGAAGTCGACGGAGCCGACTTCTCGCGCCGCCTTCCCGCACCGCCTTCTCACACCGCCTTCCCACACCGACAGCTCAACGCGGGCGCAGCCCGTCGAAGACCACCTCGAAGATCCGCTCGCGGGCCTCCCGGTCCGGGCCGAGCTGCTCCATCGTCGCGCCGACGCCCACCAGCAGGGCGATCAGCTCCGGCAGGCCCAGCTCCGGGCGGACCGCCCCGGCCCGCTGCGCCCCGGCCAGCAGTTCGGCGAGCTGCGCCCGGATCGCCCCGCTCGACTCCCGCAGGGAGGCGTGCGCGTCCACCCCGGCCGCGGCGAGCGCCTGGGTGAACTCGTCCTTGCCCGCGGACTGGTCGATCACCAGGCGGAAGCCGTCGAAGAAGGCCTCGGCGGGCTCGGCACCGGCGGTCAGTTCCGCGGTGCGGGCGGCGATGGTCTCGAGCCGGCGGACCATCACCGCCTCCAGCAGGGCCTCCTTGGTCGGGAAGTGCCGGAAGAGCGTGCCGACGCCGACCCCGGCGGCCCGGGCGATCTCCTCGGTCGGCGTGGCGACGCCACGGGTGGTGAACACCTCCGTGGCGACGTCCAGCAACCTGGCGCGGTTACGGGCCGCGTCCGCCCGCAGCGGGCGCTCCTGAGCGCCGGTCATGCCGTCCACCCTCTTCCACAGATCGCGACGGTCCGGCGACGCCACCCCTGGACAAGCGGAGTCGCCAGTCCGTATCGTCGAAACGGAGTTGCTAGTCCGATTCCAGCGACGGATCGTACCGGAGGTTGATCATGTCTGAAACGCGGTCACCGCGCGAGGCCTTCCACGCCCTGCTCGACGGCATCACCGCAGGACGGCTCACGGAACTGGGCGAGCTCTACGCCGAGGACACCGTGGTGGAGACCGCCCTCGCCCCCGTCGGGCCACGCCGGTTCGAGGGGCGGGCCACGCTCGAGGCGCGGTTCGCGGAGGTCGCCGCACACTCACCGCTGCAGCTGACCCCGAAGAACGTGCTGGTCCGCGAGACGGACGATCCGGAGGTGGTCGTCGCCGAGTGGGACTACGAGGTGCACAACCGGGTGAGCGGGCAACGCTTCGAGGCCGCCAACGTCCAGGTGCTGCGGGTGCGCGACGGACTGATCGTCCACAGCCGCGACTACCACGACCACCTCACCCTCGCCCTCGCCACGGGCACCCTCCCGGACCTGGTGGCAGCCCTGGAGGCCGTGCCGCACCCGGCGGCAGGCGAGTGACGACCGGCCCCACTCCCCCCTCGGCGCCGAATATGTAGACCGATCGACATATTCCTCCCGGGCTCCCAGGGGGACGAGGGGCCCCAGGGGGCGAGGGCCCGCCAGGAGGGCGGCGCAGGAAGTCGGCCGGTCCGACGTCCTGCGCGCCAGCGGACGCGGTGTCAGCCGAGCTGCCCGGTCGGCCGGATGGTGATGTGGTTGATGTCGACGCCCGCGGGCTGGTCGAGGGCGAAGGCGATCGTGTTCGCGATCTGCTCGGGGGTCATCGCCGGCGAGGCGTCGGGGGTGCCGCCGCGCTCGTCCCAGAACGGGGTGTCCACCACCCCGGGGGCGACGACGGTCACGCCGACTCCGTCCTTGCCGACCAGCAGCCGGGTGTTCTCGGCCAGCGCGTGCGCGGCCCACTTGGTGACCGAGTACAGGTTGCCGGGCGTGTTGCGCACCCCGGCGACCGAACCGATGATCACGATCCGGCCCTTGGACTCCCTGAGGTGCGGCAGGGTCTCCCGCACCAGCAGGGCCGGGCCCAGGACGTTGGTGAGGACCATCGCGCGCATGTCCTCGGGCGCGTGGCTCTCCAGGTTGCCGGGTAGCGAGAAACCGGCGTTGGCGATGACGTTGTCCAGCCGGCCCCACGCGTCCACCACGCGGCGCACGGCGGAGGCGACGTCGTGCTCGTCGCCGGCGTCGCCGGTGATCGTCAGCAGCCGCTCGCCCGCTCCGGCCGAGGCGGCGAAGGCGGCCAGCTTGTCCGTGTCACGTCCGGTGACGGCCACGCGGTGGCCCTGCCCGAGCAGGACGCGGGCGGTGGCGGCGCCGATTCCGGTCGAACCACCGGTGATCAGCGTGACGGGTTCCATGGGGCGGCCTCCTCGGCGATACGGGTCATCGGGGCTCCCGCAGCGTCCTGGCTGTCCGCGACCGTGAGGTGGCGCGCCACGTCGACGGACTCCCGCCGTCGGCCCCCCGAAACGCCTGCACTATACCCAGCGATCTTCCCGCCGTTCCCGTGAACGGCGGGTCGCCCGGCTACGGCCACGGGTAGCCCAGCCGCCCTCGCCGGGCGGTGGGCAGACGATGGTCAGACGGAGCAGGTCCGGTTCCGTGGCCATCGGCAAAGGATCACCGAGCCGGCCGCAGCTGTCATGTGAGTTCGCGCGGCCTCCACTCCGACGATCCCGGGGCGAACCGTCACTCCTGAGCCGGATATCCGACCGGATATCCGATCTGGGCGACGTCCTCCGCCAGGTGGGTAGTGTCCGGTTCCGGGTTCAGCAAGGACACGACGCGCCGGGTGAGAGGGCGCAGGGCGTAGACGTGCCGGACGGCCGCGATGTCGACCGCCACCTCGTAGTACTCCTCAGCGAACCGCTGATACGCCTCGGGACGGCCGTCCAGCAGCACGTCGAACAACCACTCGGCGCTGCCGTCGTCCTCCACGCCCTCCGGTAGGGGCTCGACGGCCCCCGCCCTCCACGCACCGTCGGATCGTTCGCGCCAGAAGCACACCGTCGCCCGGGGTGTCCCGTGGTCGCTGAAGGCGGGCTCCGCGACGTGCGCGCGGAGTGCCTCCGGCACCCCGTCGAACAGGCCCGGCCACGGCGCCGGAGGCGTCACCCGATACGGGGTCATCGGCGACTCGTGATCGAAACCGCGGGCATAGGCGCCTGCCGGTGAGAAGACGATCGAGTACTCGTTGCCGGAGCCGTCGCGCATCGAGGCCATCTCCTCCGTCGGCGACCAACGGGAGTCGAACGAGAAGTACCGGTCCCCCCACTCCGGGCTCAGAATGGCGTCCAGCATCGCCATGGCACGCGAACGGTCCCGGACGAGGGAGATCTCGGGCAACTGGCGGATCAGGTCAGAAACAGGCACAGCCACATCAAAGCCGATCCCCCTGACACCGCCCGCACCGCCCGCACCGCCCGCACCGCCCAAGAGTGCACGCCGGTTCGCCGGCCCCACGGCCCGGGCGCCGAGGCTCACCGGCTCCGCTTCGACACGTCAGGAGCCGTCCGGGGCCTGCGGCGGCAGGGGTCAGCGGAGCAGGTTCTGCAGCTGGTCGAGGGCGGTGGGCAGGTCCCGGGGGTGCAGGGCGCCCGGGGGGCGGCGGGGGGCGGTCCAGCCGGGGCCGGCGATGAGGAGGGCGGGGTGTATCCGGGCGCCGTGCGGGCCCCAGCTGGTCTGGGCGACGCGACGGGCCAGCGCCCGGTCGGCGGTGCGGGCGACCTGGGACCACAGCAGCACGGCCGGCGGCCCGGTGCGCCGCACCGCCTCCAGCAGTGCCTCGGGCGGCAGCGCCGGGCCGAACATCCGGAACGGCAGCCCCCGTTCAGCCAGCCCGGCGGCCAGCGCCTCCAGCGGCAGGGCGTGCAGTTCGGTGGGCATGCCGGCGAGCAGGACGGCCGGCCCCTGCGGCGGCTCGGCCCGGTCGGCGGCGCGGCGCAGCGCGGCGGCGACGTGCCAGGACAGCAGGTGCTCGACCTCGACGTAGCGTTCGCCCTCGGTGGCCCACTTGCGGCCGGCGGCGCGCAGCGCGGGCATCATCACGTCCGTCCAGGCGGTGACGGCGCCGAACTCCTCGATGCTGCGGCGCAGGATCCGGGCGAGTTCGGGTGCGTCGAGGCGGACGGCGGCGCGGGCCAGGCCCCGGCACTCGGGTCGTACGGTGCCGACGGGCAGGGTGTGGCCGCCGGGCGCCGTCCCGGTGGCGGGCCTGGGCGCGGCGGACGTGGACGTGGCGGACGTGGACGTGGCGGACGTGGACGTGGGCGTGGCGGACGGTGTCGGCCCGGCGGACGGGGCCGCGACGGCGGGCGGTGCGGGCCGGTCGACGTCGGCGCCGGTATCGACGGCGAGGGCGAGGCGGGCGGCCTCGGCCGGGGTGACGCCACGGGCCGTCAGGCGGCACATCTCCTCCAGCACGGCGACGTCCCGCGGGCTCCACTGCCGGTGGCGCCCGGGGTCCCGGTGGGCCGGGCCGATGCCGTAACGGCGTTCCCAGGAACGGACGGTGGTCGGTGAGACGCCGAGCCGGCGGGCGAGGGCACCGGTGGTCAGGCTGGCCTCGGCCGACGGCCGGCCGACGGAGGCGGAGGCGGGGGCGGACACGTGCGCGAGCCTACGCCGGACGGGCCGGGCCGGTGCCGGGGCGACGCCCCGGGCAGCGGACCAGAACCGGGGAGGCGGCCTGCCGACGCGCCGGGCCGCCGACGGCCGGCCCGGAGTCGGCCGTCACCCGCCCGACCGACCCGCGGACGGGCCCCCGCCCCGGGCCCGGCCATGCGTACACCCGCACGGGACGGAGGGAGTGAGCCGGCCGCCGCAGGGGGCCTGCCGACCCGGGGTGCCCGACGGAGACCCGGCACGGCTCGGGCTCTCTGCCCGGACGGCCGAGGACGTCGGCGGGGCGAAGGCGAGGACCCGGACGCGCCGGCCGGTGCACGACGCTCGCCGGGCGGGCCGGGGTGGGGGCGGCGGTGGGGTGGGCACGGGCAGTCGCCGGCTGTCCGTGGCACCGGTGACGGACGGGGCTGGGGCCGGGGGCGGGGGTGGGCACGGGCCTACGCCTGGTGGGCGGGCGTGTCGGCGGCGAGTTGGGCGCGCAGGCGCAGCAGGGCGTCGCGGATGCGGGTCTTGACGGTGCCGAGGGGGGCGCCGAGGTCCTGGGCGGCCTGGGCCTGGGTGCGGCCGCCGAAGTAGACCAGCAGCAGGCACTCGCGCTGGACGTCGGTGAGGGTGGCCAGGGCGCGGCGCAGGCGTTCCCGTTCCCGGTCGCGTTCGAGGTCGCGTTCGACCTGGTCGGCGACCTCGTCGAAGACGGGGGTGTAGGCGCGCAGGGCGGCGGTGCGGTCGCGGTCGGCGGCGGCCTGGGCGGAGCGGACCCGGTCGACGGCGCGCCGGTGGGCGAGGGTCAGCACCCAGGGCAGGACCTCGCCGCGTTCGGGGCGGTAGCGGGCGGCTTCCCGCCACACCTGCCAGAAGACCTCCTGGGTGACCTCCTCGGCCTGGGCGCGGTCGCGCAGGACCCGCAGGACGAGTCCGAGCACGGCGCCGGCGGTGGCGCCGTACAGCTCCTCGAAGGCCCGTTCGTCGCCGTGGGCGACGCGTGCGGCCAGGGTGCGCAGGGCGGCCCGCCCGCCGTCGGCGGGGGCCTGGTCCGCGGGCGGCCGGGTGGCCGGGCGGTCGATCAGTGCTGTCACGGTGCCGGTTCCTCCACAGTGCGACCGTCGCGTAGTGGAGGTCCGGAGGGCTACTCGCATCGTTTGCGCAGCGTTGTGGCGGGACGCACGATGAGGGGCCGCGGCACCCGGCGGGCCGACGGCCCCGCGGGGTCACCGCCCCACGGGGTCGCCCGCCGCCGGGTCACCGGCCGCGAGGGCCTGCGGCAGGCGCAGGGCGACCTCGTCGGCGAGGCGCTCGAAGGCGGGGCGCAGGAAGGGTCCGGCGAGGCGGGCGAGGCCGTTCAGGCGCAGGTCGGCGCGGTAGTGGACGACGGTGGACCCGCCGGCGGGCAGGACGGTGATGTCGTCGATGGCGGTGACGGTGGTGTTGCGGCCGATGAACACCAGGCGGTCGGGGTCGCGGCGGGCGAGGCGGTAGTCGAGCCAGGTGGCGCGGCCGCGGAAGCGGGAGACGTTGGTCCAGCGCGATCCGACCGCGATCGGCCCGTCGTCCTGGCGGGTGCAGGAGAGCGTGCCCGGGTCCCACTGCTCGGTGTGGCCGAAGTCGGCGAGGTAGTCGAGGACGTCGGCGGGCCGGCGGTGGACGGTGATGCGGCGTTCGACGGTGGGCATGGCGGGCCTCCCGATGGTGTCCGGCGGACGGTGTCCGGCGCAGCAGGACGGTGCCTGGTGGTTCGGTGCCTGATGTTCGGTGCCGCCGCCGGAACGGATGGGAGGGCGCCCCGGGCCGGCCCGGCGAGGAGGGGCGGGACCCGGGCGGGGCGGGGCGGGGCGGGTCCAATCCACGGCGCCGGGCGGATCCGAAGCACGTTTCGACCGGTGCACGACGCGGTGCGCGTCCCGGCGGACCGTAGAAGGAACCGTAGAAGGAACCGCAGCAGGACCCCGGAAGGACCGCAGCAGGACCGCGGACGCGCAGCGCGGCCCGCAGGAGGAACGAGAGGACGGCCCGCCATGGGAACGGGACGGGAGACCGCCGCCGAGGTGATCGTCGTGGGGGCGGGCCCGGCCGGGCTGGCCTGCGCGCTGGACCTGACCGCGGCCGGGCGGGACGTGCTGGTGCTGGAGGCCGGGGACGAGGTCGGCGGCCGGATGCGCACCGACGTGGTGCAGGGGTTCCGGCTCGACCGGGGGTTCCAGGTGTTCAACACCGCCTATCCGCAGGTGCGCCGGCGCGTCGACCTGAAGGCGTTGCGGCTGCACCCGTTCACGCCCGGTTTCCTGCTGGCCGGCGGGCGCGGCCGGTTCCCCGTGGTGGATCCGACCCGGCGCCCGGGCCTGGCGCTGGAGCTGCTGCGCCCGGGCGGGGCGGTGCCGCTGCGTGACGTGCCGGCGTTGGGGCTGCTGGGGCTGCGGGACGCGGTGCTGCCCGCCGGGGTGCTGAAGCGGGCGCCGGACGTGAGCACCGCGCGGGCGCTGCGGGCGGCCGGGGTGTCGCGGCGCACCGTCGAGGGGGTGCTGGGGCCGTTCCTGGCCGGGGTGTTCCTGGAGGAGGGGCTGGAGACGTCGAGCCGGCTGTTCCACCTGGTGTGGCGCAGCATGCTGCGCGGGAGCCTGTGCCTGCCGCAGGAGGGGATCGGTGCGGTGCCGCGGCAGTTGGCGCGGGGGCTGGCGGCGGGGCGGGTGGTGTGTGGGGCGCGGGTGGAGCGGGTGGGGCGGCAGGAGGTGCTGCTGGCGGACGGGTCGGTGCTGCGGGCGGGCGGCGCGGTGGTGGTGGCGACCGGGATGGCGCAGGCGGCGCGGCTGCTGCCGGGGCTGCCGGTGCCGGCGGGGCGGGCGGTGACGACGTTCTACCACGTGGCGCCGGTGAGTCCGTTGCGCGAGCCGACGCTGGTGGTGGACGCGGATCGGCGGGTGCTGAACACGGTGGTGCTGTCGGAGGTGGTGCCGCGGTGTTCGCCGGACGGGCGGGCGCTGGTGTCGACCTCGGTGCTGGGGCTGGACGCGGACGAGGGGGCGGCCCGGTTGCGGGCCGGTGAGCTGTACGGGGTGGACACCTCGCGGTGGCGGACGCTGACGGACTACCGGATCGCCGATGCGCTGCCGGCCGGGCCGGCGCCGCTGCCGCTCAGCCGGAGCGCGCGCTGGGCGCCGGGGCAGTACGTGTGCGGGGACCACCGGGCCACCGCCTCGGTCCAGGGGGCGCTGGCCTCGGGCGCGCGGGCGGCCCGGGAGGTGCTCGCGGACCTGGCGGAGCGGGCGCCGGGACCGGCGCGTGCACCGGTCCCGGTGCCGGCACCGGAACGGCGCCCCGGCCCCGGGCGGGACGCGCGGTGACCGACCAGCCCCAGCTGCCCGGCATGCCGGGCCTGCCGGGTGTGTCGGCCGCGCCCGGAACCCCTGACCCCGGTGCCCCGACCCCCCGGCCCGCCACCGCCGCGGCCACCACCGCCGCCGCGCTGCTGGACATCCGCGAGATCCACGCCGAGCCGGCGGCCCTGGCCTCGCCGCGCGGACGGCAGGTGCTGGCGCGCTTCCCCGGGGCGCGGGTCGTCGAGGTGCCCTCGCACTGGGCGATCCCGCAGCTGCACGGCAACGCGGGCAACGTGCGGCGCTGGGCGCGGATCAAGCGCGAGGTGCTGGTCCTGGGCGTGAAGAAGTCGCTGACGGCCCGGCCCAACGGCCGCTCGGCGGACTGGATCGCGCCGAGCTCGGCCAACGGCTGCGCGCTGGCCTGCGCCTACTGCTACGTGCCCCGGCGCAAGGGCTACGCCAACCCGATCACGGTGTTCACCAACATCGACCGGATCATCGGCTACCTGGGCGGGCACGTCGCCCGCCAGGGCCGCAAGAGCGTGCCCGACCAGCGCGACCCGCTGGCGTGGGTGTACGACATCGGGGAGAACAACGACTGCTCGGTGGACGCCCTGGTGTGCGACAACACCGCCGACCTGGTCGCCGCGTTCCGGCAGTGGCCCACCGCCAAGGCGTCCTTCGCGACCAAGTGGGTCAACCGGGACCTGCTGGAACTGGACCCGCGCGGGCGCACCCGGATCCGCTTCTCCGTCATGCCGCCGGCCGACGCCCGGCTGCTGGACGTCCGCACCAGCCCGGTGCCCGAGCGGGTGCGCGCCGCCGACGACTTCCTGGCCGCCGGGTACGAGGTGCACTTCAACCTCTCCCCCGTCGTGCTGCGCCCCGGCTGGCAGGCCGACTGGGCCGAGCTCCTGCGGCGGATGGACGACGTGCTGGGGCCCGCGGTCAAGGCGCAGGCGGCCGCCGAGGTGATCATGCTGACCCACAACCAGGACCTGCACGAGGTCAACCTCGGCTGGCATCCCAAGGCGGAGCAGGTGCTGTGGCGTCCGGCGCTGCAGGAGCCCAAGCTCTCCGGCAACGGCGCCTGGAACGTGCGCTACCGGGCCCGGACCAAGGCCGCCGCGCTGGCCGAGCTCGGGGTGCTGATCGAGCGCCACGCCCCCTGGCTGCGGGTGCGCTACGCCTTCTGAGCCCGCGCCCAGCCCCCGGGGCCGCGGACGACATCGGCCATCGGACACCGGACGGCATCGGACACCGGACGGCAGCGGACGAACGCCGGACGGACCCCCCTGGTGCGATCCCCACCAGCGCCGATCTAGGGTGCTGGCATGATCTCCTCACCGATATCCGGCCCCGACCAGGCGCTGCGGGTCCTGCTGGAGGGCAACGCCCGGTTCGTCGCGGGCAGCCCGGAGCACCCCAACCAGGACGCCGGGCGCAGGGCCGCCCTCGCTCCGGCACAGCGGCCCTTCGCCGTGCTGTTCGGCTGTTCCGACTCGCGTCTGGCGGCCGAGATCATCTTCGACCGGGGGCTGGGCGACCTGTTCGTGGTCCGTACCGCCGGGCACGTCACCGGGGCGGAGGCGCTGGGCAGCATCGAGTACGGCGTGAGCGTGCTGGAGTGCCCGCTGGTGGTCGTGCTGGGGCACGACTCCTGCGGTGCGGTGGCCGCGGCGCGGGACTCGCTCGACCAGGGGCGCCTGCCGGGCGGCTTCGTGCGCGACGTGGTGGAGCGGGTGACCCCGAGCGTGCTGGCGGCCAGGGCGGCGGGCATCGAGGACCCGGACGCGATCGTGGACGAGCACATCCGCCAGACCGTGGACCTGCTGCTGGAGCGCTCCCAGGTGCTCGCCTCCAAGGTGGCGGCGGGCGAGGCGGCCGTGGTGGGGCTGTCCTACCGGCTGCACGACGGCCAGGCCCGTACGGTGGCCGCCCGCGGCCCGGTCGGCGACCCCGACTGATCACCCACCCGACCGACCCGACCGTCCACCACGACCCGACCGGACCCGGACCCGGACCGGGCCCGGACCCGACCCCCTGCCGCCGCCCGGGCGGTGGGGGGTCAGTCGGGTCAGTCCTGGCGCAGGTCGCGCACCAGCCGGCTGACCGCCTCGCTGAGCGTGAGCGGGTTGGCGGCCGTGGAGAAGTCGGGGATGTGGTAGGCCCGGATGGTGCGGGCGAGGTCGTGTCCGGCGTCGGCGTCGAAGAGTTCCCAGTCGAGCAGGCGCTCGTGCGCGACGATGCGGATCGGGAAGAGCTTGCGGGTGCCGCTCTCGCGTTCCGCACGCACCGCGCGGCCGATCTCGGTGGCCACCCAGTTGCTGGCCATGCTCGCCTCGGACAGCACGAGGATCATCCGGCCGCGCCGCTGGATCTCCTCGGTGATCTGTTCCAGGACGGTGCGCCCGCCGCGGATGTCGTGCGGGGCGAACCAGGTGTCCACCCCGTTGGCCTCCAGCATCCGGTGCAGCTGGGCGGCGAACGCCTCGTCCCGTGACGAGTAGCTGATGAAGGCGCTCGGCCGGTCGGGCCCGGCCAGCTCGGGCACGCTGTCGCGGTGGGCGCGGACCATGTCCGGGTCGGCGCCCACCGCGGTGAAGAAGCGGTCCAGGCCGGCGAGGTCGGTGCGCAGCTCCCGCACGGCCTCCTGGTCGCCGAGCTGTTCCCGCGCCAGCTCCAGCGCCTGGTGGTTGAGTTGGAAGGAGTCGGCGACGGTGCGTTCGTCGACCCGGCAGAGACCGTTGACCACCACCGGGTCGAGCGTGGAGGCGAGGAACTTCGAGCCGGCGAAGACCCCGAGGCCGAAGTGGGCGCCCTCGAAGGTCGCGCCGACGAAGGTGACGCGGTGGAAGGTGGCCTGGAGGAAGAACGCGTCGTGGTAGTTGCCCTCGAACGTCCCGCCGTCGAAGACCGCGCGGAAGAAGTCGGCGGTGCCGAACGCGGCCTTCTTCAGGTCGCAGTCGAGGAACCGCGCCTCGATGAACCGGGCGTACAGGGCGTTGATCCGGCGGAAGCGGCAGCGCCGGAAGATGCACCGGGAGAGGTCGCCGAAGGCGAGGACGCAGTTGTCGAACGCGCAGTCGACGAAGACGGCGTCGGAGAGGTCCTCGCGGCCGAGCCGCAGGCCGGTGAACTCGCGGCCGGTGAACTCGCGGACGCCGGAGGCGTATTCGTCGAGGAAGGCGCGCGTGGCCGCCGTCTCGGCGGCGGACGGCTGGTCGGTGTGGGTCATGGTCACGGCCCCGGTCGGTGCGGCGGCTGGTCGGGCTGTCTGACGGGCCGAACATAGCACCGCCGCAGGGCCGTTCAGGCCGGTACGGCGAACCCCGCACCCCGTCGGACGCACCTGCGGACCCGGCCCGGGGCCCCGGCCCGAACGCCGCCGCCCGAACGCCGTCACCCGAGCCCCGTGGCCCGAACGCCGTGTCCGATCTCCGCCAGCGCCGCGCGGCGCGGGCGGGCAGAGTCGGGACCGGTCAACGTTCCACGACGACGGGCAAGGACGGCATCACGTGCACAAGGTCACCGACCTCAAGGTCCTCTACTTCGGCACCCCGGTGGTGCTGATCGGTTCGCGCAACGAGGACGGGAGCGCCAACCTGGCGCCGATGTCCTCGGCGTGGTGGCTCGGGCAGTCCTGCGTCCTGGGCCTGGGCAACAGCTCGCAGACCTCGCAGAACCTGCGGCGCGAGGGCGAGTGCGTGCTCAACCTGCCCTCCTCCGTACTGGTCGACGCGGTGGACCGGCTCGCGCTGCTAACCGCCAACCCGCACATCACCGAGTACCGGCAGCGCCAGGGCTACCGCCACGAGCGGCGCAAGTTCGCCGCCGCCGGGCTCACCGAGCAGGCGTCCGAGCTGGTGCGCGCGCCGCGCGTGGCCGAGTGCCCCGTCCAGCTGGAGTGCCGGCTGGAGGCGGCCGTCCCGTTGGCCGGCAACCCGGGGTGCACCGCCTTCGAGGTGACCGTCGTGCGGGCACACGTCGAGGAGTCCCTGATCGTCCCCGGCACCGACCACTACGTCGACCCGCTGGGCTGGGACCCGCTGATCATGAAGTTCTGCGAGTTCTTCGGCGAGGGGCAGCGCCTGTCCCCGTCCCGCCTGGCCGAGGGCTGGCGGATGCCCGGCCGTCTGCCCGCACACGTGTGAGAACGGGACCGCCCGCCGGGACTGCCCGCCGGGACGGCCCCCGTCAGGCGCGTTCCCCGCAGGAGTCGCAGATGCGGGTGGCGGGCAGCTCCAGGAAGCAGGAGGGGCAGATCGCCGGCGGCCGCGGCGGGGCGGCGGCGGCCGCCTTGCGCTCCACGGACGCCTTCAGGCGCGGGGCCAGCGCGGGCGTGCCGCCGTCGGCGGGCAGCGTCGCGCCGAAGTGCCGGTAGCAGGCGAGCCGGGCGGCGGCGGCGTGGTACTCGCGGTCCAGTTCCCCGGCCACCGGGGGCTCCCCCGCGACGGCCAGCACCTCCTGGTAGCCGGCCCCGACCATGCCGTCGGTGGAGTGCACCACCAGCGCCGTCAGCGGCGGGTCGCCGCGCCGGTGCGCCTCGCGCACCACCAGGGCCAGCACCTTGCCGATCCAGTTGCGCTGGTGGACCCGGGTGCGGACCCCGGCGGCCTGCTGCACCTCCTCGGCGAGCTCGGCGTAGGTGATCACCGCGTGGTAGCGGCCCGCCACGTCCACCAGGGCCGGGTAGGCGGCCCTGGTCCAGGCCACCTGTGCCTGGGTGGCGCTGACCGCCGCCCCGTCCGCGACCCGCCAGTAGCCGCGCTGCTGCTCGTCCATCCCCGCCCCTGAAAGCTCGTCCGCCGCCCCCACCGGGAGCGAGGCTACCCCGCCCCGGACGGCCCCGGGCGCGCGGGGCGGGACCGGGCATCCGGGGCGCGACCGGGCTTCCGCGACGAGCGACGGCCGGGCGTCCGGGAGTGGCGACGGCCGGGGCTTGACCTCAAGCCCGGTTGACGTCGTCGAATGGGTCCCGACCGCGCCGTACGGGCACCGCGGTCGATGCCCCGCCCGTACGGACCCGTCCGGTCCCGGGGCCGCCTGGATTCCGATCGTGCCGCAGGCGGCCCCGGGCCGGCAGGGCCCGCCGGAGCCCCGAACGCGACCGCGGGGCCCCGCGCGCGGCGTCAGCCCGATTCCGGCCGCAGGGCGGCCAGTTCGGCCGCCGACAGGGTGAGGGCGGCCGCCGCGGCCGAGTCGCGCACGGAGGCTGGCCGGCGTGCGCCCGGGATCGGGACGACGACGGGCGACTGCGCCAGGTGCCAGGCCAGGCAGACCTGTTGCGGGCTGACGCCGCGCTCGCGCGCCAGGGCGTGGAAGGGCGTGTCGGGTGCCGGCGCGGGGCCGCCGGGGTCGTCGACGGCGCTGGGCGAGATCCCGCCGAGCGGGCTCCACGGCAGGAAGGCCAGGCCGAGCCCGGTGCACAGGTCGAGGGTGTCCCGGGTGGCGGAGTGGGCCGGGGAGAAACGGTTCTGCACCGAGACCAGGCGCGGGCCGAGGATCTCCCGGGCGGTACGGATCTGCTCGGTGTCCACGTTGGAGAGGCCGACCATCCGGATCGTGCCGGCGTCGGCGAGGTCGCGCAGCGCGCCGACCGAGTCGGCGAACGGGACGGCCGGGTCGGGCTTGTGCAGCTGGTAGAGGCCGATGGCGGCCACGCCGAGCCGGGTGGCCGAGGCCTCGGCGGCGCGGCGCAGGTGGCGCGGGTCGCCGTCGACCGTCCAGGTGCCGTCGCCGGGGCGGCCCCGGCCGCCCTTGGTCGCGACGAGGACCTCGTCGGCGCCGCGGGTGCCGCCGTAGGAGGCCAGGGCCCGGGCGATCAGCCGTTCGTTGTGGCCGAGTTCGCCGGCGTGCCAGTGGTAGGAGTCGGCGGTGTCGATCAGCCGCACACCCGCGTCGAGGGCGGTGTGGACGACGGCGACGGCCTGCTCCTCGTCCGGGCGGCCCTCGACGGACAGCGGCATCGCGCCGAGGCCGATGGCGCCCACCGCGACTGCCCCGATGCTCCGCACCGCCGGACCGGCGGGACCGGCAGGAACGACGGGACCGGCAGGAACGGCGGGACCGGCAGGAACGGCGGGAGCGCCGGGACCGGCGCAGCCGGCGGGAACCGCGGGGGCGTCAGGGGTGCGCGTCATGCCCGGGCCTCCCGGACGGCCTGGGGCAGCCAGTCGGCGACCGGGGAGAAGCGGAAGCCCAGGCCGGCGGCGCGGGTGGTGTCCATGGCGTAGCAGCGGTCGAAGGAGAACGGCGAGAACAGTGCGCCCGTCTCCGCGTCCACGCTCACCGTCACGTCCGCGGCGGCGACCGGCTCGGTGCGGGTGCCGAGTTCGCGGGCGATGGCGGCGGACAACTCGTGGGCGTCGAGCGGGCCGTGGGAGGCGGCGTTGACCGGGCCGGTGAAGTCGGCGGTCGCGGTGAAGGCCAGGAAGCGGGCGATCTCGGGGGCGTGGACGAAGGAGGCGGGCTGGGGTGCGGGGTGGACGGCCACCGGCAGGCCGGCTTCGATGCGCCGGACGTAGTGGGCGAGGCGGCCGGTGAAGTCGGCGCCGCCGAGGACGTGCGCGGTGCGGACGAGGGCGGTGTCGAAGGGGGCCTGCCGGGTGAGCAGGGCTTCGGCCTGGCGTTTGCCCTCGCCGTAGTGGTCGGCGATGAACTGCTGATCGTGCCAGGGCAGTTCGAGGTCGATCGGGTGGGTGGCGGGGTCGACGGCCGATTCGGTCAGGGCCGGGCCGCCGGGCCGGCCGGTCTCGGCGTAGACCTCGACGGTGGAGGTGAGGACGTAGCGGCGGGTGCGGTCGGCGAAGACCCGGGTGGCGATGGCGGCCTGGCGGGGCGTGTAGCAGACCTGGTCGACGACGGTGTCGAAGTGCCGGTCGGCGAGGGCGGTGTGCAGGGCCTGTTCGTCGTCGCGGTCGGCGAGCAGGTGGGTCACGCCGGGGGGCGGGGGTGTGGAGCCCCGGTTGACGACGGTCACCGTGGCGCCGCCGTCGCGTAGTTCCTCGATCAGTCGGCGTCCGAAGTGGCGGCTTCCGCCGATCACGCACACGTCCATTTGCGGTGGCCCCTTTCGGCCCGTCCTGTGGTGTCGGTGTTCAGCCTGCTGGACGGCGGTCACCAGCGGTAGTATCGATCGGATTGGCTCGTCGTTAGGGAAACTGTTGATCGATGTCCAGCGGTTGGCCGTGCTGCGCGAGGTGGCCCGGCACGGGAGTTTCAACCGGGCGGCGGTGGCGCTGCGGTGTACGGCCTCGGCGGTCTCGCAGCAGGTCGCGGCGTTGGAGCGCGGTCTGGGCGCGGCGGTGGTGGTGCGCTCCACGCGCGGGGTGGTGCTGACGGAGTCGGGGCGGCTGCTGGTGGAGGCGGCGGAGGCGATCGCCGCCGAACTGGCCGACACCCGGCAGCGGTTGGACCGGCTGGCGGCCGGTCAGGCGGTGCTGACGGTGGCCACGTTCGCCAGTGCGGGGCGACGGCTGCTGCCGGCGGCGCTGGCCGGTTTCGTCGCCGACCATCCGCAGGTGGAGGTGACGGTGCTGGAGGAGGAGCCGGAGGAGAGCCTGCCGGGGGTGCGCGAGGGGCGTGCCGACCTCGCGTTGGCCTATCACTTCGACGACGCCCCGGCGCCGGGGCGGCCCGGGGACCGTTCGGGGCTGGAGTGGACGCCGCTGGGCGAGGACCCGCTGCGGGTGGTGCTGCCGCGCCGCCATCCGGTGGCGGTGCGCTACCGGGCGCGGCCCGAGCCGCTGCGGCTGGCCGAACTCGCCGATCAGCGCTGGATCCTGGGGTGCCGCAAGTCCGCGGTGCAGCTGGCGCGGTACGCCGAGTCGGCGGGTGTGGGGCTGCGGATCTCGTGCACGGCGACGGACTACGGGTTCGCGCAGGCGCTGGTGCACGCCGGGGTGGGCATCGCGCTGATCCCGGAGATCGGTCTGAGCGGGGACGGGGAGCTGGTCGCGCTGCCGCTGGCCCCGCCGGGCCCGTGCCGTCACCTGGGGCTGGTGCTGTCGCGCCGGCGGCGGGGCCCGTCGGCGGTGCTGGCCGAGGAGTTGGCGGTGCGGCTGACCGGCGGCGTGCCGGTGGGCGGCGGCCCGGTGCGGTAGCGTGTGGGGCGAACGGAAGGGCCCCCGACCACTGCGACTGGTCGGGGGCCCTTCGTGTGCGGGCGGGTGGGCGGACCGGGCCCTGCGCGCCCGGCACTCCCCTGTGCGGGGCCCGCCCGGCGGTTCACCGGGGCCCTGCCGGGCCCTACTTCACCGCCGCCACCACCACTGCGGCCACGGTCGCCAGCGCCGTGATGACCCCGGCGTTGCGCCGCAGCCACCGTCCGATCGGCTCCGACCTCCGTGTCCGGAGCGGCTCGTCGCCTTCCACCCGGTCTCCTCCCGTCTCCGTACGACGCCCGGGCCGGTCGGCCCGGGCCGGGGTTCAGAGGAGGGGGAGGAACACCGCACCCGTGGGGGGCGACGGACAGAAACCTACGCGGCGCCGGTGGCGAAACTGCCATCCGACTGCGGGAAAGGAACGGCCGACTGGCGATCCGCCCAGGTGACTTGGCCGACGGCCTCGGAAGGTTCACCCGTTCGTCGGTCGCGCACACCGGACCGGCGCTGGTGCGTCAGTACTGCCGCAGCTGCGGCCACAGGTCGTTCCAGGGCCGCGGGGCCGGGTCACACAGGACGACGGCGGCGTGCTGCTCCAGGTTGTCGACGCCGTGCCCGTTGTCGACCCTGGCGACGGTGCGGCAGCCGGTGAACGGGGCCTCCAGCGCGGGATGCCCGGCGGGGTGGACGAGCAGGACGGGGCCGGTGGCGTCCGCCGGCGGCGGGCCCCAGTCGGCGAGGCTCATGTGGCCGGAGTAGGGGGTGGGCAGGCCGAGGGCGGGGCCGTAGTGGGCGAGGGCGCCGGCCTCGCCGTAGTTGGAGGTGAGCAGGACGGCGTGGGCGCGCCGGTCGGGTGGCAGGTCGTGCCAGGCAGTGGCGGTGGCGGCGGTGAGTTCGGGCCAGCCGACCTGTTCGCCCTGGTCGGGGTCGACGGCGTTGGGCAGGGCGAGGGCGCCGGCGGGCAGCAGGGGCAGGGTGGCGAGGGCGCTGACGGCGGCGGCCGCGGCCAGGGTGCGGGCCAGTGCGCGGGCGCTGCGGCGGGTGCGGGCGAGGACGGGTTCGCAGCCGGCGACGGTGAGGACGAGCAGCAGCGGCAGCGGGTAGTACGGCTTGCCGCCGCCGACGATGACCATCGCGCACAGCACCGGGTAGGCGGTGGCCAGCGGGCGGGCGTGGTGCAGCGTGTCGTCGTGGCGCAGGGCGCGCCAGCCGGCGAGGGCGACGGGTAGCAGGAACGGGGAGAACTGGAGGGCCTGGAGGGGCAGGAGCCATCGGCCGGCCCAGCCGTTCTGTGCGGCTAGTTCGTGGGCGACCTTCAGTTCGGGGAGGCCGTGGGTGGCCTGCCACCACAGGGTGGGGGCGGCGATGAGCAGGGCCCAGGCGGTGCCGAGCAGGGCCCAGGCGGCGCCGGGCGGGGTCCGGGTCGTGGGGGTGGGGGCGTGGGGCGGGGTGGGGTGACGGTGGCGGCGCTGAGCAGGGCGGAGGGGGTGCGCAGGGCGGTGGGGCCGTCGCCGAGGAGGGCGGTGGCGCGGGCGAGGATCGGGGTGAGGGGTGGTTGGTCGGTGTAGCCCCAGGCCGGGTGGTGGCCGGCGAGGAGGAAGTAGAGCTCGTCGCGGTGGAAGCCGTAGCGTCCGGAGAGGGCGGTGAGCAGCGCGGCGAGCGCGCCGGCGATCGCGAGGACGGGCCGAACCGCGAACGGCGGCAGGCCGGTTGGCGTTCCACTCCCCCGTGTGGTGTCCATCCGGGCAGTGTGGCACCGGTGGGGTGCGGTGGCGGTGGCGCGGGCGGGGTTTCCGGGGGAGGTCGGGGCGGGCCGGCCCGGGGGCGGGGGATCTTCGTATCAGAGGGTGGCGGGGCGGCGGCGTCGGCGGCCGGGGGGCGGGGTGGGGTCGGTGTTCCAGGCGGCGACGGGGTTGCCGAGCCAGCGGGTGGCGCCGGGGACGTTCTCGCCGCGCATGACCAGGGAGGCGGGGCCGACGGTGGAGTCGGCGCCGAGGGTGGAGTTGAGCAGGACGACGGAGTGCGGGCCGGTGGTGGAGCCGGGGCCGAGGTGGACGGGGCCCAGGCGCATGACGCGGTCGTGGAAGAGGTGGGTCTGCAGGACGGTGCCGCGGTTGACGCTGGCGCCGGCTCCGACGGTGACGAGGTCGGTCTCGGGCAGCCAGTGGGTCTCGCACCAGACGCCGCGGCCGATGCGGGCGCCGAGGGTGCGCAGCCAGGCGTTGAGGTAGGGGGTGCCGGTGAGGCTGTGGCCGCCGAAGGGCATGGCGAGTTCCTCGACGAAGGTGTCGTAGAGCTCGTTGCGCCACACGAAGGGGGACCACAGGGGGTGTTCGGCGGTGCGGAAGCGTCCGACGAGCAGCCATTTGGCGGCGGTGGTGAGCAGGCAGGCGGTGAGGGCGGCGGCGGCCAGGACGAGGCCGCCGGTGGCGAGGGCCAGGGGCAGGCCGTAGGCGTCGCGCAGTTCCTGGAGGGTGGCGAGGACGAGGTCGCCGAGGAGGGCGGCGAGGATGACGGGCAGCAGGCGGCAGAGTTCGACGCCGGCGCGGGCGGCGATGAGGCGGCGGGAGGGGTCGTAGGTGCGGGTGTCGGTGCCGGTGTCGGCGACGCGGGGCAGGGCGAAGGCGGGGCGGCCGAGCCAGGAGGAGCCTTCGGGGGCGTGGGCGGGGGTGTCGGACAGGACGCCGACGAGGGAGTTGTCGGGCAGGGTGCGGCCGGGGGCGACGATGCCGGAGTTGCCGACGAAGGAGCGGCGTCCGATGTGGGAGGGGCCCAGGTGCAGCCAGCCGGCGCGTAGTTCGTAGGGGGCGACGAGGGTGTCGTCGGCGAGGAAGGCGCCGTCGTCGACGCGCATCAGGGCGGGCAGGGCCAGGACGGTGGAGGCCTCGACGCGTCGGCCGACCTTGGCGCCGAGCAGGCGCAGCCAGGTGGGGGTGAGGAGGCTGGCGTAGAGGGGGAAGAGGGTGCGGCGGGCGGTGTCGCCGAGGCGGGTGACGGCCCAGGCGCAGTAGGCGGTGCGGCCGTGGGCGGGGTGGAAGCCGGGGCGCAGCGGGCGGGAGTGGAGGCGGACGAGCAGGGCGGTCAGGACGGCGTGGCAGAGCAGGGTGAGGGCGGCCAGGGGAATAGTGGCGGGCAGGAGGTGGAGGAGGGCGTCGGAGAGGGTGCGCTCGGTGTCGATCATGGGGTAGACGACGGCGAGGGCGGGCAGGGCGGCGAGGAGGGGGAGCAGGCCGAAGAGGGTGAGGCCGAGGGTGTGGGCGAGGTTCCAGGTGCGGGAGCGGGTGGTGGTGGGGGCGGGCCAGGGGGTGGCGGTGTGGGGGGCGGGGCGGGCCGGGGAGCCGTGCCAGTGTTCGCCGGCGGGGACGGTGGCGGTGACGCAGGAGCCGGCGGCGATGTCGGCGTGGGCTCCGACGCGGGCGCCGGGCATGAGGGTGGCGCGGTGGCCGATGCGGGCGCCTTCGCCGATGTCGACGCGGCCGAGGTGGAGGGTGTCGCCGTCGAGCCACCAGCCGGCGAGGTCGGCTTCGGGTTCGATGGTGGCGCCGGCGCCCAGGCGGGCGAGGCCGGTGACGGGGGGCAGGGTGTGCAGCAGGACGCCGGGGCCGACGCGGCAGCCGAGGGCGCGGGCGTAGCGGGGGGCCCAGGGGGTGCCTGTGAGGGCGGCGACGCCGAGCAGGGTGGTGACGCGTTCGGCGGCCCACAGGCGTAGGTGGGTGGGGCCGCCGCGGGGGTGGCTGCCGGGGCGTAGGCCGGCGGTGAGCAGGCGGGCGGCGCCGGCGGCGAGGAGGGTGCGGCCGGGGGCGCTGTAGAAGAGGAGGAGGCCGGCGGCGACGGGCCACCAGGAGCTGTGGGGGGCCCAGGCGAGGTGGTTGCCGGTGAGGTTGTCGAGGGCGACGAGGACGAGGGTCCAGCGCAGGCCGGCGAGGGTGAAGACGCCGAGCAGGACGAGGGTCTGCCACAGGCCCGCGCTGGTGGGGGTGCGGCGTACCGGGCGGGCGGGGCCGGGGGCGGCGGCGGTGGGGCCGGGGGTGGGGTCGGGGTCGCCGGTGAGGGTGTCGAGGTAGTCGGCGAGGTCGCCGAGGACGGGGTGGGCGTAGAGGTCGGCGACGGAGACGCCGGGGTGGGTGGTGCGCAGGTCGGAGGCGAGGCGGGCGGCGGTGAGGCTGGAGCCGCCGAGGGCGAAGAAGTCGTCGTCGGTGGTGGGGGTGGTGCCGAGGAGTCGTTCCCAGTGGCGGGCGAGTCGCCCGGCGGTGCCGTCGGTGGGGGTGGGGCGGTCGTCGGGGGTGTGCTGGGGGGCGGTGGTGGTCAGCGGCCAGGGCAGGGCGGCGCGGTCGACCTTGCCGGAGGTGCGGGTGGGCAGGGAGTCGACGAGGGCGAGGACGGGCACGAGCGGGGCGGGGAGGCGTTCCAGCAGGTGGCGGCGGGCGTCGGTGAGGTCGGGGGTGGTGCCGGGGTGGGGGACGAGGTAGCCGACGAGCAGGTCGGTGCCGGCGGGGGTGGTGCGGACGGCGGCGGCTGCGGCCCGGACGCCGGGCAGGGCCTGGAGGGCGGCGTCGATCTCGCCGAGTTCGATGCGTCGGCCGGCGAGTTTGACCTGGTCGTCGGCGCGGCCGAGGAAGACCAGGCCTTCGGGGTCGTTGCGCACGAGGTCGCCGCTGCGGTAGACGCGGGTGCTGCCCAGGGCGGGGTGGGCGGTGAACTTCTCGGCGTCCTTGGCGGGGTCGAGGTAGCGGGCGGTGCCGACGCCGGCGATGAGGAGTTCGCCGGTGCCGTACCAGGGGACGGGGTGGCCGGCGGGGTCGACGACGGCGATCTCCCAGCCGTCCAGGGGGGCGCCGATGCGCACCGGGCGGCCGGGGAGCAGGCGGGCGGCGGTGGCGACGACGGTGGTCTCGGTGGGGCCGTAGGTGTTCCAGAACTCGCGCTCGGGCGTGGCGAGGCGTTCGACGAGTTCGGCGGGGCAGGCCTCGCCGCCGACGATGATCAGGCGGACGGCTTCCAGGCACTCCTGCGGCCACAGGGCGAGCAGGGTGGGGACGGTGGAGACGGCGGTGATGCGGCGGCTGACCAGCCAGGGGCCGAGGTCGGTGCCGGCTTTGACGAGGGCGCGGGGGGCGGGGACGAGGCAGGCGCCGTGGCGCCAGGCCAGCCACATCTCCTCGCAGGAGGCGTCGAAGGCGACGGAGAGGCCGGCCAGGACGCGGTCGCCGGGGCCGAGCGGTCGGCGGCGCAGGAAGAGGCGGGCCTCGGCGTCGACGAAGGCGGCGGCGGAGCGGTGGGTGACGGCGACGCCCTTGGGGCGGCCGGTGGTGCCGGAGGTGAAGATGATCCAGGCGTCGTCGGCCGGGCCGGGCCAGGCGGGGCGGCCTCCGGGCCGGGGGCCGGGGCCGGCGTACAGGTGCCGTTCGGCGCCCAGGACGGCGCAGACCCCGGCGTCCTGCCAGATCATCGCGGCGCGTTCGTCGGGGTCGTCGGCGTCGACGGGGACGTAGGCGGCGCCGCAGCGCAGGACGGCGAGGACGGCGACGTAGAGGTCGGCGGTGCCCGAGGGGATGCGCACGCCGACCCGGTCGCCGGTGCCGATGCCGTGGCCGGCCAGGACGCCGGCGAGGGTGTCGACCTCGTGCAGCAGGGTGCGGTAGTCGAGGACGGCGGTGCCGGTGTCCAGGGCGGGTGCGTGGGGGTGGGTCCGGGCGGTGGCGTCGACGATGTCGAGCAGGCTGCGCGGGTGGGCGGGCGGGGCCACCGGCCAGCCGGCGGCGGGGGCGGGGTGGGGGTGGGGGTGGGGGTGGTGCAGGGTGCCCGGGCCGACCGAGTCCTGGCGTGCGTCCATGGGGTGGTGTCCTCGGCTCCGTCGGTGCGGGTGCGCGGGTTTCGCCGCGTACGGGTGGTGCGGGGTGTCGCCTGGCGGGAAACGCCCACCCACCATGACTCCGCTGGGAGTTGGCTGGATGCAGCGGAGGTACGGTCAAAGGAAATTCTCATGATCGGTGCCGGCCGGGGGTGGCGGCCCGATGATTCGAAAGTCGTTTCGGGCGGGTGTGGGCGTTTTCGCTGGTGAAGGGTAGCCGCTCGGCGGCCCGGTGCCCGCCGCGCGGTGTGGCGGGCCCGCCGCACGCCCGCCACGGGGCCGGCGCTGCTAGCGTCCCCGTCCGTGAGCGCGATGCGGCCGGGGCCCGGCGCGGCGGCAGGCCACGGCGGCGCTCCGGCGGCCGGGAGCGGCGCGCTGGTCTGGTACGCCGCGTACGGGTCGAACCTGCACGCCCCCCGGCTCGCCCGCTACCTGCTCGGCGGGCGCCCCGAGGGCGGCGCCCTCGCCTGCCCCGGCTGCCGCGACCCGCGCCCGCCGCTGCGGGACGTGCCCGTGCTGCTGCCCGGGCTGCTGTACTTCGCCACCGAGTCCGCGGTGTGGGGCGGCGGCCGCGGCTTCTACGACCCGGACGCCACCGGACCCGCCCCCGGCCGCGCCTACCTGCTGACGCTCGGCCAGTTCAGCGACATCGCCGCCCAGGAGATGTACCGCTCCCCCGGCACCGACCTCGACCTCACCGGGGTGCTCGCCACCGGGCGCGCCACGCTCGGCCCCGGCCGCTACGAGACGCTGGTGCACGCGGGCGAACTGGACGGGCTCCCCCTGCTGACCCTCACCGCCCCCACCGGCCTGGCCGGCGCCGACCTCAACCCGCCCTCCGCCGCCTACCTGCGCACCCTGGCCGCGGGCCTGGCGCAGGCCCACGGCTGGGACAGCCGGCGCACCGCCCGCTACCTGGCCTCGCGTCCGGGTGCGGCCGGGCACTGGAGCGCGCAGGGTGTGCTGGAGGCGCTGGCCTGACCGGCCGCCGGGAGCGGGACCCGGCCCGGCCGGCCCGGGCCGCGGTGTCAGCCGTTCGTTCGGAGCACGAACATCCGAGCGGAAAGCAAGCCGATCTTGAGCCCCGTGCGCAAGGGTCGCCCCGCTGTTCTTCACCGCTTCGGGTGCCGCCAGGCGCCGGGAGCCCGACGTTCTCCCCGGGGGACACCAGTGATCACACGTAGGACCCTGCTCCGGACCGGCGTGGCGGCCAGCGCCACGCTCGGGACCGCCGGCCTGCTGCTCCCCGCGCTCACGGACGTCGCGCAGGCAGCCGACCTCGACGCCTCCACCATCCCGAAGTTCGCCCAGGCCATGCCCGTCCCTCAGCCGCTCGAGCCGTACTCCGACGACGGCGACGCGGACGTCTACAAGCTGACGATGAAGGAGACCACCGCCGAGATCGTGCCCGGCTTCAGGACCGCGGTGCGCACCTACGGCGACAGCTTCCCCGGCCCGCTCATCCAGGCCACCTCCGGGCGCCCCGTGGTGATCCACCAGACCAACCGGCTGAGCGTCGACACCTCGGTCCACCTGCACGGCGGGCACGTGCCGGCCAAGAGCGACGGCGCGCCGATGGACCTGATCGCGGCCGGCGGCGGCCGCCGGACGTACGTCTACCCGAACCAGCAGCCGCACGCGAACCTGTGGTTCCACGACCACGCCCACCACATGGAGTCGGAGAACGTCTTCCGCGGGCTCGCCGGCCTCTACCTGCTCACCGACGACGTCGAGGACGGCCTGGACCTGCCGGACGAGGAGCAGGACGTGCCGATCGCCCTGCGCGACGCCCGCTTCGACAGTGCCGGCCAGCTCGTCTACGTGATGGGCGACCGCCTGCGCAACGTGGTGCTGGCCAACGGCAAGGCCTGGCCGTACTTCGAGGTCGCCACCCGGCGCTACCGCTTCCGCGTGTTCAACACCTCCAACCAGCGGTTCTTCAAGCTCGCGCTGTCCGACGGCTCGGCGTTCCAGCAGATCGGCTCGGACGGCGGGCTGCTGCCCGCGCCGCTGACCACCACGAGCGTGTTCCTCTCCCCCGGCGAACGGGCGGACGTCGTCGTCGACTTCGGCCACTACCCGGTGGGCACCACCCTGGTGCTGAAGAACACCTTCGGCGACCAGAGCGCCCCCACCGCGCAGGTCCTGCAGTTCCGGGTCACCCGCCGGGAGCGCGACGACACCGAGCCGCTCCCGGACACCCTGCGCACGCTGCCCGAGCTGCCGGCGGCCACCACCACCCGCGACTTCAAGCTCAGCATGGACGAGGGCCCCGCCACGCCCGGCGCGATGCCGATGGCCTACATCAACGGCCTGGTCTACGACTCGGACCGGATCGACACGGTGATCCCGTACGGCTCCACCGAGATCTGGACCGTCACCAACACCAACCAGCGGATGCCGCACAACTTCCACCTGCACCTGGTGCAGTTCCGGGTGCTGGAGCGCGGCGGCAAACCGGTCACCTCCGGCCCGGAGTGCGGCCTGAAGGACACCGTGTCGCTGCTGCCGGGCGAGAGCGTCAAGCTGCAGGCGACCTTCACCGGGTACCGCGGCGAGTACCTGTACCACTGCCACCTGATCGACCACGCGGCGATGGGCATGATGGGGACGATGAAGATCGTCTGACGCGGCGGGCGCGCGGCGGGCGGGCCGTCCCGGCGGCCGCGGGGGCGCGGGTGCCCGGGCGGACCTTGCGGCCGCACCCGGCACCGCGGCACCGGGCCGACACGCCGCCCACTGGGGGAAGGTCGCCCACCACCGCCGCCGCGGCTCCTACTGTCGCCTGGCCCCGTTCGGGGCGAAACCCGACAGAAGCGGAGAAAACACCCATGACCCGTACGACCCGCAGCATCACGTGGACGCTGACCCTGCTCGCCGCCGCCGGCGTGGCCGCCGCCGTCCCGGGCACCGCCTCGGCCGACACGGTCTCCGGCGGCAACCACGGGACGGTGATCATCGGCAGCGGCAACCAGGTCGCGGGCTACGACATCATCAACGCGGGCAACGACGCCACCGTCGGCTCCCACAACGGCTCGGGCCAGGTGGCCGGCGGCGCGATGGACGACGCCGCGCAGGTCGCCGGCGGCAACGTCTGGACGGTGATCATCGGCGACGGCAACCAGATCGCCGGCGACGACATCATCAACGCCGAGAACGACGCCACCGTCGGCTCCGACAACTGAGCCCCGGGCCCGCGCCGCTCAGGCGGCGCGGGCCTCCAGCCAGCGCAGCAGGACCGCACGCTCGGTGCCGGTGATCGGGTGGTGCGGGTCCGGGGCCTGGGCCCAGCGGCGCAGGCGCTCCAGCGTCGCCGGGTCGAGATCCAGGTACAGCCGCCAGTGCGAGCGCGAGTGGCAGTCCGGATCGTGCGGTTCGCGACAGGTGTCGCAGTGGGTGAAGTAGGCCTCGATCAGGCGGTGGGCAGTCGACTCGTCCGACATGCGTCCGGCACTCTTCCTCTCTGCCTCACGGCCCGTGGTCTCCCTCCCCAGGGTGCGCGACCCCCCCCCCCGGCCGGGAGGGGACCAAAGTCCCCCGCCCCGACCACCCCGCCCCGACCACCGCGGTCCGGCGCCGGCCGGCGGGACCGCGGTCCTACTCCCTTCGTCGCAGGCCGGGCGGGGCCTGCGACCAATGCCCCGGCGCCCGGCGCCGCCCTACCTTGATCCACATGAGGATTCCCGAGCATCACCGGCACGCAGTCGTCCCCCACGTCATGGTCGACGGGGCCGCCGAGGCGATCGACTTCTACACGACCGCGTTCGGAGCCACCGAGCTCTTCCGGCTCGACGGCGAGGACGGTCGGATCGCCCACGCCGAGATCACCGTCCACGGCGCCACGCTGATGCTCGGCGACGCCCACGCCGCCCCCTTCGCCCCGCCCGCCCCCGGCGCCGCCTCCGTCGCCCTGCACGTCTACGTACCGGACGTCGACGCGCTGACCGCCCGCGCCGTCGACGCCGGCGCCCTGCTGCTCTCCCCCGCCGCCGACATGCCCTACGGCGCACGGCAGTCCATGCTCCGCGACCCCTTCGGCCACGTCTGGATCCTCCTGACCCCCCTCACCACCTGACCTGCCGGGCCCCGCGGGGGGCGTCGGGGCCCGGCAGGTGCGGGCCTCAGCCCTCCAGGCCCAGGCCGGTGCGCATGACCCGGCGCAGGGCCACCCAGTGGTCCCAGGCCACCGGCCACCGGAACGAGCAGGAAGTCGGCCCGGCCGACTTCCCACTCCGGCCGGGTCCGGTCAGCCGCCGGCGATCGCGTGGGCGATGGCGAGGGCGGCCACCTCGACGCCGATCCTGCGGGCGATCCCCAGGGCCCAGGCCCCGGCGGCCTTCAGGTGGGCGAGGGCGCCGCTCTCGTCGCCCTGCCGGGCGGCCACCTCGGCCTGGGCGACGGCGCCCACCGCGGTGTCGTGCTCCAGGGTGACCGCCTCGCTCTTCAGGGCCAGGCGCAGCTGTTCCAGCTGGGCCGCGAGGCCGGGCAGGTCCACCGGCGAGCCGTCCGGCATCCGCAGCTGGATGAACGTGTTGTCGCTGGCCTTGGCGTGCGGGCCGACCGCACCGGCCTGTCCGTCGACGTTGTAGGTGTCGCCCATGGTGAATCCTCCTTCGACGACCACCATCGCCGGTTGCCGGCCCTCGGTGAGGGCGCGCATCAGGGTCGGGAGGTCGGTGGTGTCGTTCTCGCTGAGCTCGATGATGATGATCCTGGTCCGCTGGGAGTCACCGGTCACCGCCGGTCTCCTGCGGCCTGCTCCCGCTCGGTGGCCGAGAGGTCGTCACGGCAGGCCAGCGTCAGGGGGTGGGTGTCGCCGAAGATCCGCTCGTACTGTTCGAGGGTGATCCTCAGCAGCACGACGGCCTGCTGCAGGCGCCCCGCGCTGCGGTAGGCGAGCGCGAGGTCCTGCCGGGTGGCAAGGGTGCGCGGGTGTTCCCCGCCCAGGAGTCGCTCCGACAGGGCGAGGTTGCGTTCCAGCAGCGGAACGGCGCGTCTCAGGTCCCCGGCCGCGCGGTACGCGCCGGCCAGGTTGTTGGCCGCGCCGAGGGTGCCGGGGTGCTCTTCCCCCAGGAGCTGCTCCGACAGGGCGAGGTTGCGTTCCAGCAGCGGGATGGCGCGGCCCGGGTCCCCTGCGGCCACGTACGCACCGGCAAGGTTGTTGCGGCTGGTGAGCGTGGACTGCTGCTCCGGCCCCAGGATCCGTTCGGAGGCGGCGAGGTTGTCCTCCAGCAGCGGGATGGCGCGTCCGAGGTCGCCGGCCGCGCGGTAGGCGCTGGCCAGGTTGTTGCGGCTGGTGAGCGTGGACGGGTGTTCCGGCCCCAGGACCCGGATGCGCTCCGTGAGGGTGGACTCCAGCAGCGGGATGGCGCGCCCGAGGTCGCCGGCCGCGCGGTAGGCGCTGGCCAGGTTGTTGCGGGTGGTCAGCGTGTCGGGGTGCTCGGGGCCCGAGACCCGCTCGAACGCTTGGAGGGTCGCTTCGAGCAGCGGGACGGCCCGGTGCAGGTCCCCGGCCTCCTGGTAGGCACTGGCCAGGTTGTTGCGGGCGGCCAGGGTGTCCGGGTGGTGGGGGCCGAGCAGCCGGGCGGATTCGGCGACGTTCCGCTCCATCAGGGCGGTGGCCTGCTCGAGGTCTCCCGTCGCGTGCGCCACGATCGCCTCGTTGTTGCGGGCGGTGAGGTCCTCGGCGGCGCCGGAGGCCCGGTCCCGGGCGGCGGCGTCCTGCGGGGGGCGCCGGGGGGAACCGTTCCCCCAGGGCGTTCGGACGTCCCCGATGGCACCCGCCTGGATGACGGTCCCGTGGAAGGCACCGCCGTGGATGGTGTTGGAGACGGACTGGGCGGCGATCGAGCGCTCACCGGAGGCGTTGATCGTCACGGTGTCACCGGGTGCCGGGAGCAGCGCCGACCATTCGCGGTAGAGGTCCACGCTCTCGCGCAGGGCCCGCCGCACGTGCATGCGCAGCGCGGCGAGGGCGTCGGGGTCGTGGGTGTCCTGCGCCAGGTCCGCCAGCACCGCTTCCAGGGCGGAGCGCCGGGTGGCGTCCTGGTGCTCCCAGACGGCCCGGAGCAACCGGTGCCCGGTTGCGGCGGCCCGGTCGGCCGTGGTCGGCGGCGACGGTGCGAGCACCTGCCGGCCGTGGGCGGCCACGGCCGCCGTCATCAGCGTTCCGGCCTGCTGGACCATCTCGGCGATGTCTGCCACGAACCGCATCTCCCCTGTGCCGAAAGCGATTTGGGGGAAGCCTAGCGGGACGCCCCGCGGCGGCGACGGGATTCGGCGATGTCCGGGGGGGGAAGCCACCACACTGTGGTCCGGGGTCCGCCGGGGCGGGTGGCGGGGCGGCGGGTGGCCCCGGAGGTCCACTCCCCGGGTGATGGTGGCCTGATGGCCGAACTCCCTTTGCCGCAGCGGCTGTCGATGTGGGGCTGCGGCGCCGGGCGCGTCCTAGCGGGTGGGGGAGGGCGGGCGTTCGAAGAAGGTCTCCAGGGAGACGGTCGCCTGGGTGCCGCTGACACCGTCGATGGCGTACAGGCGGCGCAGCACGTCCTGGAGCTGTTCGGTGCTGGGGGTGCGCACCTTGACCAGGACGGAGGCGCTGCCCGCGATGATGTGGGCCTCCTCGATCTCCGGGATCGCGGCGAAGGCCTGGGCGGAGTCGCCCATCCAGGCCGAGGACTCGACCATCACGAAGGCGAGGACGCCGAGGCCCAGCGCCTTGGGGTCGACGTCGACGGTGGTGCGCCGTACGACGCCGCGTTCGCGCAGTTTGCGGACCCGTTCGTGGGTCGCGCCCGCGGAGAGTCCGATCGCCTTGCCCAGTGCGGCGTAGGCCTGCCCGGCGTCCTGCTGCAGCAGCGCGACCAGCGCGCGGTCGGTCTCGTCGAGGTTCTCCGATGCCATGGTGGAACCATATCCGCTTCTGCCATACTCGTGGCGAACCGAATGAGGTTCGGAGTTGAGCAGCAAGGGGTGGACTGTGTCTGGCAATATTCTGTATGGCCTGTACGAGGTTCTGGACGACCGGTTCCGGGCCGGGAAGTGCGCCAACGGGGACGTGCGGCTGGAGAAGCTGCACGGGGACTGCCGGTGGGCCGAGGGGCCGGTCTACCTGCCCGCCTGGCGCCAGCTGATCTGGAGCGACATCCCCAACGACCGCATGCTGCGCTGGGACGAGGCCACCGGCACCGTCGGCGTCTTCCGCTCCCCCGCCGGCCACAGCAACGGCAACACGCTGGACCGCGAGGGCCGGCTCGTCACCTGCGAGCAGGGCAACCGCCGCGTCACCCGCACCGAGCACGACGGCACCCTCACCGTCCTGGCCGACCGCTACCGGGGCCGGCGCCTCAACTCCCCCAACGACGCCGTGGTGCACTCCGACGGCTCGATCTGGTTCTCCGACCCGGACTTCGGCATCACCAGCGACTACGAGGGCCACCGCGCCGACCCCGAGCTCGACGGCTGCCACGTCTACCGCATCGACCCCGCCGACGGCACGATCCGCCTGGTCGCCGACGGCTTCACCGGCCCCAACGGCCTGGTCTTCTCCGCCGACGAGCGGCAGCTGTACGTCTCCGACAGCCGGGCCCGGCACATCCGCGTCTTCGACGTGCGCGAGGACGGCACCCTCTCCGACGGCAAGGTCTTCGCCGAGGCCCCGGACAGCGGCTTCGACAACATCCGCTTCGACGACGGGGGGCGCCTGTGGGCGGCCGCCTTCGACGACGGCGTGCACTGCTACGACCCGGACGGCACGCTGATCGGACGCCTGCTCACCCCCGAGCCCGTCTCCAACATCGCCTTCGGCGGGCCGAAGAACAACCGCCTCTTCCTCACCGCGACCACCTCGCTGTACTCCGTGGTCATGGCGGTGACCGGACTCCCCCGGGTGCGCCGGGCCTGACGACCCGGCCGCCGCCGGGGTTGCGGGCCGGGACGTTCATCCGGTTCGCCGCGTCGACGAGGCAGACCACCACCAGGACGGCCGGCTGCTCCTGGGGCGAGGTGGCGGCGCCGGCCGTGACGCGGTCAGTAGGTGGTCGGGGCGTGCAGGGCGAGGGTGAAGCTGAAGCGGTCGCCGCGGTAGAGGGTGCGGACCTGTTCGAGGGGCCGGCCGGCGGCGTCGCCGCCCTGCAGGCCCGGGCCGACGAGAGCGGCATCCCGGCCGGCGCCAAGGGCTGGACCCACACCCCGCCCGCCGGCTGGAGCATCGACAACTCCCGGATGCCCGGCGGCGGCGTGACGGAGTGGCGCGGCTGGGCCTTCGCCACCGACGAGTTCTGGACCGCCGCCCAGCTCGGGCAGAGCCGCGAGACGAACGTGCGGGCGCGCAACGTGTTCGCCGTCGCCGACTCCGACGAGTGGGACGACAAGACCCACGGCGCGGGCCAGTTCGACTCCACCCTGGTCAGCCCCGCCTACCCGGTGGCCGGGCCCGGGCGGGCCACGCTGTCCTTCGCGACGGACTACAAGGTCGACGGCCCGCAGACCGGCGACGTGTACGCGGTCTTCGACAACGGCGCCCCGCAGCTGGTGAAGTCCTACCGCGCGGACCTGAACACCGTCGAGCACCTGCCGGTGACGGTGCCGGCCGGCGCGAGCAGCGTGCGCTTCCAGTTCCGCTACACCGGCACCAACAGCGCGTTCTGGACCGTCGACCAGGTCTCCTTCGACAGCTGACGCCGGCGGGCGCCCGCCGGCGCCGAACGCGCGACGGGCCGGCGCCGAACGAATGCCGAACGGGCGCCGCCCGCCGCCCCGGGGTACCTTCCGGGGCGGCGGGCGGCGCCGTACGGGCTACAGCGGCGGGAGCGTGCCGAGCTTGACGTCGCCCGTGTAGTGCTTGCCGAGCGCGTCGAAGTCGTAGTACAGGTGCACGTCGTCGCCCACCAGGTAGAACCTCTGCGTGCCGTTGACGAACGGCGACAGGCCCAGGTGGAAGGTGATGCCCTCGGTCAGGCTGCCCGAGGCGCTGCCGACCTTCTTCTTCCCGAGCAGCGGCACGTTGGCGTAGACCACGATGGACGCGGAACGGGCGGTGGTGTCGAGCGTGAGCGTGGTCTCCAGCGGACCGGTGACGTAGGTCCAGGTCTGCACCTCCGCGGCGGCGGTGGCGACGTCCTGGACCACGACGACCGGGGCCGGGGCCGCGGCCGGGGTGGCGGCCAGGGCCGCCGTGCTGCCGAGACCGGTGACAAGAGCGAGGCCGGCGACCACGACTCCGGCACGACGTACGAAGCGGTTCTTCATGGTTCCCTCCGAATGTGTGAACTGTTCGTCGGGCCCCCCGGGGGTGATGTCTATCAGTCAACTCGACTGTCATACCAGGGTGTTGAACATCACCACCCACTTCGGCGTGCCTCTGGTCTCACTCGTTCGGGTGACTTTCCTTGACTTTGCCATCACCCCCGTGCAGCGGCACTGCGGTGCGGGTCACCGCCTCATCCGGAAGCAACCCCACCGCCGCGGCGGCCCGCCCCGGCCCGCGGCCGCGCCCACGGTGGACCGCTCCGAAGGATCCCGCCCCACCGACCACCCGCCGATGACCACCCGCCACCGACCACCCGCCACCGGGGCGGCCCGGCCCCGGAGCCGCCGGGGGCCGAACCGCCGCACGCCGTCAGGTGGTCGACGCGCCCCACGCCGCCCGTACGGCCCGGGCCTGCCCGCCCGCCTGGCGCAGGCCCTCGCGGTAGGCCTGCTCCCAGGTGCCCCAGTCCGCGCGGTCGGAGTCCAGGACGGCCTGGCCGGCCGGGTCGGGGGCGAGGACCAGTTCGGCGTCCGCCGGCGGGCGCGGGAAGCGGTGGGCCAGCGGCTCGACCACCAGGACCGCGCGGGCGCCGGCGGCGAGGTCGGCGTTGGCGCCGGCGCGCAGCGAGCCGTCCATGCAGCGCCGCCCGTCGGGGAGGGTGACGGGCGGTTCGACGCCGGGGAAGGCGCTGCTGGCGGCGACGGCGTGCAGCAGCGGCAGGCCGTCGTGCGCGCTCCAGACGGCGGGTTCGCCGGTGCCGGCGTCGACGGCGGTGATCAGGAGGTGTCGGGGCCAGGGGTGGGTGCCGATCAGGGCGCGCCGGTTGTCCAGCAGGGCCTGTTCGGCGTCGGGGTCGGCGGTGTCGAGGGCGAGGCGGCCGACACGGCGGCGGGCCTCGGCCGGGTCCAGGCCCTGGCCGAGGACGGCGAACACGGCGCCCGCGGCGGCGGGGTCGGGCCGGCGGGCGCCGGGGCGGGGGGCGGTGCGGCGGGCGGGGTCGACGAGGTGGCGCGGGTCCTGTCCGGTGGCGAGCAGGGCGCCGACCACGGCGCCGGCGGAGGTGCCGACGATCAGGTCGGCGCCGGCCGGGTCGACCCCGGCCAGGTGCAGGCCGTGGACGAGTCCGGCCGTCCAGGCGGCGCCCAGGCGTCCGCCGGGGCCGAGGACCAGGGCCCGGTCGGGCGCCCCCTGCCCGTCGGTCCGGCGGGCGGTGTGGTCCTGCGCCCGGTCGCGTGCCCGCTCGGCGGCGTGGTCCTGCGCGTGGTGCGGTGTGCGGTCGCCGGTGTCCATGGCGGTATCCCCTCCCCGTTGTTGAAACAGTCGTACCATATACTCCTGGTGATCACTGACGCCGCCTCAGCGCGGCACCGGCGGAAGGACGGTCGCCCGTGGGACGCCCCCCGGACCCCGAGCGCCGCGGGCGCACCCTGGCCCGGGCCACCGACTACGTGCTGGCGCACGGGCTGGCCGGGCTGAGCCTGCGTCCGCTGGCCGCCGCGCTCGAGACCAGTCCGCGGATGCTGCTCTACGACTTCGGCAGCAAGCAGGAGTTGGTGGCGGCCGTCCTCGCCGAGGCGCGCCGCCGGGGCGCGGCCCGTCTCGCCGAGCACCTGCCGCCGCACCGCGGGGCCCCGGGCGCCGTGCAGGCCGGCCCGCGCGAGCGGCTGCGGGGGATCTGGGCGTGGATGAGCGCGCCCGAACGCGCCCCGTTCGTACGGCTCTTCTTCGAGGTGCACGCCGACCTGCTGGCCCACCCGGAGAACTACCCGGACCAGGCCGGGGCCGTCACGGACTGGTTCGTCCCGCTGCGGGCGGCCCTGCACGACGTGACCACCGGGCCCGGGGACACCGCCACCCCCACGCTGGTGATGGCCGTGGTGCGGGGCCTGCTGTTCGACCTCACCACCACGGGTGACCGCGAGCGCTGCGACCTGGCCCTGGAGCGCTTCGCCGGCCTGCTGCAGGCCTGAGACCCGCCCGTTCCCGGGGCCCGGTCCGCGGGCCGGTGTCACGTCCGGGCGGGCCGCTTTCCTCCGAGGAGTGACGGCCCCGGGCCCGCGGCCGGGCAGGTCCTCAAGACGCGGACGCCCCGGTGCCCCCGCCGGGAGGGCGGGGGCACCGGGGCGTCGGTGCGCGGCGGAGCCGGCGGTGGAGCCGGCCGCGGATGGTCCGTCCGCTAGCGGGCCGCTGAGGCGCGGGTGCGGCGGGAGACGGAGTCCAGGACGACGGCGGCCAGCAGGACGGCGCCGGTGATCATGTACTGGATGGCCTGGGCCGCGTGGACCATGTCCAGGCCGGTGGTGATGGACTGGATGACCAGGATGCCCAGCAGCGCCGACCAGGTCTTGCCGCGTCCGCCGAACAGGCTGGTGCCGCCGATGACGGCCGCCGCGATGGCGCTCATCAGGACGTTGCCGCTGCCGAGCTGCTTGTCCGCGGAGCCCTGCTGGGAGGCGATGAACAGGCCGCCGAGCCCGGCCAGGAAGGCGGAGAACATGAAGACGGAGATCCGCACCCGGGCGACGTTGATGCCGGCGCGGCGGGCGGCCTCGACGCCGCCGCCGACGGCGAAGATCTGCCGGCCGTAGGAGGTGCGGCGCAGCATGAAGTCGGTGAGGACGACGGCGCCGAGCAGGACGACCAGGGGCAGCGGCAGGCCGCGGTCCTGGTTGAGCATGTAGGCGCCGACCAGGGCGAGGACGGCGAGGGCGCCGGTGCGCAGGGCGATCTCGCCGGTGCTGCGGGCGGGCAGGCCGGCGGCGGTGCGGCGGCGGGCGTCCAGGAGCTGGGCGGCGAGGAAGGCGGCGATGGAGAGGAGGGCGAGGAGCCAGGCGTAGAGGACGTCGCCGTCGCCGAGGAAGTAGGTGTCGAGGTTGGCGACGATGCCGTCGTTGATGTTGTTGACGGTGCCGAGCTTGCCGAGGACGTAGTCCTGCAGGCCGCTCCAGGCGAGCATGCCGGCGAGGGTGACGACGAAGGCGGGGACGCCGATCTTGGCGAAGAAGAAGCCGTGCAGGGCGCCCATGGCGACGGCGGTGGCGAGGGCGAGCAGGATGGCCAGGCCCTCGTTGAGGCCTTCGCGGACGGCCAGGACGGAGGTGACGGCGGCGGCGACGCCGGCGACGGAGCCGAGGGAGAGGTCGATCTCGCCCAGGAGCAGGACGAAGACGACGCCGACGGCGATCAGGCCGGGGCCGGCGATCCACTTGGTGATGTTGGTGAGGTTGTCGGCCTGCAGGAAGTGGCCGGTGACGCTCTGGAAGATGATCGCGATGAGGATCAGGCCGATGATGACGGGCAGTGAGCCGAGGTCGCCGCTCTTGATCTTGCGGCGGAACTCCTCGGCGTAGCCGGCCAGGCCCTGCTGGCGCACCAGCAGCCGGGGGTCGGTGGCGGGGGCGGCGGGGGCCGGGGTGGGGGTGGGGGTGGGGGTGGTCTGGCTGGTGCTCACTTCGCTTCCTCCGCGATGCGTGCCTGGCGCCGGGTGACGGCGTTGTCGGTGGCGCCGGTGATGGCGGAGATGATCTCCTCGTGCGAGGTGTCGGCGACCGGGAAGACCCCGTTGTTGCGGCCCAGGCGCAGGACGGCGACGGTGTCGGCGACGGCCTTGACGTCCGCCATGTTGTGGCTGATCAGGATGACGCCGAGGCCGCGCTCGCGCAGGCGCTCGACGAGGTCGAGGACCTGGGCGGTCTGCTCGACGCCGAGGGCGGCGGTGGGTTCGTCGAGGATGACGATCCGGGGGTCGCCGACCAGGGCGCGGGCGATGGCGACGACCTGGCGCTGTCCGCCGGAGAGGGCGGCGATGGGGATGCGGACGCTGGGGATGCGGATCGAGAGGGTGTCCAGCAGTTCCTTGGCGCGCCGTTCCATGGCGACCTCGTCGAGGGTGCCGCGACGGTGCAGTTCGCGGCCCAGGAAGAGGTTGGCGACGACGTCGAGGTTGTCGCAGAGTGCGAGGTCCTGGTAGACGGTGGCGACGCCGAGGGCCTGGGCGTCCTGGGGGCGCTCGATGCGGACCGGGCGGCCGTCCCAGCTGATGGTGCCCTCGTCGATCGGGTGGACGCCGGCGATCGTCTTGACCAGGGTGGACTTGCCGGCGCCGTTGTCGCCGACCAGTGCGACGACTTCGCCGGCGTGGACGTCGAGGTCGACGTCGGTGAGTGCCTGGACGGCGCCGAAGCGCTTGGAGACCTCGCGCAGCGCCAGTACGGGTGCGCCCGTCACGTGAACCATCTCCTGCGGGGTAGTGCGTGGTGGGGTGGGTGGTGGGTGCGCGCGGGGCGGGGCACGGCCGGGCGGCGCTCCCCGCCGGGGCGGGGAGCGCCGTGGCCGCGTCGCGCGGGCGGGCGTGGTGGCGGGCGGTGCGTCCGGCGGGATGTGCCGGACGGGCCCTGGTGCCGGGTTACTTGATGCCGGCGGCGGTGCAGGCGGCGGCGAAGTCGGCGGTGCAGATGTCGGCGGCCTTGTAGAGGCCGTCGGCGATGACGGTGTCGTTGATGTTCGCCTTGGTGACGACCTTGGGCTCGAGCAGCTTGGCGGGGATGCCCTTGTCGGTGGCGCTGTCGATGGTGGAGGACGCGACGGCCTTGACGTCCTTGCCCTGGAGGAGGTCGACGGCGAGCTCGGCGGCGTTCTCGGCGAGCGGCTTGTAGGCCTTGTAGATGGTGTAGGCCTGGTCGCCGGCGACGATGCGCTGGACGGCGTCGAGGCCGGCGTCCTGGCCGCCGACGGGGACGCTGATGCCGGCGGACTTGAGCTGGGTGATGATGGCGCCGGCCATGCCGTCGTTGGCGGAGTAGACGGCCTGGAAGCCGGTCTTGCCGAACTGGGTGATCGCGGCGCCGATCTTCTGGCCGGCGACGGTGGGCTTCCACTCGCCGGACTGCTCGTAGACGACCTTGCGGACCTTGCCGTCGAGGACCTTGTGCGCGCCGGACTTGAACTGGGCGGCGTTGGGGTCGGCCTCGTCACCGTTGATCATGACGATGTCGGAGTCGGCGGCCTTGGCGCCGAGCGCGTCCAGCAGGCCCTGGCCCTGGAGCTCGCCGACCTTCTCGTTGTCGAAGGAGACGTAGGAGGCGACGGGGCCGGTGGCCAGGCGGTCGTAGGCGACGACCTTGACGCCCTTGGCGGCGGCCTCCTGCACCCAGGACTGGGTGGACTTGGCGTCGAAGGCGTCCAGGACGATCACCTTCACACCCTGGGTGATGAGGGTGTCGAACTGCTGCTTCTGCTTGGCGGCGCTGCCCTCTGCGTTGCTGTAGAGCACCTTGCAGTCCGCGCACAGCGCCTTGACCTTGGCCTCGATGAAGGGGCGGTCGAAGGACTCGTAGCGGGTGGAGGAGGCGTTCTCGGGCAGCAGCAGGCCGATGGACTTGCCGTCTCCGGCGGAGGCGCTGTCCTTCTTGTCGCCGCCGGCCTTGCCGCAGGCGGCCATGGACAGGGCCAGCGATATGCCGGTGGTGGCGATGACGGCGCGACGCATCGTGGCGTTCATGTGGGGGTGCCTCTCCCTGACGTCGCCGCGGCTCTGCGGCGGGGTGTGGGGAGTTAAACCTGAGCGCAGGTATGGCGTCAATAAGTAAATCCATGCAGGCCGAAATATGCCTCTACTCGTTATCTTTGTGAACGCTGGGCCGGGGGTTGAAACCTGGAGGAACCTCCAAACGGTGAGGCGGCGGAGCCGGCGTCGCGGGGCGCCCTTCAAGAGTTCGATCAGCCCGCCGCAGCAGGTCAGGGGCACGTCAAGCGGGAACGGGGGGTGCCCGCCGCTCCCCCGTGCGGCGGGCACCCCCCGGTCGGTGACGTGGCGTCAGGGCCGGTCGAGGGTGATCGAGTTGATCGGGCCCAGGTCGTACCAGACGCCGTTCTGGGCGGCGATGTCGTAGACGCAGTTGCCGCCGCCGGAGCTCTTGCACAGGTGCGCGTGGGCGCCGCCGGACTGGTTGTTCAGCACCCAGTGGTTGCCGTACTGGTTGCTCAGGTTGTGGGCGCCGTAGCTCCAGTACACCTCGCTCGGGCTGGAGGCCGGGTCCTGGTTCTGCGGGTACACGCAGACCGCGCCGTACGGGCAGCCCGCCCAGGAGCCGTCGGCGGCGTCGGCGCCGGTCGCGCCGAGCGTGGTCAGGGCCGCGGTCGCCAGGGCGAGGGCGAGGGCGGCGTGGGTGATCCTGCGCATGGGTGGTTCTCCCTTGGCTGGTGGGCGGCCCTGACGGGTGGTCGGGCCGGTGACCAGCAGCCTAGGAACGCGGGGGCGGCCGCGGTCCCTGACATCTGACAGGGGCGCGCCGCCTCGCCCCGCGCCGCTGCTTCGGCTACGGAGGGCCTGTGCGGCCGCGGGACGCCGCGACCACCGGGCGTCCCCGCGGCGCCGCGGGGGCGGGGCCGCCACGGCTCCGGGGCGGGGGCGGCTACCGGGCGGCGAAGGTGTCGCACCGGGCGAGGTCGCCGGTGCGGTAGCCGGTGGTGAACCAGGCCTTGCGCTGGTCGGAGGAGCCGTGCGTCCAGCGCTCCGGGTCGACCCGGCCGGTGGCCTGCCGCTGGATCCGGTCGTCGCCGACGGCCGCGGCCGCGTCCAGGCCCTGGGCGATGTCCTGGTCGGTGAGGGCGGCGATCAGCGGCCGCCCGGTGGAGGGCTGCGGGGTGGTGGTGGCGTGGTGCGCCCACACCCCGGCGTAGCAGTCGGCCTGCAGCTCCAGCTTCACCGAGGCGCTGTCGGCGCCCTGGCGGTCGCCGCCGACCTTCTGCGTGGTGCCCAGCAGGTTCTGGATGTGGTGGCCGTACTCGTGGGCGACGACGTAGGACTCGGCGAACGGGCCGCCCTTGGCGCCGAAGCGGCTGGAGAGCTCGTCGAAGAAGCCGAGGTCGACGTAGGCCCTGCGGTCGGCGGGGCAGTAGAACGGGCCGACGGCCGAGGTCGCCGGGCCGCAGGCGGTGGAGACCCGGTCGGTGAACAGCACCGTCTCGGCGCCGCGGTAGGCCGCGTTGGTGCGCCGCGGCAGCTCGGTGCGCCAGAAGTCCTGCAGGCTGTTGGTCACCGCCACGATCCGGCAGTCCTGGCGCTTGTTGGCGTCCGCGCCGCTCTTGCAGGCCTGCTGCACCTCGCCGGTGGTGCGGGTGCCGGCGGAGGTGGTGGAGCCGCCGCCGGAGGACAGGCCCAGCAGCTTGGGGTCGACGCCCAGCAGGATCGCCAGCAGGGCCACCACCAGGCCCACGGCCCCGCCACCGATGGCGACCTTGCCGCCCGGGATCCCGCGCCGGTCGTCCACCTGGGAGGTGTCGAGGTCGCCCTGGTCGTCGAACTGCATGCCCCTGCCCGCTTCCGTCGCGCTCCGCCGTGTGCTGCCGCCCGTGCCGTGGTGCACCGCCCTTCCGGCGGTTGCGCCCTGTTCGTCCGCTTCGGTGACGGTCTGTTCCGGTGACGGCCCGCCCAGCCTACGGGCAGCGGGCGGCGGCGCGGCGCAGCGGGGACGACCGGCGGACGGCGGGCGGACGGCGGGCGGACGGCCGGCGGACGGCCGGCGGACGGCGGGCGGACGGCCGGCGGACGGCGGGCGGCGGGCGACGGGCGGCGGGGCGGCGGGCGGTGCGGTGGCGGTGCCGGGGGCCCGCCCCCGCGGGTGGGCGGGGGCGGGCCGTTCGCGGCTCAGGCGGTGGGCGCCGGGGCCGGGGTGTAGCCGGCGGGGCGGGTGGTGAAGGTGGCCCGGCCCTGGGTGCGGCTGCGCAGGCGGGTCGCGTAGCCGAAGAGTTCGGCGAGCGGGACGAGCGCGGTGACGGTGGCCGCGCCGGTGCCGGTGCCGGCGTGGCTGCCGGTGCCGGCGGCGGTGGCCTGGACGTGGCCGCGGCGGGCGGCGAGGTCGCCGAGGACGGTGCCGAGCGCGTCCTCGGGGAGGGTGACGTCCACCTGGGCGAGGGGTTCGAGCAGCTGGAGGCGGCCGGTGCGCAGGGCTTCGCGCAGGGCGAGGCGGCCGGCGGTGCGGAAGGCGAGCTCGGAGGAGTCCTTGGGGTGGGTGGCCCCGTCGGTGAGGGTGACGGCGACGCCGGTGACGGGGTGGCCGCCGAGCGGGCCCTCGGTGAGGGCGTCACGGCAGCCGGCCTCGACGGCGTGCACGTACTCGCGCGGGACGCGGCCGCCGGTGACGGTGGAGGTGAACACCAGGTCTCCTTCGGTGGTGTCGTCGGGCAGGGGGTGGACGTCGAGGACGAGGTGCGCGAACTGGCCGGCGCCGCCGTCCTGTTTGGCGTGCCGGTAGACGAAGCCCGTCACCCCCTCGACGAGGCGTTCGCGCAGGGCGACCTGCGGGCGGCCGACGACGGCGTCGACGCCGCTGTCGCGGCGGACCTTCTCCACGGCGACCTCCAGGTGCAGTTCGCCCAGGCCGGACAGGGTGCGCTGGCCGGTCTCGGGGTCGGTGCGCAGGCGCAGCGAGGGGTCCTCCTCGGCGAGGCGGGCCAGGGCGGTGGCGAGTTTGTCGGTGTCGGTGGTGCGGCGGGCCTCGACGGCGACGGTGACGACGGGTTCGGCGCTGACGGGGGCTTCCAGGAGGATCGGGTGTGCGGGTGCGCACAGGGTGGCGCCGACGCGGGCGGCCTTGGGGCCGATCACGGCGACGATGTCGCCGGCCAGGGCGTGGTCGGTCTCGGTGGCGAGGTCGGCGGTGATGCGCAGGATGCGGGCGATGCGTTCGGTGCGTCCGGTGGCGGTGTCGAGCACGGTGTCTCCCTTGCGGAGGGTGCCCGCGTACAGGCGCAGGTAGGTGAGGCGCCCGGTGGGGGCGGCGTTCACCTTGAACGCCAGGGCGGTGAGGGGCTGTCGGGGGTCGGCGGTGCGCTGTTGGCCGCTGGTGTCGGCGGCGTGGACGGGTGGGGCGTCCAGGGGGGAGGGCAGGTAGGCGGTGACGGCGTCCAGGAGGGGTTCGATGCCGCGGTTGCGGTAGGCGGAGCCGCACAGCACCACGACGGCCTCGCCGGTGCGGGTGAGGTCGCGCAGGGCGGTGGTGAGGGTGTCGGGGGTCAGGGTGGCGTGGGTGCAGTACTCCTCGAGAGCGGTGGGGTGCAGTTCGGCGACCGTCTCCTCCAGGGTGCGGCGGCGCCGGGCGGCGCGGTCGGCGAGGTCGGCGGGGACGGGGCCGGTGGTGAGGGCGCCCTCGTCGTTCCAGGTGTGGGCGCGCAGGTGGACGAGGTCGACGACGCCGGTGAAGGAGTCCTCGGTGCCGATGGGCAGTTGGACGGCCAGTGGGGTCGGGTGCAGGCGTTCGCGGATGGAGGCGAGGGCGGTGTCGAGGTCGGCGCCGGCGCGGTCGAGCTTGTTGACGAAGCCGATCCTGGGCACGCCGTGGCGTTCGGCCTGGCGCCAGACCGACTCGCTCTGCGGTTCGACGCCGGCGACCGCGTCGAAGACGGCGATCGCGCCGTCCAGGACGCGCAGGGAGCGTTCGACCTCGTCGGCGAAGTCGACGTGGCCGGGGGTGTCGATGAGGTTGATCCGGTGGCCGGCCCAGGCGCAGGTGACGGCGGCGGAGAAGATGGTGATGCCGCGGTCGCGTTCCTGCGGGTCGCAGTCGGTGACGGTGGTGCCCTCGTGGACCTCGCCGCGCTTGTGAGTGAGGCCGGCGAGGTAGAGGATCCGTTCGGTGACGGTGGTCTTGCCGGCGTCGACGTGGGCGAGGATGCCGAGGTTGCGGACGGCGGCGATGGCGGCGACGGTGCCGGCCGTGGTGGTCGTGGTGGTGCCGGCCGTGGCCGTCGTGGTGGTGGTGCCGGTCGTGGTGGTGAGGTCGGTGCGCATGGCCCGGTGCCTTTCGGAGGTGATCCGCGGGGTGGGTGGGCGCGCGATGGGGCCGACGGTCCGTCAGACGTGGTGCCGGGGTGGCCCCTTGGGCGGGGCGCCGGGATCCCGCGGCGGCCGCCGGGCGGCGGGCGGGTCGGGTCCTCCGGCTCGCGGGTGTGAGCTCGCGGGTGTCAGACGGTCGTGGGCGTGCCCCGGTGCCGGCCGCGCAGCGGGCACCGGAACAGCGGGGACACCAGGATCACCTCGTACCGCGACGCGGGAGAGGGGGCGGCGGCGTACGGCTTCGGCACGGCCGGTCCTCCCTCTCGGTTGCTCGTCTGCGGGTCACGGGGGCGCGCCGCGGCCCCGGGCTCTGTCCGGGGCGGGCTGCGGCTCGTCCGAGTGGCGAGTGTAGGGACGTCGGGGCCGCGCGGTCACCGGGTTTTCGGCGCCGGCCCGGGCGCCGGGGTACGGCCGGCGGTGCGGCGCCGGGCGGGGCGAAACCGCTTGCGCGTGCGGCCCGGTGCCTGGAACCCTGCGCACGCCCCACCACCGACCACGGCCGGCCGCCCTGTGCCGGCCGCCGACCCTCGAGGCCCGGGTGACGATCTTCTTCTACGGCGCGGACGACGTGCCCTACGGCTGCTTCTCCAACTTCTCCGCGCACGGCCTGGAACTCGACGGGCAGCTGTGGCCGACCTCGGAACACTACTTCCAGGCCCAGAAGTTCGCGGGCACCCGCCACGCCGAGCTCGTGCGCCGGGCCCGCACCGCGCTGCGCGCCGCCGAGCTGGGCCGGGACCCGTCCAGGCCGCTGCGCCGGGACTGGGAGCGGGTCAAGGACGACGTGATGCGCCGCGCCGTGGAGGCCAAGTTCCGCACCCACGACGACATCCGGGCCGTCCTGCTGTCCACCGGCGACGAGGAGATCGTCGAGGACACCGGCACCGACCACTACTGGGGGCGCGGTCGCACCGGAACGGGGAGGAACGTGCTCGGCCGGATCCTGATGCGCACCCGCACCCGGCTGCGCGCGGAGTTCCCGGCCGCCGACGGCCCGTCCGACCGGTCCCGCCGCCGCCCGTGAGCGCCCCCGCACCCCCGCTCCCCCGCGCGGCACCCCACCCGGGGGCGGCCGGTCGATCGTGTACGGGGACGGCTCGGTACCATCGCCCGGTGATCGACTCCAGCGCCCGCACCACGGTCTTCGACATCGACGGCACGCTCTGCTTCGACGGCCGGTCCATCGACGCCCGCATCCTCGCCGCGCTCGAGGCCTGCGAACGCGCCGGGCGCCGGCTGGTGTTCGCCTCCGCCCGCCCGGTGCGCGACCTACTGCCCGTCCTCGGCGGGGCCTTCCCCTCGGCGCTGCTGATCGGCGGCAACGGCAGCCTCGTCTCGGCCGACGGCCGGGTCCGGGCGCGGGCCGCGTTCGGCCGCGCCGAGCTGGCCGCGCTGCTCGCCGAGGCCGAGCGCCACCGGGCGGGCTACCTCGCCGACGGCCCCTGGGACTACGCCTACACCGGGCCGGCCGACCACCCGATCCGCGCCCGCGTCGACCAGGGCGGCCTGGCGCGCCGGGTCGAACTCGCCGAACTGCCCGAGGTGGTGAAGTTCCTCGTCGTCGACGCCACCGACCTCGCGGCCCTCGCCGAGGCCGGACGCGCGCTCGGCATGACCGTCAACCACCACCTCGACGAGGCCATCGTCGACTTCGCGCCCGGCACCACCACCAAGTGGGAGGCGCTGGCCTCGCTGGGCATCGACGAGTACGACGCCTTCGGCAACGACGTCAACGACCTCGACCTGCTGCGCAACGCCCGCCACTCGGTGCGCGTCGGCTCCCACCCGGGCCTGGACGGCGTCGCCCGCGTCACCGTCGCCGCCGACCCGCAGGCCGTCGCCGCCGAGATCACCCGCCTCGCCGCGGCCACCCCGGCGCAGGCCACCCCGGCGTAGCCGGCCCAGGCACAGGCCCGCCCCGGAGGCGTCCCCGGTGGGTGAGCGTGCTTCGACTCCCACCCGGTGACGGTGCTGCCGGCGGATCGGCGCGCGGCGGTGCGCTCAGCGGACCACGTCGAAGACCTGCTTCTGCAGGCCGTTGGAGTAGGCGGCGTGCTCGACCAGGCGCAGCTTCCGGGCGTCCTTGTCCGTGGTGCTGAACAGGCGCTTGCCGGCGCCGAGCAGCAGCGGGAAGACGAGCAGGTGGTAGCGGTCGACCAGGCCGGCATCGGACAGCGCGTGGTTGAGGTCGGCGCTGCCGTGGACGATGATCGGGCCGCCCTCGCCCTCCTTCAGGGCCGCGACCTCCTCGACCGAGCGCAGGATCGTGGTCTCGCCCCAGTTCGGGACCAGGTCGTCCTCGGTGAGGGTGGTGGAGACGACGTACTTCGGCAGCGTCCGGTAGCGGGCGAACTCCGCCATGTCCGGCCACACCGGGCTGAAGGCCTGGTAGCTGACCCGGCCCAGCAGCATCGCGGCGGCCTCCTCCTGTTCCCGTCCCTTGATCTCGAAGGCCTCGGGGACGAACTCGACGTCCTTGAAGGTCCATCCGGCGTTGCGGTAGCCGGACTCGCCACCTGGGGCCTCGACGACGCCGTCGAGGGAGATGAAGGCGGTGCTGATCAGAGTGCGCATCGGAGTTCCTTGACGTCTCGGTACGGGGTGGTGGGGGGTGGGTTCCGGCGCCCCGGGTTCGGCACCAGGGTTTCGGCGCGCGGGTTTCGGCGCGCGGGTTTCGGCGCGCGGGTTTCGGCGCGCGGTCAGCCGAGCAGGTCGTTCAGCCAGCGCTGCCAGGCGGCCTCGGCGGCCCGGCCGGTGTCCGGCGCGAACAGGTGGTGGAACATCAGCACCACGCCGGGGCCGTGGTGGAAGGTGTAGAGGCCGTCGGCGGTGCGGACCCCGAAGCGTTCGTCGTCCGCCCAGACCACCTCGCCGTCCAGTGCCGGCAGGCCGGCGGGTTCGGCGTGCACCCGGGCGCCGACGGCCGCCGGGTGCGGCAGCGACAGGGCCGCGGCGAGCGCCGCCCGCACCTGTTCCACCGGCCGCCCGGGGGTGGGCGCCACGGCGAAGACGGGCAGCGCGGTGCGCCCGGGGAAGTGCGCCAGGTACTCGTGCAGCGTGTGCAGGTGGAAGGGCCAGCCGCGGCGCAGCGCGTCGTACTCGTCCTGCCAGTCGTCGCCGAGCATGCCGCTGTGGACGACGCGCAGCACGGTGGCGGCGCCCTCGCGGCCCTCGACGAGGTACTCGAAGGCCATGAAGCGGCCGTCGTCGCCGGTGGCGGTGCGGGTGGCCAGGCGCTTGCCGGGCTCGTAGGCGGTGATCAGCGCCTCCGCGCGGTGGCCGCCGGTCTCCATGACGGCGGTGCCGCCCTCGCGCGGGTCGATCTCGTTGCGTCCCATGAACCAGGAGTTGACGCCGGGCCCGGTGGCGATGGCCTCCCAGACCTGTTCCGGGCTCGCCGGCAGGGTGGTCTCCAGCTCGATCTCGAACGGGTGGGTCATCGCTGGTCCTCCTGCTGCGCGGCGTCCCCGTCCTGCGGGGTGCCCGGCCGGGTGTCCGACGGGCTGTCGGGCTGGGCCGCGGGGATCTGGTGGAGCCCGACGACGACCCGGTGGGTGCGGCCCTGCGGGGCGGATTCGTCGTGGTAGCGGCTGACGAGGGCGGCCACGGCCTGGGCGAGTCCGTCGGCGAAGGCGGCCCGGTCGGCGGCGGAGGCGAAGCGCACCTCGGCGTCGATGCCGAAGGTGGCGACCCGCCGCCGGGCCCGGGAGGCGCCGCCCAGCAGGGCGCCGACCTCCTGCACCAGCCGCGAGCCCAGGGCCAGCAGCCAGTGCGCGGAGAGCTGGTCGGGCGAGCGGGCCGGGTCGGGGCTGACGGCGGCCAGGACGCTGGGCGAGATCACGTAGGAGGCGGCGGTGGCGCGGTACACCCGTTCGGTGACGTTGCCCTTGCGCCGCTCCTCGACCAGCTCGACCAGGGCGTGGCGTTCCAGTTCCTTCAGGTGGTAGTTGACCTTCTGCCGGGGCAGTCCCAGGCGCCCGGCCAGCATGGCGGCCGAGCCGGGCTCGGCCAGGGCCGCGAGGATCCGGGACCGTATCGGGTCCAGGGAGGCCTCGGCGGCGGCGGGTTCTTCGATCACGGCGACGTCCAGCACCCCTCCAGGGTCCCGCCGACAAAAAAATTTGTCAAGACAAACCTGCTTGTCGGTGAGTCGCGGGGGCGCCGGCAGGCCGGACCCGGGGGCACCGCCGGGCTGGCGGGGCCGCCGGCAGGCCGGGGCCGTCCGCGGGCCGGGCGTCGTGCCCACCCCGGTACCGGGCCGACGGCGCCGGCCCCGGCGCCACAATGTGACGCATGACCAGCACCCCGCCGCCGTCCCAGCCCGACCCCGCCCCGCGGCCCGAGCCGCAGGCCTCCCCCGGGGCGCAGGCCTCCCCCGGGGCGCAGCCCGGGCAGGAGAGCCCGGCCGCGCGGGCCGACCGGCGGCTGGTGGAGCTGCTGCAGGAGCTGCGGGTGCTGCAGACCGGTGTGCAGATCGTGTTCGCGTTCATGCTGGGGGTCGCCTTCACCCCGCGCTTCGTCGAGCTCTCCGGCGCCCAGCAGGACATCTACGTCACCACCCTGCTGCTGGCGGTCATCGCATCCGCCGTGCTGGCCACCCCGGTGGCGCTGCACCGCGGGCTGTTCCACCACCCGGGCAAGGCGCGGATCGTGCGGGTCTCGGCCCACATCGCCCAGCTGGGCCTGCTGCTGCTCGCGTGTGCGCTCACCGGCGCAGTGCTGCTGGTCCTGGACGTGGTGCTGGGGACGGCGGTGGCCGTGGCCATGGCCTGCGTGGTCGCGCTGATCTTCGCCGGGCTCTGGTTCGTCCTGCCCTGGGCGGTGGCCCGCCCGCTGCCCGACGGCGACTGACCGTCCGCCGCGGGTTCGCGCGCCCGTGGGCCGTCACCCGCGCCGCGGTGGCGGCCCGGGGGCCCGGGTGGGCGCGGGTGACGGACGGGACCGGGCCTGGTCCGGCTGTCGGGCGCCGGGGGCCGGGCTCGGGGAGCCCCGACCGGCCTCCCCTCCACCCTCCTGGAGCCCCGGGGCACCCGAAAACGCTTACCGCCCGGTGCGGGCGGGCCGGTAGCGTGCCCGTGTGCGAACTACCACGAGGGCCTGGGACGTGTTGCTGATCGGCGGGGCCTCCGGCGTCGGCAAGAGCCGCGCGGCCGCCCGGATCGCCGGGGAACTCGGCGCGTTCGTGGTCGAGTTCGACGACGTCGTCGCCGCCCTGCACGCCGCCACCAGCGCCGAGCAGCACCCGGGCCTGCACCTCTTCGACGCCTGGCCGGACCCGGAGGCGGCGCTGGGCGCCGAGGAGGTGCTGCGGCTGCAGATCGCCACCGCCCGCGCCCTGGAGGAGGCCGTGCTCGGCGTGGTGCGCAACCGTCTGAGCGTGGACGTGCCGGCCGTCGTCGAGGGCGACTACCTCACCCCGGCCGCCGCGGCCCGGGCCTGCGCCGAGGCCGCCGGAGCGGGCCGCCGGGTGCGGGCGGTGTTCCTCCACGAGGGCGACCCGGCGGCGATCGGCGCCAACTACGCCCGGCGCGAGCCCGGCCCGGGCCCGCAGGAGCGCAGGGCGGCCGTCGGCGCCCGCTACTCGCACTGGCTCGCCGCCCGGGCCCGCGACCACCACCTGCCCGTCCTGGACTGCCGCCCCTACCCCACCCTCCCCGCGCGCCTGCACCGCGCCGTGGGCGGATCCTGACGTCCCGTGCCCCGGTCGCGGCGTCCGTCGTCCCCTGTGGCACGATCCGGGGCATGTACCTGGCTGTGGACGGAGAGACCCCGGTCCCGCGGTTCGTGATGGTCGACGACATCGGGAAGGCGGAGGGCTACTTCTGCGCGCTGAGCAGCCCGCTGTTCCTCGCGCCGGGCGACCGGATCCTGTTCGACGGCATGAGGAGCGTCCTGACGGTGACCCGGGCGACCGGCGAGGTCCTCTCCCCCGCCGGCACGTGGGGAGTGCGCTGCGGCTCCGCCCACCTGGGGCCGCGGGCCTGACGTCCGCGCGAGCGGGACCGGCCTCAGGCGAGCTTCGCGTCGGGGGCGAAGGCGGGCAGCCTCTCCAGGCTGGTGCGCACGGCCTCGGCGCCATACGCGAACATCTGCCGCTCGTAGTCGGCGACCGCGTCGAGCAGGTCCCGGCGGCCTTCGGCGGCCTCGGTCAGGCGGCGGCGCAGCAGGTCGGCGTCGCGCAGGGCGGTGTTGGCGCCGTTGCCGCCGGTCGGGGAGGTGGCGTGGACGGCGTCGCCGAGCAGGGTGACGGGGCCGGGCGCCCAGCGTTCACCGGGTTCGACCACCCGGATGGACAGCAGTGTGGTGTTGTCGGGGTCGGCCTGGCGGATGAGCGCGCGAAGCTGCGGGTGCCAGCCCTCCGTCCTGGAGAGCACGGCGTGCTGCGCGGTCGGGTCTTCCGACGGGGTGTTCGGCGTGGTGTCCGGCGGCAGGATCATGGCCCAGCGCACGTAGTCGCCGATGTCGGGCAGGGTGACGTCGGGGGCCAGCTGCTCGGCGGCCCGCTTCGGCGGGGTGCGGAAGCGCATCGCGCCGAGCAGCAGGCTGACGCCGTTGCCCGTGATCTTCGAGCCGTAGGCCTTGGACAGGGCGGTGAACTCGTCGGTCAGCGGGGTGCGGCCGATGACGAAGCGCACGCCGGTGTCGGTGGGGGCGGTCTGCGGGGACAGCACCCCGCGGACGGCGGAGGTGATGCCGTCCGCGCCGACGAGCAGGTCGGCGGTGGCCGGGTCGCGGTGGGCGAAGCGGGCGCGGACCCGGCCGTCGGCCGCCAGGTCGTAGCCAGTGAGCGCGGCGTCGGTGTGCACGGTGAGGCCGGTCAGCAGCAGGTGGCGCAGCACCTGACGGTCGACCACGATGCCGGTGCGGCCGGCGCCGAGCCTGCCGATCTCGTTCAGCTGCGGGTCCAGGACCAGTTGTTCGGCGGAGGCGGGCATGACGATCTCGTCCAGCAGCGCGTGCCAGCGCGTCGGCAGGCAGTGGCGCAGCGCCTGGAAGCCGGTCGGGTCCAGGACGAGGCGGTAGCCCTGGAAGCGTGCGGCGATGCCGGGATCGCGTTCGAAGACCTCGGTCTCGATCCCGGCTCCGCGCAGGCCCTGCGCGAGGGTCAGGCCTCCCAGGCCGGCTCCGACGACGGAAACTCGCATCACATGCCTCCCGGGACATCGTGACGAACTTAGTTCGTTCGGACGATCTAAGTTCTAATTGACGAACTTAGATCGCGTCAAGCTACAGTGGTCGGCATGTCCGACGATCCCCGCCGACGCCGCGCGGCCCGCCACGCCCAACCCGCGGCGCAGGCCCCCGGGGCGCCGGCGCGCAAGAGGCCGATCACCGTCGAGCGGATCACCGACGCCGCGCTGGAGGTCGTCGCCGCCGAGGGGTACGACGCGCTGACCATCCGCCGGGTCGCCGCCGTGCTCGGCACCGGCCCGTCCTCGCTGTACACGCACATCGTCGACAAGGACGACCTCGACGACCTGCTGATCGGCCGGCTCTACGGCGGGGTCGCGGTCCCCGCACCGGACCCGGACGCCTGGCGCGGGCAGCTGGTCGGGGTGTACACGCAGATCCGCGACCTGTACCTGGAGTTCCCCGGGGTCTCGCGCGCGGCGCTGGCCGTGGTGCCGACCAACCTGGCGACGCTGCGGGTCGGCGAGGGGATCCTGGCGATCCTGCTGGCGGGCGGCCTCGACCCGAGGACGGCCGGCTGGGCCCGCGACGCGCTGTCCCTCTACGTCGGCGCCTACGCCCTGGAGCAGTCGATGGTGCGGCAACGGCGCCGGCACGAGGACCAGGAATGGGTGCTCGGCCCCGAGGAGCTGCTGGAGCGCTTCGGCGCGCTGCCCGCCGAACAGTTCCCGCACACCCGGCGCCATGCCGCCGAGCTGGTCTCCGGCACCGGGCACGACCGCTTCGCGTTCGCCCTCGGCCTGCTCCTGGACGGCCTGCGGCCCGCAGCCGACTGACGCGGGGAAGGACCGGAGCCCCCTCCCCCGCCGGAGGGGGCTCCGTTCGGGATCGGCGCGTGCTAGACGAAGTTCTTGTCGATCAGCATGTGCAGCACGTTGACGTGGAAGTCCGGGAAGTCCATCGGGACGATGCCGAACCGGGCCCGCTGCTCGGTGCGGGCCTTCAGGTACGGGTAGACGGTCTGGTCCATGAGGGTCTGTGCGTTGCTCTTGGGCCAGTTGCCGTTGGCGAAGCTGATGAAGTTGACGAACATCTGCGAGGAGCCCGGGTTCAGGAAGGCCTTGTCGAACTGGGCGACGATGTACTTCCCCTTCTTGACCAGCGGGAAGGTCTCGTCGATCTGCCAGACGTCCTGGGTGTCGAAGTAACTGTTCTGGCTGCTGGACCAGTTGATCAGGCCCCAGTCGTTGGCGAAGTCGGCGAGCAGCACGACCTTCCCACGGGCGGCGTCGATCGTGGGCCAGCCGTAGAAGTGGAACAGGCTGCGGAAGCCCAGTTCGTTGAAGTAGTAGTTGACCCGCCGGCGGAACTCGACCTCGTCGAGCGCCTGGCCGCCGGCGTTCTCGTTCTTCAGCCGCATCACGACGGTCTCGGAGGGGTGCGCCTGCAGGAAGGAACGGCACTGGTTGAGCACGTCCTGGAGCCGGATGTACTGGTAGGCGTTGGAGTGGTAGATCCCGAGCTCGTTGGGCGCGCCCTGCAGGCCGTTGCAGCGGATGTCGAGGAAGCGGATACCCTCCTGCAACTGCTGGGTGATGCCCCAGTTCTGGGTGTGCGACCACTCGGTGCCGTAGTTGGGGTTCTCGCAGCAGGAGTCGTGGGTGCCCGGGATCGTGAGGCTGCGCAGGGGCACGCCGTCCTTGATGTAGCGCATCCAGCTGTCGGTCGGCATCCCGCGCGGGGTGGTCCGGGCGCCGGCCCAGGCGGTGGAGGGCAGGGCGAGGCCGCCGAGGCCGGCGACGGCCGCCGCACCGCCGACTCCCGCGCTCCACCTGAGAAGGTCACGACGTGCTATGCCCATGGTGTGGCTCCTTCGGCCTTCCGTTCGGCGGCGCGTTGCGCGCCCCTCTCCTGCGAACGTGCCCACCGCGCGGGCGGGTTCACCCCCCGACCGGGGCCCGGTTCACCGTCGCCGGCGCACGGTCGGCCCACCGGCGCGCGGCCGGGCCCGGGTGGGCCCGGCGCGGCGCCCTCAGTGCCGCCAGCCGGGGGCGGTGGCGATGGCCTTGAGCTGATTGGTCGTCAGGGCCGGTGTGCCGGGTGCCATCTGGGTCTCGTCGGCGCCGTTCCACTGCGACACCCGCACCCGCGTCCCGTCGGCCTGCCGCACCTCCACGCTCCACAGCACCGTCGGCCCGCCGCCCGACTTGGTCGCACCGCTCTCGCGCACCAGCACGCTCGACCCGTCGGCGGCGTGCGACAGCGCCCCCGGCTCGGCGTCCGCCTCGAAGCCCGCGCGCCCGCCGCCGTCCGTGTCCGGGCCCGGCGTCACGGAGACGGACAGCATGCTGGTGCGCCCCTCCAGGGTGACCGAGACGTGCGCCCGGCCCTGGGTGTGCTGCGCGGCGCCGCTGTCGGTGCGCGTGCCGGCCGGCAGCGCGCCCGTGACGGTGGCGAGGATGCGTTCCGGGTCGGGGCCCTGGGGCTGCGGCGTCGAGCCCTGGGCGGCGCCGGCCGGGCTCGCGCCGTGGCCGGGCTGGGCGAAGAGCGGGTCCCAGGCGCTGCTGGTGGCGGCCGCGACGAGCTGGTCGGCGCTCAGCGGCGGCTCCTCACGGCTCAGCGGCGGACCGAAGCTGGTCGAGTTGACCTCCCAGATCTGCACCTGCCGGCCGTCCGCACTGGTGTAGGTGGCCTGCCACTTGCGGACCTTCATCGGTTCGACGGGCTTCAGCTTGGCGACCACCACGATCGAGCCGTCCGGGCGTACCGTCCGCTCGCACGCCTCGGTCGGCGCCTCGACGGGGTCGGGGCACTCGGTGCCCCACGTCGAGGCGCGGATCGGCAGGGTGGCCCGGTTCACGGACAGGGTCACCATCCCGGCGCCGTGACCGTCGTCGTAGACCAGGTGCGCCGTCGGCGCCAGCCCCGCCACCGGCCCGTCGTTGCTTCCGCTGCCGCCCGCGGCGGTGACCTGGCCGGGCGGCAGCACCGCGGTGAGGGTGTCCGCCATGAACGCGGCGGTGATCCGCTCGGGCCAGCCGCCGGCCGGCGCGGCGGGGGCGGTGTCGGTCGGCGCCGCCCAGGGCCGCAGCGCCACCGCGGCCACGGCGGCCAGCGCCACCACGCCCGCGGTTCCGGCCAGCGCCGCCTTCCGGCGCCGGGCCCGGCGCCAGCGCCGCTCGGCGCCGTCGGCCAGCAGCGCGCCGGGCGGGTCAGGAGCCAGGTCGGCCGCGTCCCGGAGGATCCGGGCGAGCTGTTCGTCGTGCGCGTCAAGGGACATGCCGGTACTCCGCTTCCTCGTCGGTGGTGGGTGCCCGGGCGGACGGTCCGGGCCCGGGGGTCCGCTCGTCAGGAGCGGGCGGGTGCTCAGGAGCGGGCGCTCGGGAGCAGGTGGGTGCTCAGGAGCGGGCGAGGTCGTCCAGCTCGGCGCCCAGGACGGCGCGCAGCCTGGTCAGGGCCCGGGCGCTGCGCGAGCGCGCGGCGCTGACGCTGATGCGCAGCGCCGCGGCGGTCTCCTCGACGCTGCGGTCCTCCCAGAAGCGCAGGACCAGGACCGCCCGGTCGTGGGCGGGCAGTTCGCCCAGCGCGCGCAGCAGGGTGACCCGCAGGGCGGGGTCGGGGTCGCTGACGGCGGCCTCGGCGAAGGTGTCGGTCACGTGCTCGGCGCTGCTGCGCCGGCGGCGGTGGGAGAGGAAGGCGTTCACCAGGACGGTCTGGGCGTACCCGGCGGGGTTGTCCAGGCGCGCTATGCGGCGCCATTTGCCGTACAGCTTGCCGAGGGCCTCCTGGGCGAGGTCCTCGGCGAGGTGTGCGTCGCCGCCGGTGAGCAGGAAGGCGGTCCTGACCAGGTGGCGCCCCCGTGCCGCGGCGAACTCCCGGAAGTCGAGCGGTTCGCCGCCCGGCTCCGGGCTCTTCGTGGTTGTGCGGTGCATGTCTGTCTAACGCGGTGGGGGCCCGATCACGTCGCAGGTGACCTTCTCGCCGGGCCGCCCGTGTGCCGTTTCGTCCTCGCGCGTCCCCGTCCTCGTCCTCGTCCTCGACGGCGGCACCGTCACCACCGACCGCATCACCGCCCTGCCCCGCCACCGTAGTGCCCTCCCGCTCGTCCGGCACGGTCAGCAGCGGGGATCGCGTATCAGGGGGGCCTTGCTCAGGGCGAGGAGATCGTCAGTCGTCATACGTCAGGCGCTCGTAGCGCAGCCCTTTGCGCAGCAGGTCGACGATCCGCAGCACCTCGGGCGCGCGGGCGGATCCGAGGCCGATCAGGTAGCAGCCGGTGCGGTGCCCGTACTCCCAGTCCACCTCGACGGAGGGCAGCGTCACCCCGCCCAGGGCGAGCACGGTGGTCAGGTCGTCCAGGGCGTCGGCGGCCTGGCGGCGCTGGTCGGCGGTCACGCGGTTCAGGGCGGATCCCATCACGCCCCCAGGGGGCGCGGCGGCTCGAACTGCCGCCACGCGCTGAACGCCGCGTCGAAGGACGTGAACCCGCTGAGCTCCCCGGAGGGTTGGCGCAGCCACTCCCCCACCCGCTCGTTGCGCACCCGGTAGCACCGCCCCTGCGGGTCCCACCGGACCCCGTAGCCGTGGAGCTTGGGCGCTTGGTCATGAGCCATGAGGACGGAACCCTCCGCGATCGTTCTTTCACGTTCCGTGCCCATGGTGGCCCTGGGTCGCCTAGCATCGGAAGTGAAATGCGACTTGCCGGTGGGCCGGTCGCGAGTTGGGGGTTGCCATGAACAAGAAGACCATCGACCCGACGTCATCCCCGTGGGCTGCCTTCGGAGTCCAACTCCGCAGGTCACGAGAGGCCGCTGGGCTCACCCAGCTCCAGCTGTCGAAGAAGGTGGACTGCACCGCCTCCCACCTCTCCTACGTCGAACTTGCGCAGCGGCCGCCGAGCCTGAAGCTGGCGGAACTCGCCGACCAGGAGCTGAAGACCGGCGGCACGCTGGTCCTGATGTATTGGCAGCTCAAGCACACGGCGTTGCATGAAGGATTCCCGGAGTACGTCAACTACGAGACGCGTGCAGAGCAGATCCGTGTTTTCGAAATCAACGTCGTTCCTGGACTCCTACAGACTCGCGCCTACGCGACCGCAGTCGAGGTCGGATACGCCCGACAAGGCAACGCGACGCTGGAGAAGGCCAAGGAGCGTGTCGAGTTCCGGTTGGCTCGGCAGCAGGTCCTGGACAGGGATCCGCCGCCGGTTCTGCATGCGGTACTCGACGAGAGCTGCCTCAGGCGGCTGATCGGTGGGCGAGACGTCATGGTCGAGCAGCTGCTCCACCTTGAACGACTGGCCGACTACTCGAACATCGTCATTCAGGTGGCACCCCACGAGTTGGGAGAGCGACTGCCGTTCACCCGCATGATCCATCTCCTTACCATGCCCAGCCGCAAAGTTCTCGCGTATGGCGAGACCGAGCAACGTGGCTACATCGACCGTGACCTTCAGTCGGTTGAGGCGGTGACCAAGGGCTACGATCGGCTCGGGGTCGAGTCCATGAACCAGGCCGACTCATTGGCCATGATCCGTATGGTCCGGAGGGATCTCGAATGGACGTCGAACTGACCAACGCCCACTGGCGCAAGAGCTCGCACAGCAGCAGCGGCGGTGCATGCGTCGAAGTAGCCGACGGCTTCACCGGCGTCATGCCCGTTCGCGACTCCAAGGACCCCGAGGGCCCCGCCCTCCTCTTCCGTTCCTCCGCCTGGCAGGCCTTCGTCACCGCCGTCCGCACCGGCGAGTTCGACGCGTAGCCCGAGCAACTCCCGACCCTCGACGTGGGAAGTCGGCCCCGCCGACTTCCCACTCCTGGACGACCGGTTCCACGGGGCTCACTGGACGTCGGGCGGTCAGCGCACACCCGGCTGGCCGCCCGTGCGGCTCGACGGCGTACCCTTGCGGCATACACATTCTCGACGACCCCACCGTGTCGCCCCGGCTCCGCACCTTCCTTGAGCCACGTGCGCGGCGGCGTACACCGATGTCTCCCGACCGGATCAGGCAGGAGGCGACGACCGTCGACGACGCCGGCTTCGAGCATCCCGCGGAGCCCTCGATCGTGGACGCGATGGTCCGGTTCGAGGAACGCTACGGCGGCCTGATCTACTCAGCGCGGGGCGGCAACCCCGACGAGTACGGTCTGGACGGGGTTCCGTCCGCCCACCGGACGTCCCACGGCTGGGCCTTCCCGGGCATCCTCGACGGCCCCGGGACCGTCCGGGTGGACGTCCTCGCGGACGGCCGCACCGCGATACCGGTGCCGGGGTCGGCGCACAGGGTGCTCAACAGCAGCGTCGAGCAGCGGCTGGAGGCCGACGCCCTGTTGGCGGGCGTGTACCGGTGGCCGCACCTCGTCCTGCGGACCACCACCAGCCTCGGAGTGGCCCCGCGCGTCGCCGAGGAACACCTGCCACCTCGCGTACCCGAGGCGACCGGCCCCGCCGACACATGGTGGTTCGACGGCAGGTGGGCCTTCCACCTGGAGCTCTACAGCTGGTGGACGCCGCGGACACTCCGCGACACCTGGATCGTGCGCTGCTTCGCACGGGACGGCGCGGGTCTCGACCGAGCCGAATCCGCCCTGCGGGCCGCAGTCCCCGCACTCACCACCGCCCCCTTCGACTGGTGCTCACTCTGCGGCCGGGCCCTGGACGCGGGCCGCTCCTGCTCCCCCGTCCTTCCGTCGGCAGAACGGTAGGAGCTCCACCGGCAACACCATGAAGCACAAGGCGGGGAGCGGGAAGTCGGCGAGGCCGACTTCCCGTGCGGGCAGGGTGACGCAAACAGCGGGGCCGAACGCCGCTGCTGGGCGAGGTAGGGGCCGCTGCCGGCCAGGCTGTCGCGCGGATCGCGGGTGCGCGCGTACTGCGCCGAGTTCCAGAGGACGAGCCAGCCGACCGTGTGCTCCTCCACCTCTCAGACGACCGGCTCGGAGAGCGGCCCCGCCCATGTCGGCCGCTCGTCGGCCAACGGCGACTCGACGAGCTCGACGGCGCGTTCCTCGGAGATCACGCCCTCGTCATTCACCACAGGTCAACCGGGTTTCCGGCCCGGAGTCCGGACCGTGCGTCAGTCGACGACGACGGCCATCCGGCCGTAGGTGGCGTAGCCGTTCTCGAAGTCCCGCTCGGAGACGATCGTGCGGCCGCGGGCGGGGTCGTTGATCGACACCGTCCCGTCGCCGAACCCGGTGACGACGACGGCGTGTTCGGCCGGTCCGGCGTACAGGACCTTGACGCCGTCGTAGGCGGTGTAGGTGGTCGACCTGAGGTGGCGCCACAGGTAGTCGACCCAGACGATGGCGGGGTGCCCGGCCGCCAGGGCGTCCTTGAGCGTCTGGACCGCGATGCCCGAACCGGACTGGTTCACGGTGAGCCCGTAGGCGCGGGCGGCGTTCGCCACCGGCGGGGCGTACACGCCGAAGCCGGTCCCCTCGGCCTCGGAGCCGTCCGGGTCGCCGACGAAGGCCACGTTCGGGTCGCCGGAGCGCGGGCCGGAGTGCCCGAACTCGGGGTGGTCGAAGTCGACGCCGATCTTGTCCAGGACGTCCTGGTCGTCGGTCTGCACGCCGCGTGCGGCCAGGACCATGCGCAGGGCCGTCGCCTCGCAGTCGTTGGCGAGCTGCTGGGCGTAGATGGGCACCGAGGTGGCCGCGACGGAGCCGGTGGCCTCCGCCGTCCCGGTGCCGGCCGTCAGGACCGCGCCGACGAGGGCGGCAGTACCGGCCGCGCGTACGCTCGCAATGATCTTCACGGGCCCGACGCTACAAAGCCCGGATGCGCGGCGCAGCCGCTACGACTCGAACGGGTGACGGGCGGCCGGGCCGGGGGCGCGGCCGACGCGACACGGGAAGTCGGCCCTGTCGACTTCCCACTCCCGAGGGGCCCTGGGCAGCGTGATCACCCGTCGAGCCGGTCTCCGGGCACCGCGGCGCGCAGCCGTTCCAGAGCCGCCTGCGTTCGGGCTCGGGCGTTCAGGCCGTGGCCGTCGAGTGCGCGGATCAGGACGTCGTCGTCGGCGAACCAGCGCGCGCCGCGTCCCACGGCCGGGAGTTCCCGCAACCGCTGCGTCAGGCCGGTCTCCTCGGCGTCGGCCTCCAGGAAGTCGGTGAAGCCGCCGTCGAACAGCACCGTCTCGGCCATCACCATGGCGATGCAGGCCACGGTCAGGCTCGGCTCCCAGGGCTCCCACCGCTCGCGCGTCGTGTCGGCGAGGTCCGTGCGGATCACGGTGCCGGGGTCGCCCCCGGCCCGGCTCGCGTCCAGGTCCGCGAGCAGGACGCCCCAGGAGGCGGCGCCCTGGTTCTCCACCCGGTACACCAGGGCGCCGTCGAGGACGTGCAGCTCGTCGGGGCGCAGCGGTGTGTCGTGGTCGGCGGTGAGGTCGCCGCGCCGGCCCAGGAGCAGGTACGTCTCGCGCAGGGCGGCCGGCAGGGCCGGGCCCGGGCGGTGCTCGCAGGCCGCGGGCTGCTCGGCGCTCCGGCCGTCTCCGGGCCGCAGGGGCTGGTGCCAGGAGGCCGCGAAGTCGGCGATGGACCGGCGGGTTCGGGCGCGGTCGGTCAGCGCTGCGGGCAGGCTGGTGTGGATGTCGAAGGCTCCGGTCATGCCCCGCACCTGCGCAGCGGTGCGGACGGCGCCGGTGCGGGGAGCGGGGGCCCTGAAGGGGCGCTCCTCGTGCGGTCCTCGCGCGGGTCAGTCGACGGTGCGGGTGGTGCTGCCGCGGGTCTGAAGGTTCCAGGTGATGACCCGTCGGGGGTGGATGCGCAGGATGTCGTGGCTGAAGTGGTCGGGTGCCACGGGGGGCACGTCGACGGTGAGGGTCTCGGCGTGGCCCCGGATCTCGACGCCGCGGCCCCAGCCGGGCGCGACCGGGTCGTCGGCGGGGGCGAGGTCGTCCACCAGGACGGAGACTTCGGGGCGGGCCTGGGCGTTGCGGTACTTGCGGCTGCGGGCCATCGCGGGCCCGCCGATGTCGATGGTGCCGTCGGCGTTGAGGCGGAAGCCCACCGGGCGGACCTGGGGGCTGCCGTCGGGGCCGGTGGTGGCCAGGCGGGCCAGCGGTTGGGCGGTGAGGTAGGCGCGTTCTGTCTCGGTGAAGATCACGCACCCGACCGTAGGAGCTCAAGCGCTCTTGAGGTCAAGGCCGCCGGGGCCGGCGGCACGGACTCCGGCCGGGTGTGACTCAGGCCACACCGTGGGGGCGATGAGTTCCGGTCGGCGTCCCGGTCCTATCTGTGGGACGCCGCCACCGCGGAGATCTTCTCGCTCGACACCGATGGGACCATCTGATCATGACCGACACCGTGAAGGGCCCCGCCAGCTACTTCCCCTCGATCGAGAAGAAGTACGGCCGGCCGATCGCCTACTGGCAGGACCTCGTCCGCACCTCCCCGCTGAGCAAGCACATGGAGCTCGTCGCCTGGCTCAAGTCCGAGCACGGCCTCGGCCACGGCCACGCCAACGCCCTGGTCGCCCACACCCTGGCCCAGAAGCAGGCCTGACGCCTGACGCCCCCTCACCCCGGCGACTCCCCCGGGCCCGGGGCCGCTGCCCGGTCCGGCAGGATCACCACTCGCTCGATGCCCAGCCGCCCGCCGACACCTGCGGCACGGGAAGTCGGCCCCGCCGACTTCCCGCTCCCCCGCCGCCCTGGAGCCGTCCGTCATCGGCCTTCCAGGGGATCAGTGCACGGCCGGCCGGCTGCCGGGGCGCACTCCCCGGCCAGGAGGAGGCCGGGGAGGGACGTGCTCGGCGCGGGCCCGGACCCCGCCGGCGCCGCGGTCACGCCGGGATCACTGCACCGGGCCGGGAGTGCCTTGCGTCAGTGCGGTGCGGCAACGGGCCACCTGCTCGGCGACCAGGTCCATGAACCAGCGCATGACCTCGTACGGGATGACGTGCTCGTCATGGCCGTGCACGTGGACCGTCGGCTCCAGGTCGGGATCCTCGTCGGGTATGACGGCCACCAGGAAGGCGGCCCCGGGCAGGTGGGTCTCGGCGCCGGGGATCCCGGCCCACGAGGCCGGCGCGGGCACGGCCTCGCTCAGTTCCACGCACCAGGCGTCGTCCGGCAGGGCGTAGTGGAACCGGACGGCGTAGTGACGGCCTGCGTGCTCTCGAAGCTCCGACATGCCCGCAGGCTGCCACAGTTACGGAAGCGGCCCCCGGGGGCGGGAGCCCGCCCGCGATGGCGATCGGCGTCGCAGGGCGATCGCCGCTGCGGCGCGGCCCGGCGTGCGCGCCTCGATGCGGCTGCGGGGGTGGTCAGGCGGGTTGCCAGAGTTCGATGCGGTTGCCCTCGGGGTCGGTGACCCAGGCGAAGCGGCCGATGCCGTCCATGTCCTGGATGCCGTCGGCGACGTCGGCGCCCTTGGCGCGCAGTTGGGCGAGCATGGCGTCGAGGTCGCGGACGCGGAAGTTGAGCATGGTCTGCTGGGTGCGGGAGCCGAAGTAGTCGGTGCCGGTGTCGAAGGTGGCCAGCACGGTGGGGCCCGCTTCCTGGTGCCACAGGCCGTGTTCGTCGGTGTCCAGGCCCAGGCAGTCGCGGTACCAGGCGTTGAGGGCGGAGGGGTCTGCGGCGCGCAGGAAGTAGCCGCCGATGCCCAGCACGTGTTCCATGGCGCCATCCTGCCAGGGCGGCGGCCGGCCGGGGCCGAGGCGGCGTCGGACGGCGCTCAGGCCGGCGGCGCGCTCAGGCGGGTGGGGCGCTCAGGCGGGTGGGGTGGCGGCGAGGAGGGCGTCGAGGAGGCCGGGGAAGCGGGCGTCGAGGTCGGTGCGGCGCAGGCTGACGAAGCGGTTGCGCCCGGCGACGCGGGTGGTGGTGACGCCGGCCTCGCGCAGGACGCGCATGTGGTGGGAGACGGTCGACTTGTGGAGGTGTTCGAGGCCGAGGTCGCGGGGGGCGCAGGAGTGTTCGGCGCCGTCGGCGTAGCTGAGCAGCAGGGTCATGCGGACGGGGTCGCCGAGGGCGTGCAGGACCGTGACGAGGTCGATGTCGGCGGTGTCGGGCTGGGGCAGCCGCTCGTCGTCGGGCATGGCGGTGGTCCTCACGGGGCGGTGGCGGGCGGTGGCCGGCGGGTGGCGATGGTTTGACAATCATCCACCCGTCCCTGATTGTTTGACGAGAATCAAACTGTTGCATGGTGATCAAACAATTGCGATCGATCCGGGGGGTCCTTCCGTGCCCGTACGCCTGCTCCTGCTCGCCCTCGGCACCTTCGCCGTCGGCACCGACTCGATGGTGGTGGCCGGCATCCTCGCCCCGGTGGCCGCCGACCTCGGCGTGTCGGTGCCCGCCGCCGGCCAGCTGGTCACCGTCTTCGCCCTCGGCTACGCGCTGCTCGCCCCGGTCCTGGCCACGCTCACCGCCCGCTGGCCGCGCCGGCGCCTGCTGCTGACCGGACTCACCGTGTTCGGCGCGGCCAACGCCCTCAGCGCGCTCGCCCCCACCTACGACCTGCTCCTGGCCACCCGGGTGCTGGCCGCGACCGGTGCCGCGCTGTACACGCCCACCGCCAACGCCGTGGCCACCGCCCTGGTCGCCCCCGAACGGCGCGGACGGGCGCTGGCGACCGTCCTGGGCGGGATGACGGTGGCCACCGCGCTGGGCGTGCCGCTGGGCACCTGGGTGGGGCGCACCGACTGGCGGCTGACGATGTGGCTGGTCACCGCCCTGGGCGCGGCCGCGCTGGCCGGGATCGCGCTGCTGCTGCGCGACCTGCCCGCACCGAGCGCCGCGGTGGGGCTGCGCGCGCGCCTGGCGCCGCTCGGCCGGCCCCGGGTGCTCGGGGCCGCGGCCACCACCCTGGTGTTCTTCCTGGCCTTCCAGTGCGTCTACATCTACCTGTCCACCGCCGTGGCGGGCGCCACCGGCGGCGACGCGGGGCGGCTGAGCCTGGTGCTGCTGACCGCGGGTGTGATGTCGGTGGCGGGCAGCTGGCTGGGCGGGCGCCTGGTGGACCGGGTCGGGGTGCGCCGCGTGCTGCTGGCCGGCTCGGCGGCGGCCGCGGCGACGTTCGCGGCCCTGCCGTGGCTGGGGCGCAGCATGCCGGGGGCGCTGGTGTACGCGGTGGTGGTGCCGTTGGCGGGGTGGGCGGTGTCGGTGGCGCTGCCGCACCGGTTGGCGTCGATCGATCCGGGCAGTGCGCCGCTGCTGATCTCGTTGAACAGCAGTGCGCTGTACCTGGGGACGGCGGCCGGGGGTGTGGCGGGCAGTTGGGCGATCGCGGTGCTGGGCGGGCGGTGGTTCCCGTTGGCGGCGGCGGGGCTGGCGCTGGTGGCGGCGGGGGTCGCGGCGGCGACCACGCGGGACGCGGCGGCGGGGGCGCCGGCAGCGGCGGAGGCGGGCGCGGCCGCGGCGTAGCGGCCGGGGCCGGGGGCCGGCGTACGGGCCCGGGTGCGCCGGTGCCCCGGGCCGGGGGTCCGGTCCGGGGCACGGGCGGTAAGCGGTGCGCGGGGCGGGTCAGGCGCCGAGGACCTCGCCGACCAGGGTGCGGGCCTCGTCCTGGACGCGGGCGAGGTGGTCGTCGCCGAGGAAGGACTCGGCGTAGATCTTGTAGACGTCCTCGGTGCCGGAGGGGCGGGCCGCGAACCAGGCGTTGTCGGTGCAGACCTTGATGCCGCCGATGGGCGCGCCGTTGCCGGGGGCGTCGGCCAGGACGGCGGTGATCGCCTCGCCGGCGAGTTCGCCGGCGCTGACGCGCTCCGGGGACAGCCGGGCCAGGCGGGCCTTCTGCTCGCGGTCGGCGGGCGCGTCGACGCGGGCGTAGGAGGGGGCGCCGTGGCGGGCGGTCAGCTCGCGGTAGTAGGCGCTGGGGGTGGCGCCGGTGACGGCGGTGATCTCGGAGGCGAGCAGGGCCAGCAGGATGCCGTCCTTGTCGGTGGTCCACACGCCGCCGTCGCGGCGCAGGAAGGAGGCGCCGGCCGACTCCTCGCCGCCGAAGGCGATGGAGCCCTCCAGGAGGCCGTCGACGAACCACTTGAAGCCGACCGGCACCTCCAGCAGGTCGCGCTTGAGGTCGGTGGCGACGCGGTCGAGCATCGAGGAGGAGACCAGGGTCTTGCCGACGGCCGCGTCGGCGGGCCAGTCCTGGCGGTGGCGGTAGAGGTAGTCGACGGCGACCGCGAGGTAGTGGTTGGGGTTCATCAGGCCGCCGTCGGGGGTGACGATGCCGTGGCGGTCGGCGTCGGCGTCGTTGCCGGTGGCGATGGCGTACTCGGCGCGGCGCCCGATGAGGGAGGCCATCGCGGCGGGCGAGGAGCAGTCCATGCGGATCTTGCCGTCCCAGTCCAGCGTCATGAACCGCCAGGTCGGGTCGGTGACCGGGTTGACGACGGTGAGGTCCAGGCGGTGGGTTTCGGCGATGCGCGCCCAGTAGTCCACCGAGGCGCCGCCGAGCGGGTCGGCGCCGATGCGCAGGCCCGCGGCGCGCACCGCGTCCAGGTCCAGCACGGCGGGCAGGTCCTCGACGTAGGTGCCCAGGAAGTCGTGGCGCCCGGTGGTCGCGGCGGCCAGCGCCCGCGCGTAGGGGACGCGCTTGACGCCGCGCAGGCCCTCGCGGATCAGCTCGTTGGCGCGGTCCTGGATCCAGCCGGTGGCCTCGGAGCCGGCCGGCCCGCCGCTGGGCGGGTTGTACTTGAAGCCGCCGTCGCGCGGCGGGTTGTGCGAGGGGGTCACCACGATGCCGTCGGCCAGCGCCTTGGGGCTGCGGCGGTTGTGGGCCAGGATCGCGTGCGAGACCGCGGGGGTGGGCGTGTAGCCGTCGGCGGCGTCCAGCAGGACGTGCACGCCGTTGGCGGCCAGCACCTCCACCGCGGTGGCCTTGGCCGGCTCGGACAGGGCGTGGGTGTCGGCGCCCAGGAACAGCGGCCCGGCGATGCCCTGTTGGGTGCGGTACTCGCAGATCGCCTGCGTGGTCGCGGCGATGTGGTCCTCGTTGAACGCGGCGTCCAGCGAGGAGCCGCGGTGCCCGGAGGTGCCGAACGCCACCCGCTGGGCGGCCTCCTGCGGGTCGGGGTGCAGCGCGTAGTACGCCGTCACCAGCCGCGCCACATCCACCAGGTCCTCCGGCTGCGCCGGCTGCCCGGCCCGTGCGTGTGCCATCCGTCTTCTCCCGCCAACTTCCCGGTCGCGTCCTTGCCCCGTGCTCACCGATCGTAGCCAGAACGCGACCGTGCCCCGTACCCGGCGGGCGGGACGGGGACACGAACGGGACGCGAACGGGACGCGGACGGCGCGTCGACGGGCATGCGGACGCAGCCCCGCAGGGCCCGTGCGGGGCCGTCCGTACCCGTGCGGGGCCGCGCGTGCCGGGCCGTGCGTGCCGGATGCAGCGGCCCGGTGGTGCGGCCCGGGTGTCAGGCCGGCAGCTGCTGGCGGAAGGCGTCCAGGGCGGGGGCGGTGGTGGTGGCGAGGAACTCGGTGACGGTGTACGCGACCAGGCCCTCGCGGGAGAACGGGTCGGTGCGGGTGAGTTCCTCGATCGCGGCGCGGTCCTCGCCCAGGGCGATGATCACCCCGCCCTCGCGCGGCACCTTGCGGCCCGAGGCGAGGAAGGTGCCCGCCTCGTAGTGCGCGTGCAGCCACTGCACGTGCTGCGGCAGGACGGCGTCGATGCGCTCCAGCGGGGCGGTGTACGTCAGCTCCAGTACGAACATGCGACCAGGCTAGCCAGCACCCCGCGCGTCCCGGGCACCAGGGGGGCGCGGACGCGGCGGCACGAGGAGGCGAACGCGCGGCGGCGCGAAGAGGTGAACGCGCGGTGGGCGAGGGCGGATTCGAACCGCCACAGCCGGAGCGGGGGCTTTACAGGCCCTTGGGCTCTCCAGTGCCCAGCTCGCCCGGGAGATCCCGACTCCCGTGCCCGGCAGGCACGCAGGACGCACCAGGGGGCGGGGAGGGGAAGGAGGACGGGGGTGCGCGACGCGGGGCGGGCGCGGCGGACGGCAGGCCGCGGACGGGCCGTCAGCGTGCGGCGCGGGCACGCGGGGAGCGGCGATAACGGCGGCCACGGGTGGTCGTGGTGGTCATGGCGGGCTCCTTCCTTCGCGGCGCGGGCGGCGCACGGTGTCGCCGGCCACCACGATGCCGCTTCACCGGCGGGAGCGGCAACGGGTTTTCCGCACCGGGGCTCCCGGCGGGCGGCGCAGCGGCCGCGGGAGGGGGCGAGGCGGCGCAGGGCGGTGCGGTGCGGGGGCGGCGGGAGGGTGCCGGGTCCCATCCTGGCAGGTCGCGGGGGGGTTCGGTAGGACGCAGCGCACGCGGATCGTGTCTTGTCGCCGGGGGCGCGCCGGCTGCAGACTCGTCGGCATCCACTCCTGCGGCCACGCGCCGGCCACCCCGTCCACGGGGGGCCGGTGTGCGTGCGTGTCGTGCTGCGCCCGGGCGGCAGGCGGTGGGCGGTGGGCGGACGAAGGGGGTGTCTGACAATTCGCGTCGGATCAGCGGGCGGTGTCGGGGTGCGTGCATCGCAAGGCGGAGGAGGGAGTCCATGCGGAGCATCGGCGACTGACGACAACGCGGCGAGGTGCGTGCCCCGGCACCGCCCGCCCGGCGGGAATTGTCAGACACCCCCTACGGGGGTTGTGCGGGTGTCGGTGCACGGGGATCTGGTGCTGAGGGCGCGGATGCGGTTGTTGAGTCATGACGGGCGGGTGCTGCGGGGGCGGGAGGGCCTGTGGGTGTACCGGGTGCTGTTCGGGGTGAGCCCGCAGGTGTACGGCTCCAAGCTCGCCCACGTGTTGGTGGAGGCGAGCGGGTGGGTGCAGGTGGCGGGGCGGCCGGCGGCGCGGCGGGCGCTGCTGGAGGAGGCGGTGGCGGCGGCGGGGGTGCTGGAGGTGGGGCATCCGTTCCGGGCGAAGGTGCTGGGGCGGGCGCTGGAGGCACTGGCCGCACTGGAGCGGCAGGGGCGGCAGGGGCCGCAGGAGCAGCGCGGGCCGCAGGGGCGGCAGGGGTCGCAGGGGCAGTGCGGGGTGGTAGGGGCGGCAGGGGTCGCAGGGGCGGGCGGGGTGGTAGGTGGTTGCGGGGTGATTGCGGTACAACAATCCGTATTTGACGACTGATCGGAGAAGTCTGGTATGAGCGGGTCGCAACTGTCGCGGCGGGCGGTGCTCGCGGGTGCGGGGGCCGCGGTGATCGGGTGGAGCACCGCCCGGGGGGCCTGGGCGGTGGAGGAGGGTGGCGACGTCGCGCGGCTGCCCGTGCTGGACGGGTCGGTGACGCTGTCCGGCGAGGGCCTGGAGCGGTTCGCCGGGGACTTCGGGCACCTGGTGTCGCAGCGGCCGCGGGCGGTGCTGCGGCCGGGCTCGGTGCGCGACGTGCAGCGGGTGGTGGCGTTCGCGCGCCGTCACGGGATCCCGGTGGCGGTCAACGGGCAGAGCGGGGACGCGGGCACGGCCGGGGCGGCGGGGCTGGAGTCGCACTCCAGCTTCGGGCAGGCCAACCCGCGCGGCGGGATCGCGGTCGACGCGCGCGGCCTGTCGCGGATCGTGTCGGTGGGCCCGGGGCGGGCCGTGGTGGAGGCCGGGGCGACGTGGGCGCAGCTGACGGACGCGGCGCTGGCGGTGGGGTGGATGCCGCCGTGTCTGACGGACTACCTGCACCTGTCGGTCGGGGGGACCCTGAGCGTGGGCGGGATCGGCGGTGGGGTGCAGCGGTTCGGGTTGCAGGTGGACACGGTGGAGTCGGTGGACGTGGTGACCGGCACGGGTGAGCTGGTGACGGCCTCGCGGGCGGTGAACCGGGAGCTGTTCGAGGCGGTGCTGGCCGGTGGCGGGCAGGTGGGGATCATCGTGCGGGCGCAGCTGCGGCTGGTGCCGGCGCGGGAGCGGGCGCACGTGTTCTCGCTGTTCTACGACGATCTGGGGGCGTATCTGGCGGACCAGGAGCGGGTGATGGCGCAGGGGCGGTTCGACCTGCAGGTGGGTGACGTGCAGCGCAGCGCGGACGGGTCGCGGTGGCGGTACAAGGCGGAGCTGGTGGCGTTCGCGGACGCGGGGCGGGGCGTGGATGCGGGGGCGTTGTTGGCGGGGCTGCGTCCGGTGGCGGGTGAGACGCAGGTGGTGGAGCAGAGCTGGCGGGAGTACGCGTTCCGGGTGGACGCGTTCGCGGGGTACCTGCGGGCGGCCGGGTTGTGGGGGCTGGCGAAGCCGTGGCTGAGCCTGTTCCTGCCGGCGTCGCGGGCGCGGGTGTTCATGGAGGAGGCGGCGCGGGTGCTGTCGGCGCAGGACCTGGGGGCGGGGTTGTTGTTGTTCTACCCGTACGCGCGTTCGCGGGTGGGGGCGCCGTTGGCGGTGTTGCCGCGGGAGGAGGTGGGCTGGCACTTCGACCTGTTGGCGTTCCCGGGGCCGGGGGCGGACACGGGGGCGATGCTGGAGCGCAACCGGCGGTTGTACGAGCGGGCGGTGGAGCTGGGTGGGAAGCGGTATCTGATCGGGGCGGTGCCGGGGATGACGGGGGCGGACTGGCGGCGGCACTACGGCGGTTTGTGGGGGCGGGTGGTGGAGGCCAAACGGCGGTGGGATCCGGCGGGGATCCTGACGCCTGGTCAGGGGATCCACGCGTCCTGAGGCGGCGACGTCGGTGCCGGGGCCCCGGCCGTGTTGCGCGGCCGGGGCCCCGGGGGGCGGGCCGGCCCGGGGGGCCGGGCGGCCGGGGGGCCGGGGGGCCGGGCGGCCGGGGGGCCGGGCGGCCGGGGGGCCGGGGCCGGGTCAGGCGATCTCCATCTGGGCCATCATGCCCATCGCGGAGTGGTCGAGCAGGTGGCAGTGGTAGGGGTAGCGGCCGCGGTAGGAGTCGAAGACGGCCTGCAGGCGCACGCTCTCGCCGGGCAGCAGGCGCACGGTGTCCTTGAGGCCGGCCTCCGCGGGTGAGGGGGCGGCGCCGTTGCGGGCCAGGACGCGGAACTGCACCAGGTGCAGGTGGAAGTTGTGCGGGACGTCCTTGTTGGCGTTGACGACCGTCCAGATCTCCGAGGTGCCGTGGGCCACCCGGGCGTCGACGCGGGCCGGGTCGTAGACCTTGCCGTCGATCAGGCCGCGGGGTTCGGCGCGCCCGTCCTCGTCGACCTGCAGCACCACGGTGCGTTCGCGGGCGGGCGCCGGCAGGGCGGGCAGGGTGCGCAGCACGGCCGGGACGGAGCTGGGGTCGTGGGCGGGGCGGGTGATGTCGAAGCGCAGGACCTGGCCGACGTGTTCGGTGGGGCCGGGCGGCAGGGTGTTGGTGAGGGCGATGCTGCTGCCCACCGGGTAGCGGGAGAAGTCGATGACGACGTCGGCGCGTTCGCCGGGCGACAGGTCGACGGTGTCGGTCAGGTGGGGGCGTTCGAGCAGGCCGCCGTCGGAGCCGATCTGGGTGATGGGGCCGCCGTCGGCCAGGCGCAGGGAGAAGAAGCGCAGGTTGGAGGAGTTGAGCAGGCGCAGGCGGTACTTGCGGGCGGCGACGTCGACCTTGGGCCAGGGGCGGCCGTTGGCGAGGATGGTGGTGCGGTTGAAGGGGTCGTCCATGCGGTAGACGAGGTTGCCGTCGGTGTCGAAGCGGGCGTCGCGCAGGGCGATGGGCAGGTCGTACTGGCCGGAGGGCAGCGGCAGGGCGCGTTCGGTCTCGTCGGTGAGCAGGTAGAAGCCGGCCAGGCCCCGGTAGACGTGTTCGGACTCCAGGTGGTGGGCGTGGTCGTGGAACCACAGGCTCGCGTGGGCCTGGTCGTTGGGGTAGGTGTAGGTGCGGGTGCGGCCGGTGGCGAGGAGGTTCATCGGGTCGCCGTCGCTGTCGGTGGGCACCCGGGCGCCGTGCAGGTGGACGGAGACGCCCTCGTCGAGGAGGTTGGTGTGGCGCACCACGACGGGGCGTCCGGAGCGGGCGCGGATGACGGGGCCGGGGAAGGAGCCGTTGTAGGTGAGGACGTCGGTGCGCAGGCCGGGCAGGATGCGGGCGGAGGCCCGCAGCATGGTCATGGTGTAGGTGTCGGTGCCGCCGGCGGTGGAGACCGGGGTGAGCAGCGGGGGCACGGGCATGGCGGTGGTGAACTTGGGGGCGAGGGCCGGTCCGGCGTCGGGGCCGGGGTCGTCCTGGGGGGTGGCGCCGTGGGTGTGGGCGTCGGCCTGGTCCTGGGTGCGGGCCGCGACGGTCTGGGCGGAGGCGGCCGGGCGCACGGTGGTGCGCATGAGCAGGACCCCTCCCCCGGTCGCCAGGGCGGCGCCGATCATCCTGCGTCTGGTCACCATGGTGTGTCCTCCTGCTCGCTGCCGGGTGCCGGGGGGCGGCCGGGTGCCCGGGGCCCGTTCGCCTGTCCGCCCGCTGCCCGGGCGGGTGCGGTCCGGGCCGGTGGCGCCCCGGGGCCGTCTTCGCCGTCTTCCAGGGGGTGATTGCAGCAGCGGTTCCTAGCGCGCGGTTGGGGTCCGGCTGAGGCGTGGGGGGTGTGCGGCGGGCCGCGCCGGGGCGGGCCCTACCGGCCGGTACGGGGGGTGGGTGCGGGCGGGGGCGGGGCGGGTGCGGGTGAGCTGCGGGTGTTGCGGCCGGCTTGCGGGCGCAGGTCACCGTGGCTCGCGAAGCACTGGAGGATCCCTCGAAGGGAAGGGGCCGGAGCGTGGACCTGCGGTACTGGCTGCCGAGGGCGGCCGAGGTGGCCGAGCGGTGGGGCGAGCGGTTCGGGCCCTTCCGCCCGCACCCCTCGCACCAGGTGGAGGACGCGGACTTCGCCGTCGCGTTCGAGCGTTTCGCCAAGCGCCTGGAGCACAACTACCCGTTCTTCCATCCGCGCTACGCCGGGCAGATGGTCAAGCCGCCGCACCCGGCGGCGATCGTGGGCTATCTGACGGCGATGCGGTTCAACCCCAACAACCACGCCTACGAGGGCGGGCCGGCCACCAACGACATGGAACGCGAGTGCGTGGAGCAGCTCGCCGCGATGTTCGGCCTGCCCCGGCACGTGGGCCACCTCACCAGCAGCGGCACCATCGCCAACCTGGAGGCGCTGTACGTGGCCCGCCAGAGCCATCCGGGGCTCGGGGTGGCCTACAGCGAGCAGGCCCACTACACGCACAGCCGGATGTGTCACGTGCTGGGGGTGGCGGGCCACGCGGTGGCGGCCGACGCGGCCGGGCGGATGGACGTGGACGCGTTGGAGGAGGTGCTGCGCACCGGGCGGGTGGGCACCGTGGTCGTCACCGCCGGGACCACCGGGGCGGGTGCGGTCGATCCGGTGCACGAGGTGCTGGCGCTGGCCCGCCGGTACGGGGTGCGGGTGCACGTGGACGCGGCCTACGGCGGGTTCTTCGCGCTGCTGGCCGCCGACGACGCGCTGGCGGCGGAGCTGGAGCTGGACCCGGCGCCGTGGCGGGCGGTGGCGGGCTGCGACTCGGTGACCGTCGACCCGCACAAGCACGGCCTGCAGCCCTACGGGTGCGGGGCGGTGCTGTTCGCGGACCCGGGGATCGGGCGCCACTTCGCCCACGACTCGCCGTACACCTACTTCACCGACGCCGAACTGCACCTGGGGGAGATCAGTCTGGAGTGCTCGCGCGCCGGTGCCTCGGCCGCGGCGCTGTGGCTGACCCTGCAGCTGCTGCCGCTGAAGCCCGACGGGCTGGGCGCGGTGCTGGCCGGTGCGCGGCGCAGCGCGCTGGACTGGTCGCGCCTGGTCGGTGCGGACGGGCGGCTGACGGCGTACCAGGAGCCGCAGCTGGACATCGTCACCTACTTCCCCACCCCGGACGGGCCGTTGTCGATGTCGGGTGTGGACGCCGCCAGCGAGCGGGTGCTGCGCCGGGGCATGGCGGCGGAGGACGATCCGGTCTACCTGAGCCTGCTGCGGGTGGACGCCGCCGACTTCACGCGCCGCCACCGCGGTGCGCTCGCCGACGCCGCTACGGCGGGGGTGCTGCGCAGCGTGCTGATGAAGCCCGAGGCGCGGGAGTTCCTGCCGGCGCTGCACGCCCGGGTGGCGGCGTTGGCCGCCGGGGGCTGACCGGGGGCGGCGTCGCCACCCGCGTGGCGTGCCGCGCCGTTGCGTGCGGGCGCCGCCGTCCTGCCGCACCGCGCCGCCGCCGTTGCACAAGCGCCGTCGCCGTTGCACAGCGCCACCGCACGGAGAACAGCTGCACCGCGCGGCACCGCCGCGTCCGATCGCACCGCCGCGCCGCACCGGTGTACCCGCCGCGCGCCCTGCACGCGCGGCACGGCGTGCCCGCACCGCCGGGCCGCGCCTTGCCCCACCGCCCGCCCGTTGTCCGCTTGTCTGCCGAGGAGCGTGTCCGTTGACCACCGCCACCGTCCCGCCGGGCGCCCCCGCCGCCCGCCCGGCCGAGATCCCCAGTGCCCGGCCCGAGGGGCACCCCGTCGTGCGGGCCGCCCGGCCCGGCGAGGAGGCCGCCCTGTCCCGGGTGCTCGCCGCCGCGTTCCAGGACGACCCGCTCACCCGCTGGGCCTTCCCCGACGCCACCTACCGGGCCCGTGTCCTGCCCGCGTTCTTCCGCGTCTACGTCGACCAGTGCCTGGCCCACCGGGGGGTGCTGACCACCGAGGACCTGGACGCGGCGTTACTCTTCCTGCCCCCGGGGGTGTGGGAGCACCCCGACCACCACGGCCAGGACGCGGCCCGCGCGCTGGACGAGGCCGTGGACGCGGCGGCCCACCCGCAGAGCGTGCTGCGGCTGGCGGCGATCACCCGCCTGCAGGCGCGCCGTCACCCCCGCCACCGCCCGCACTACTACCTGGCGTTCATCGGCGTGCGCCCCGAGCGCCGTCACGACCTGACCGCCGCGGCCCTGCTGCGGACCCTGCTCGCCGAGGTCGACGCGGCCGGGCAGGCCGCCTACGCCGAGACCAGCTCCCCCGGCGGTGCGCACCTGTGCGCCCGCAACGGCTTCACCCGCTTCGGCGACGCCCTGGCCCTGCCCGCCGGCGGGCCGCAGCTGACCCCGGTGTGGCGGGGGCCCCGGTGAACGCGCCCGCCGCCGAGGCCGGCCTGCAGGTCTTCGCCGCCGACGAGATCGACGCCGGGGCCGCCGACGCCCACCCCGAGGTCGCCGAGATCCTCGCCTGGAGCCGGCAGTTCCTCACCACCGCCCACCCCGACCTGGGGCGCAGCGGCCCGGTCTGCCCCTACACCCAGCCCTCGCTGCGCCGTGGCCTGTTCCACGTCGCGGTGGCCGCCGGTGGCGCGGCCGGTGACGGCGGGGGAACGGGGGCCGACCTGCCCGCGCTGGTGGGTGAACTGCGGTCCTGGTACGAGCAGTTGGTGGGTGCTCTGACCGAGGAGTCGGACCGGGAGCTGCTGACGGTGCTGCTGGTGCTGCCCCAGCTGGACCGGGCCGATTCCACGGTGCTGGACGAGTTGCAGCGCAAGGCCAAGGACGAGTTCGTCGAACAGGGGCTGATGATCGGTCAGTTCCATCCGGTGTGCGAGGAGGGCGGTCTGTGGAACCGCTCGTTCCGGCCGTTGCGCGCTCCGGTGCCGTTGCTGGCGGTGCGTAAGCTCCTCGTCTTCGACCTGCCGTTCCTCGTCGACGACCAGGCGCATCTGGCGCACTACCTGGCCCGGTTCGCCCCCCAGGTGCCGGCGCGCATCCGTGACCAGCTGGTCACCGGGATGACGGAGCACCGGCGCAACGTGCGCCTGACCGCCTGAGCCCCTGACCGCCGGAACCCCTGACCGCCTGAGGCCCTGGCCGCCGGAACCCCTGACCGCTCGACCGCTTGAGCGCCGTCCCCCTCTTCGGGCGCGGCCCCCGGGCGCGCGCGGGGCGCCACCGCCCCTTCCCCGATCGGCCGGGCCGGCCGGCCCCGGGGCGGGGCCCTGCGTCCCGCGCGCGCCGCCGCACGCCTGCCCGCAGGGCTTGCGGCGTGCGGAAATTCGGTTGCCCCGCCCCCGCGGTGGGGTGATAGACAGCCCGCGTGGACACCATTCTCGACTTCCCCGCCCTGCTGCAGCTGATCGGCGAACGCTCGGACGCCTTCCGCGCCGCCGTCGCCGCCGCCCCCGACCTCGACGCGCAGGTGCCGACCTGCCCCGAGTGGACGCTGTTCGACCTGGCGCAGCACATCGGCGAGGGGCGGCGGCGCTGGGCCGCGACCGTCGCCGCCGGGCCGGCCGACGCCCCGCCGCCGGCCTCGGTGTGGGAGGGTGCCGCCCCGCGCGGGCGCGAGGAGCTGTCGCAGTGGCTGGCGGAGTCCACCCGTCTGCTGCTGGACGCGCTGGGCCAGGCCGGTCCCGACCGGGGCTGCTGGACGTGGTGGGGCCCGCAGTCCCCGCCCACCAGCGGCGCGGTGGCCCGCCACCAGCTCCAGCAGCTGGCGGTGCACACCTACGACGCCCAGCTCGCCGCGGGCACGGGTGCCACCGAGCTGCCCGAGGAGGTGGCGCTGGACGGCGTCGAGGACTTCCTGTTCACCTGCTGTGCGACGACGGCGCCCTGGCCGCACGAGCCGTGCGTCGTGGACTACCACGCCAGTGAGGGCCGCTCGTGGCGCCTGGCGCTGTCCGCCGCCGGCGCGCACACCACCCGTCTGCCCGCGGGCGGCGCGCAGGCCGGTGCGGATGCGGCCGCCTTCAGTGCCCTGGGCACGGCCGGCCAGCTGGTGCTGGCCCTGTACGGGCGGATCCCGGTGTCGGACCTGAAGGTCGAGGGCGATGTGCGGATCTTCGAGCAGCTGGCGGCCTGGGAGCCGGAGGTGTAGCCCCGACGGGCCGTGCCTTGACGGCACGTCACCCTTCGTTCGGCCCGGCACCGCCGTCGCCCCCCCCTGTCTTCGACCTGGGGGGCGGCGGCGGTGTTCTTCGTTGCGGCGCCGATGCGGGTGGGTGCGGTGGCGGCCTTGGCGGGGGTGGTGGGCGATCTTCGCGACGCTCTGGTGTCACCGGCGTGACTCTGACACCATCTCAGCCGAGGTGAAGGGACCGTGTGCCAAGCGTTCACCTCGTCTGCATCAGCGTCGCCGTCGAGCGCCGAGAAGATTCCGAGGCCTGTTGTGAAGACCCTACGTACCCGCATACCCCACGTGGTGACGGTCGTGCTCATGCTGCTGGGCATGGTGAGCGCGACGGCCGCGACCGCGCAGGCGGCCCCGCAGCGCACCGCCGCGTCGATCGTCTGCTCCAACTCCCCCATCCCGCCGGGGTGGGTGATCACCAGCTCCTACAGCAGCTCCGGTTGTCCGGGCACCGGCGTCGCGTACACGATCGCGGACGTGAGCGGGCTGAACGGTGCGACGGTCTGCTCGATGT
>NZ_JBIWPA010000003.1:386479-482071 GCF_044768035.1 Kitasatospora sp. NPDC101176
GATGTCGCCGATCCCCGCCGGGTGGGTGATCACCAGCTCCTACAGCAGCGCGGGCTGCGCCGGCACCGGCGTCGCGTACACGATCTCCAACACGGCCACCCTGAACGGTGCGACGGTCTGCTCGATGTCGCCGATCCCCGCCGGGTGGGTGATCACCAGCTCCTACAGCAGCGCGGGCTGCGCCGGCACCGGCGTCGCGTACACGATCTCCAACACGGCCGGGCGCACCGGCGCCACCGTCTGCTCGATGTCCCCGATCCCCACCGGATGGGTGATCACCAGCTCCTACAGCAGCGCGGGCTGCGCCGGCACCGGCGTGGCGTACACGATCTCCAACACGGCCGGGCGCACCGGCGCCACCGTCTGCTCGATGTCCCCGATCCCCGCCGGATGGGTCGTCACCACGTCCTACAGCAGCGCGGGCTGCGCCGGCACCGGCGTGGCGTACACGATCGCCGACACGGCCGGGCGCACGGGTGCGACGGTGTGTTCGTTCTCGCCGATCCCGTCGGGGTGGGTGGTCAGCGGTTCGTACAGCACCAGCAGCTGCTACGGCTCCGGTTGGGCGTACAACATCCGCAAGGCCTGATCCGGTGTGAGGGCCCCGTCGCTTCCCGGCCGCGCGCCGGGGGCGGCGGGGCCCTCGCGCGTGCCGGGCCTTCGCGTGTGCCGGGAGTGCGGGCGGTGGCCGGGGGCGGGGGCGGGTCAGACGGTGGCCAGGGCCGGGGCCGCGGTGGCGGGGGTGTGGGGGGCGCGGGTGAGGCAGTCGTCGGTGAAGGCGAGGGCGCGCAGGTGGTAGGGGCGGGCGGCGTGGCCGAGGGAGAGGTTGTGGCCGGCGCGGTGGGCGGTGACGAGGTGGGCCAGGCCGTCGGGGAAGGCGGCGGTGAGGGCGGTGCGGGCGGCGGGGTCCAGGCGCCACCAGTGCTCGTGGTCGGCCAGGGTCAGGCGCACGGGCACGCGCACGCGGGCGGCGAGGGCGCGGTAGCGGGCGGGCCAGGTGGCCAGTTCGCGGGATTCGAGGGCGGGGACGGGGGTGAGCAGGGTGCGGGCGGCGTGGAAGGTGCCGGGCGGGTAGAGGTGGAGGGGGCCCCAGTTGAGGCGGCCGCCGCCGGCGAGGTCGTCGGGGCGGTCCCAGGCGCCGGGGGCGTAGTGCTGGGCGAGGCCGGAGATGTCGGCGCCGAGCAGGGGCAGGTGCGGGTCGTGGGGCCAGTGGGCGGCCAGCTGCAGGGCGATCTTGCCGCCGAAGGAGTGGGCGAGGAGTTGGACGCCGGCGCCGGTGTCGTGGGCGCGGGCGTAGTCGGTGAGGGCGGCGTGCAGGGTGGCGGCCTGGTCGGCGATGAGCTGGCCGTGGGGCAGGCGGTGGGCGGAGGCGCCGTGGCCGGGGCGGTCGGGGGCCAGGACGGTGTAGCCGAGGTCGGCGGCGAGGGTGAGCAGGTCGGTGTCGGGGTGGGCGGGGCCGGCGAAGTAGGCGCCGCGCATGCCGCGGCCGTGGATGGCGAGGACGACGGCCTTGGGCGCCCGGTCGCGGGGTTCGGCGACCAGGACGGACAGCGGGATGCCGTCGGCGTCCAGGACCAGGGAGCGGGTGGCGGTGTTCATGCGGCGGCTCCGGCGCGGGCGGTGTCGAGGCCGGCCAGCCAGCCGGTGAGGTCGCCGGTGCGCATCAGGGTGGTGCCCACGAGCAGGCCGGCGTAGCCGGCGTCCAGGAGGCGGGCGGCGTCGGCGGGGTCGGTGATGGCGGAGGCTGAGACGGGGGCGCGCACGGCGGCGGCGAGCAGGGCGGGCAGCAGGCGCAGGCTGCGGGTGAGGTCGCCCGGGTCGCGTTCGCGGGTGCGGATGTCCTTGTTGTTGACGGCGATGACGCAGTCGGCGGGGTCGTCCAGGAGGTCGAGTTCGCGGGCGTCGGTGATCTCCACGAAGGGGGTCAGGCCGAGGGTGAGGGCGGCGGCGACCAGGCGGCGCAGGGAGAGCGCGGGCAGCAGGGCGGCGGTGAGCAGGACGGCGCTGGCGCCGAGGGCGGCGGAGGCCTCGAGCTGGGCGGGGCGGGTGAGGAAGTCCTTCTGCAGGACGGGCAGGCGGGTGGCGGCGGTGACCTCGCGCAGCAGGCGGGGGGTGCCGCCGAACCAGCGGCCGGTGACGACGGACAGGCAGGGCGCGCCGGCCTGTTCGTAGCGGGTGACGAGGTCGGTGACGGTGCGCGGGCCGAGCAGGTCGGTGCCGTGCGGGTCGCGGAGTTTGACCTCCATGATCAGGGGGCGCTGCGCGGCGAGGAGGGCGTCGGTGAAGCGCTGGGGGTGGGCGCTGCTCATGCGTAGGCCTCCGTCGGGTGGGGCGTGCGCCGGGTGTGCTGCCAGGCGTGGGTGAGGGCGGTGACGGCTTCGCGGGTGAAGCGGCCGGCGTGGTCGCGGGCGGCGGTGTCGATGTCGGCGCCGGCGTACAGGGGGTGGTCGGTGACGGTGCGGTAGGTGTCGCGGTTGGCGGCGTTGAGGCCGCCGGCGAGGAGGAAGGGGATGCCCAGGCGGGGCAGCAGGGTGTGGACGTCGGTGGGGGCCAGGGGGTGGCCGGTGGATCCGACGCGTCCGTCGGCGGTGACGGTGTCGAGGAGGAACAGGTCGGTGCCGGCGCGTTCGAAGGCGCCGATGAAGGGGCGTTCGAGGCAGCGGCCGCGGGAGAGGTGGAGGACCTTGACGAGGACGGCGTAGGGCAGGCGCTCGCGCAGCTCGGCGACCAGGGAGGGCGGCTGGTAGGCGTGCAGCTGGATCCAGCGGATGCCGGTGGCGCGGGCCAGGGCGGCCAGGCGGTGGGCGTCGTCGAGGAAGGTGACCAGGACGGGTTCCAGGCCCAGGCGGATGGCGGTGGCGGCGAGGTCGGCGAGGCGTTGTTCGGTGAGGTCGGCGGGGCCGTCGGGGACGCCGTGCCACAGGCCGACCAGGGTGGGGCCGGATTCGGCGAGCAGGGCGAGGTCGGCGCGGGTGCGGGCCCCGCACACCTTGAGGTGGCGGGGCCGGGCGGGGGCCGGGCGCGGCGGGGCGGGGGCGCTCATTTGCCCAGTCCGAGCATGGCGGCGATGCGGTTGTACTGGATCTCGTTGCTGCCGGAGTAGATGGTGCCGGCGACGGCGTTGCGCACGTCCTTCTCCAGTCCGTACTCGGACATGTAGCCGTTGCCGCCGAAGACCTGGACGGCGGCCAGGGAGGTGGCGAGGTTGGACTCGCTGGTGAGGAGTTTGGCGATGGCCATGTCGACGGTGACGTTCTCGCCGGCCTCCAGGCGCTGGGCGGTGTCGTAGAGCCACTTGCGGGCGGTCTCGAGGCGGATCTTGGTGTCGACGATCTTGTTGGCGACGGACTGGTAGGAGCCGATGGGCTTGCCGAAGGACATCCGGGTCTTGGCGTAGTCCAGGCAGCGGGCCAGGCGGTGCTGCATCTCGCCGGTGTTGACGATGAAGGAGTAGAGGATCTCGCGTTTCATCACGTGGTCCAGGACGAGGAAGCCGCCGCCGACGCGGCCCAGCACGCGGTCCTTGGGCACCCGCACGTCGTCGAGGTAGAGCTCGGACAGCGGGGAGGTGCGCAGGCCCATCTTCTTGATGGGGTTGCCGGTGGTGATGCCGGGGGTGTCGCGGTCCAGGAGGAACGCGGTGACGCCCAGGGCGCCGCCCTGGGGGTGGGTGCGGGCGTAGACGACGATGACGTCGGCGACGGGGCCGTTGGAGACGAAGGTCTTGGCGCCGTTGAGGACGAAGTGGTCGCCGTCGCGCACGGCGCGGGTGCGCATCTGCATGGCGTCCGAGCCGCCGTCGGACTCGGTGATGGCGTGGGCGCCGATCGCCTCGCCGGAGGCGATGCGCGGCAGGTAGGCCTCCTTGAGGGCGGGTGAGCCGAAGGCCTGCAGGGGTACGCCGGTGGAGGCCATGGAGGTGGTGACGGAGAAGTTGAGGCCTCCGTCGCGGCAGGTGTGGCCCAGTCCCTCGAGGACGTACATGGTGGTGAGCAGGGACTGGCCCAGGCCTCCGTAGCGCTCGTCGAAGGGCAGGGAGAGGATGCCGGTCTTCTGGATGAGGCGCCACTTGTCGTGGGAGAAGGCGGCCTGTTCGTCGCCTTCGATGTGGCCGGCGCTCAGGTCGTCGCCGAAGCGGGCAAGGCCCTCGCGCAGGGCGTTCTGGTCGGCGTCCCAGCGGATCATGACGTTGCCGCCTTCCTCCCGGGCCCGCCGTGGGGGCCCGGGGTGGCAGGGCCGGCGCGCGGGGCGGCGCGCCGGTGGGTGGCTCGGGGCGGGGGGGCCCGCCCCGGGGCGGGTCGCAGGCGCCCTGCGGCGTGCCCGGCACGCCTGGGGGCGTGTGCGTGGACCTTTCGCCTCAGTAGGCGGAGGAGGAGTGGGCGTCGAGCTGGTGGACCTCGTCGCCGCGCAGGGCCGGGGAGAACACGCACACCAGGCGCAGGTCCTCGTGGGGGCTGGCGATGAGGTAGTGGGCGTCGTGCTGGTCGAGGGCGTACAGCCGCCCGGGGGTGATGGGGTGGGAGTTGCCGTCCATGTCGACGACCTCGCCGGAGCCGGCGATGCAGTAGCACGCCTCGAGGTGGTTGCGGTACTCCAGGCGGGACTTGGTGCCGGCGTTGACGACGGTGTCGGTGAGGCTGTAGCCGAGGCCGTCGCCGGCGAGCAGGAAGCGGCGGGACACGCCGTTGCCCCACTCGACGGTCTTCACGTCGGCGATGTCGCGGATCAGCATGCCGGTTGTTCCTCTCGGGTGGTGGTGCTGGCGGGGGTGAGGGTGGTGGTGCGTCCGCCGGGCGCGTCCGGGTACGGGGGACGGGTGGGGCGGAGGTCGGTGAGGAAGGCCCGTAACTCCTCGACGGCGTCGAGGCCTTCGGTGTGGGCGTGTTCGATGCGGGCGACGGCCGCGGAGCCGACGATGGCGGCGTCGGCGCCGGCGGCGGCGACCGCGTCCAGGTCGGCGGCGCTCTTGACGCCGAAGCCGACGGCGACGGGGACGGCGGGGGCCGCCGTGCGCAGCGCGGCGACGGTGTCGGCCAGGGCGCGGTGGCCGTGGGCGGGGGTGGTGCCGGAGCGGCCGTAGTGGGCGACGAGGTAGACGTAGGCGCCGGCCGCGCCGCGGGCGGCGGCGGTGAGGACCTCGGGGGTGGAGGCGGGGTAGCAGGTGGTGACCTCGGGCAGGCCCTCGTCGTGCAGGGCCTGCTGCCAGGCGGGGCGCACCCGTGGGGGCAGCGCGTGGACGAGCAGGGCCGCGGCTCCGGCGCGGGTGACGGCGCGGGCGGTGGCGGCGGGGTCGCGGTGGCGCAGGCTGTGGCTCCAGTCGGCGAGCAGGGCGACCTTGAGGCGGGTCAGCTGCGGTGTGAGGTCGGCGAGTTCGGCCAGGACGGTGTCCAGGGTGGTGCCGGCTGCCAGGGCGCGGGCGGCGGAGCGGCGGATGACCGGGCCGTCGGTGGGCGAGTGGGGGAAGGGCACGGCGAGTTCGAGGACGTCCACGCCGTGGGCGTCGAGCATGTGCGCGAGGTCGGCCAGGCGCGCGGCGGGGTCGCCGGCGTTGAGGAAGAGCGCCAGTCCCAGCCGTCCGTCGGGGAAGAGGGGCTCAGACACCGGCCGCCTCCCGGGGGCGGGCGCGCAGGCGTTCGGCGAGCGCGCGCGGGGCGCCGTCGGCGAGCGCGTCCAGCGCGGCGGCGTGGGCGGTGTGCCAGCGGGTGTGGCGGCCGGAGGCGAGGGCGAGGGCGGCGGCGTTGAGCGCGATGGTGTGGGTGGCGGTGTCGCCGCCCTGCCCGGCGAGGGCGCGCAGGAAGTGGCCGGTGAGGTCGTCGGGGTGCGGCGCGAGGTCGGCGAGGGTGCCGCGGTCCGGGGCGACGGACCCGGCCGACAGGTGGATCGCGCCGCCGGGGGTGTGCAGGGTGTTGTCGGCGAACGGCAGGAGCTCGTCGGCGCCGGCGCTGTTGGTGGCCAGCCACACGGTGCGGGTGGCGGTGCGGGCGGCGAGGTCGCGCAGGGCGTCCAGGCGGGCGGCGGCGCAGACGCCGGTGAGCTGGGCGGTGACGGGCACGCTCGCCAGGAGGGGCCCGAGGGTGTTGAGGAACGCGCCGAAGGGTTTGAGGGTGAGCGGGTACAGGATGCGGGCCAGGCGGGTGAGGGCCGGCGGGTAGACGTGCGGGCCGGCGAAGGCGATCCCGTGGCGGGCGAGGTCCTCGCCGGTGGCGGCGTGGGAGGAGGTGAGGGTGATGCCCAGGCGTTCGAGGAGGTCGATGGAGCCGGCGGCGCTGGTGTAGGCGCGCGAGCCGCTCTTGACGACGGGGATGCCCATGCTGGCGGCGGTCAGCGCGGCGGCGGTGGAGAGGTTGAAGGTGGCGGGGCCGCCGCCGGTGCCGACGATGTTGACGCTGCCGGGGTGGGCGGGGCCCGGGTCGGGGGCGCGTTCGGTGAGGGAGGTGGTGAGGGCGGCGAGGGTCGCGGGCTCGGGCAGGCCGGTGGTGAGGCTGGCCAGCAGGGCCGCCGCCTGGGCCCGGTCGCTGTCGCGGGCCGGGCCCAGGGTGCGCTGCTCCAGCTGGTCCCACCACGAGCGCCAGGCCTCCAGGGGCACCGGGCGGCCGGCGAGGAGTGCGGTGAGGGCCGGGTGCATGGGATCAGCCGCCCACCGTGGCGGTGGCCGCGGCGCGGCGGGCGGTGATGAAGGCGTCGATGGCGGCGACGGAACGGAAGTTGTTCGGGTCCAGGTCGGTGTCGTCGACGGGCAGGGCGAAGTGGTCCTCGACCCAGGCGATGAGCTTGAGGACGCCCAGGCTGTCGATGACGCCGTCGGAGAGCAGGTCGTGGTCGTCGGCGAGCTGCTCGGGGGTGACGTCGGGCAGGAACTCCTCGATGAGGAACCGCTTGATCTGGGCGATGTTGCTCATGGTGGCAACTCCCTTGCAAGAGTGAGGAATCGAAGAAGGAATCGGGTGCGGATGGGGCCGGTTCGGGCGGGGCCCGGTTCAGGCCCGGGGGGGTTCAGGTGGGGGGCAGGACGGCCTTGCGGTCGACCTTGCCGGTGGGGGTCTTGGGCAGCGGGGCGTCGTGGATGGCCAGGCGCTCGGGCACGGCGGCGCGCGGCAGGTTGCGGGCCAGGTGCTCGCGCAGGACGAGGCTGTTGAGGGTGCTGCCGGGGGCGCGCTGGACGGCGGCGTGCAGGCGTTTGCCGGTCATCGGGTCGTCGGCGGCGGCGACGGCGGCCTCGCGCACCTGCGGGTGGGCGAGCAGGACGCGTTCGACCTCGGCGGTGTTGACGGCGACGCCGCGGACCTTGACCTGGAAGTCGGCGCGTCCGCGCAGGTGCAGGCGGCCCTGGTCGTCGCGGACGGCGAGGTCGCCGGTGCGGAACCAGCGCCGGCCCTGCCCCGCGCCGGCGGGCTGGGTGGTGAAGCGGCCCGCGTCACGGGAGCGGTCCAGGTAGCCGGCGGCCTGGAAGGGGGTGGAGACGTACAGTTCGCCGCTGCCGGGCCCGGTGACCGGGGTGCCGTCGGGGGCGGCGAGCAGGGTGCGCACGCCGGGCAGCGGGGTGCCGATGGGCACGGGCAGCGCGGCGGTGGCGTCCAGGCGGTCCAGGCGGTGCAGGAAGCTGTCGTTGGTCTCGGTGCAGCCGTAGATGTTGTACAGCGCGGCGCGGGGCAGCAGTGCGGGCAGCGCGGCCAGGGTGCGCGGGTCGATGGCGTCGCCGGTGAACGCGGCGTGTTCGACGCTCTCCAGTGCCCGGGTGTCGCGGGCGGCGGCCTGGACCAGCAGGGCGTAGGCCAGCGGGACGGCCTGCAGGACGTGGGGGCGGTGGCGGGTGAGCTGGTCCAGGAGGTGGCGGCCGTTGAGGGCGTGGGCGGGGTCGACGAGCAGCACGGTGCCGCCGGCGGCCAGGGTGGCCCACACGTCGAGCAGGCACAGGTCGAAGTTGAGGGGGGCGTAGTTGGCGACGGTGCGCCCGGGGCCCAGGTCGAAGGTGTCGTGGGCCCAGGTGGTGAAGCGGTCGACGGCGCTCTGCGCGAGCGGGACGATCTTGGGCAGGTCGGTGGAGCCGGAGGTGGTGAGGAGGAAGGAGGTGCCGGCGGCCAGGGTGGGGCGGGTGGCGGGGTGCGGGGGCTGCGGCAGGCGGGGGGTGTCCTGGCCGTGGGGGGCGAGGACGTGGCGGGCACCGGCCTGGGCGAACAGCGCGGCCAGCAGGGCCGGCGGCAGCTGGGGGGAGGGCAGCAGGAAGGGGCGGCGTTCGGTGAGGCAGGCCAGGACGAGGGCGATCGCCTCGGGGGACTTGGTCGCCACCAGGCCCACCGGCTCGCCCGGGGCGAGGTCGAGGGCGTGCAGGCGGGTGCGTTCGGCGTCGGCGGCGTCGGCCAGTTCGCGGTAGGTGACGGCCCGCTCGTGCCACAGGAGGGCGGCGGCGTGGGGCTGGTGGCGGGCGTGCGCGGCGAACGCGTCGGCCAGGGTGAGCGGCGGCGCGCCGTGCCCGGCGGTGCCCGCGGCAGCGGAGTCCGCGGTGGCCGCGGCAGCGGAGTCCGCGGTGGCCGCGGCGGCGGAGTCGGCGGTGGGGGCCGCGGTGTCCGCGGGGGTGGGGGTGGTGGTCACGGTGTTCACTCCCCCGCCAGGGTGGCCCAGCCGGCCTTGACGGCGGTGCCGGTGTCGGTGGCGACGCTGAAGCGCACGACGGTGGCCCGGTCGTAGGGCTGCAGGGTCAGGCGCAGGGCGGCGCCGGGGGCCAGCGGGGCGGCGAAGCGGGCGCCCAGAGCGGTGATGCGGGCCGGGTCGCCGCCGGCGTGGCGGTCGGTGATCTCCTCGGCGGCCAGGGCGACCAGGTGCATGCCGTGGGCGATGACGCCGGGGAAGCCGGCGGCGCGGGCCGCGGTGTCGTCGAGGTGGATGGGGTTGAGGTCGCCGGAGGCGTGGGCGTAGGCGGCGACGTCGGCGCGGGTGAGGGTGTGGGTGAGGGTGAGGGGTTCGGTGTCGGCGGTGGTGCCGGGGTGGGCGGCCGGGGCCGGGGTGCCGAACGGTTCGAGGGTGGTGACGCCCACCAGCAGGGCGGCGGTGGACAGTTCGGCCAGCAGGGTGCCCCGGGTGTCGTCGCTGATGCGGGTGGCCAGGGCCAGGCGGGTGCCGCGGGCCTCGCGGCGCACGGCGGTGAGGGCGACCTCCACCAGCACCGTGGTGGCGGGGCTGAGGCGGTGGTGGGTGCGGATCTCCTGGCCGAGGTGGACCACGCCGGTGAAGCCGACATCGCCCGCGGTCAGGTCGGCGACGCTCTGCTGGGCGAGGGTGTGGGCCAGCACGAAGGGCTGCGCGGGCGAGGGCGCGGCGCCGGTGGCGGCCGGCAGGCGGGTGCGGGCGGCGGCGCGGTAGGCGGCCAGGTCCTCGGCGCCGAGGGTGTGGCGGGCGCGCCGGGCGGGCGGGGCGGTCGTGGTCATAGCGGGGTCACCACCAGGGTCGAGTTGTGGCCGCCGAAACCGAAGGAGTTGGACAGGGCCGCGCCGGCGCGGATCGGGCGGGCGGCGCCGTGGACGACGTCGAGGTCCAGGCCCTCTTCGGTCTTCTCGTGGTTGGCGGTGGGAGGGACGAGGCGGCTGTTCATCGCCTGGACGGCGGCGATCAGCTCGACGGCGCCGGCGGCGCCGATCAGGTGGCCGATGACGCCCTTGGTGGAGGTCACCGGCACGCCGTGCGGGCCGAACACGGTGCGCAGCGCGGCGGCTTCGGCGCGGTCGTTGTGGACGGTGGAGGTGCCGTGGGCGTTGACGTGGGCGATGTCGGCGGGGGTGAGGCCGGCGTCGGCGAGGGCGGCGCGCATCGCGGTGACGGCGCCGGCGCCGTCGGGGCGGGGGTTGGCCAGGTGGTAGGCGTCGGAGCTGGAGCCGTGGCCGGCGAGCAGGGCGTAGGGGGTGCGGTGGCGGGCGCGGGCGTCGTCGAGGCGTTCCAGGACGAGGAAGCCGGCGCCTTCGCCCATGACGAAGCCGTCGCGGTGGGTGTCGAAGGGGCGGCTGGCGTGGGCGGGGTCGTGGTTGCGCTGGGAGTGGGCGCCGAGGTTGCCGAACGCGGCGAGGGTGACGGGGGTGAGGGTGGCCTCGCAGCCGCCGGCGATGACGACGTCGGCGCGGTGGGTCTGCAGGAGGAGGGCGGCGTGGCCGATGGCGTCGGCGCTGGAGGCGCAGGTGGTGGCGATGGTCAGGGCGGGGCCGCTCCAGTTCAGGCGCATGGCGATCTGGGCGGCGGCGGCGTTGGGCATGGTGACCAGCGGCATCAGGGGGGAGACGCGCAGGGGGCCGTGGGTGGTGTAGAGGGCGGATTCGCGGTCGCTGGTGGTGCGTCCGCCGACGGCGTTGCCGACGACGATGGCGGCGCGGCCGGGTTCGGGGTGGGGGCTTCCGGCGTCGCGGTGGGCGGCGAGGGCGGCGAGGGTGCCGTAGTGGGCGAAGGGGTCGAGGCGGCGGGCGTCCTTGGCGGGCAGGCAGTCGTCGTGGGGCAGGTCGTTGACGCGGCAGCCCAGGCGGACCTTGTGGCGGGCGAGGTCGGGGTCGTGCAGGGCGGTGGCGGTGGAGTGCCCGGAGGTGACGGTGTGCCAGAACTCGGGGACGGTGTGGCCGGCGGGGCTGAGCACGCCGAGGCCGGTGACGGCGATCGGTGGGCGGGGGTGCGGGGCCATGGCTTCCTCTCCTGTCCGGGCCGGGGGTGACCGGGTGCGGCCGGCGTGGGCCTGGGGTGGCCTGGGGTGACCGGCGTGGGCCGGGTGGGGCCTGGGGTGGCCGGCGTGGGCCGGGTGTCAGATCAGGCCGGTCTGGGCGGCGGCGGTCAGGAACGCGTCGGCGGCGAAGTCGATGTCGGCCGCGGTGTGGCGGGCGGTGACGGCGATGCGCAGGCGGGCGAGGTCGTTGGGCACGGCGGGGGTGACGACGGGCAGGCCGATGACGCCGGCCTTGCGGCAGGCGGTGGCGTAGTCGTAGGCGGCGTCGTCGGAGCCGGCGATGACGGGCAGGACGGCGGTGGTGGAGTCCATGGTGGAGATGCCGGCCTGGTTGAGGCGCTCGCGCAGGCGCTGGGCCTGGGTCTGGGTGTGGGTGACGCGTTCGGGTTCGCGGCGCAGGATGCGCAGGGATTCCAGGGCGGCGCCGGTCTGGGCGGGGCCGAGGGCGGCGGAGAAGAGGAAGGGGCGGGCGGCGTAGCGCAGGTGGCCGATGAGTTCGTGGCTGCCGGCGACCCAGCCGCCCATGGAGGGGATGGCCTTGGAGAGGGTGCCGAGTTTGATGTCGACGCGGTAGCGGTGGCCGAAGTGCTCCTCGATGCCGCCGCCGGTGGCGCCGATGACGCCCAGGGCGTGGGCCTCGTCGACCATGAGGAGGGCGTCGTGGCGGTCGCAGACCTCGCGCAGTTCGGGCAGCGGGGCGATGTCGCCGTCCATGGAGTAGACGCTGTCGACGATGACCAGGCGCACGCCGGTGGGGGCGGCGGCCTTGAGGCGGCGTTCGAGGTGGTCGACGTCGTTGTGGCGGAAGCGGGTGACGGTGGCGCCGGAGAGGCGGCAGCCGTCGACGATGCTGGCGTGGTCGTACTTGTCGATCAGGACGGTGTCGCCCTGGCCGACGAGGGCGCCGACGGTGCCGACGTTGGCGGCGTAGCCGGAGCCGAAGACCTGGGCGCGTTCGCGGCGGGCGAAGCGGGCGACCTCGGCTTCGAGTTCCTCGTGCAGGGGGATGGTGCCGGCCAGGGCGCGCACGCCGTGGTTGCCGGTGCCGTAGACGTCGACGGCGGCCTTGGCGGCGGCGACGACGCGTTCGTCGCCGGCCAGTCCGAGGTAGCTGTAGCCGGACATCATGAGCAGGCGTTCGCCGTCGAGGTCGCAGTAGGCGCTGTCGCGTTCCATGGTGTAGGCGACGAAGCTGTTGCGGCGGGAGGGGTCGGATTCCAGTGCGGCCACGCGGTTCAGGGTGGCGGCGAGCTTCGGCTCCAGGCGGTCCCATGCTCCGGTGGCGTTCACGTACGGGTCTCCTTCGTCGGCGGGTGCGTCGGGCTGCGGTGCTACGGGCGGTGGCAGTGCTTCGGGCGGCGGTGGTGCTTCGGGCGGCGGTGCGGGTGCTGCGGTGGCGCGGTGCGGTGTGCGGCATTCTTCGCGCGGGTTGTTCCGCGGTATGCGGGCGGTTTATCCGCGGGTGTGGCGGGCGGTGGTGCGCGGCTTTTGCGGGACGAAAGGCGCGGGGCGGTCCCGGGCTTTTCACGGGCGGTGGTTCGGGCGGGCTTTTCTGGAAGCCTTCACGCGGGGTGCTCAAGGATGGCTACATTTCTACGGCAGGAAGCGCAAGGCGTCCGCAATAGCCGTATTCCCGGCCTGCGGTTCTACCCTGACGTGCAGAAACCTTGCGTCCACGACGTATGGACCGGCCGGTGGGTATGTTTCGCCGACCGGTGTTGACACCGCGTGATACGCCGAATGTATGGTCGAAATCCGCCGAAACCGAACGGCTGGTCGGCGGCATTTTTTCCGGTCCAGGTTTCCCATACCGCAGGCCCGGCGCACGGGCCGGCGGCTCCGCTTTGGCTCAAGGGGGTTGGAGCACGATGAACGGCTTCCGGGAAGACAGTCCGTCCGGCAGATCGGGGGCGTTGGCATGCTGATCCGTCTGACGGGCCTGGTGACGATCGAGCACGACCACGGCGCCCCGCAGCACCTGTCCAGCGCCCAGGCCCAGGTGGCGTTCGCCCGCCTGGTGCTGGAGCGCTCCGCCGGCACCAGCCGCGACCAGCTGGCCGACACCATCTGGCCCGACGGGCTGCCCGACACCTGGGCCTCCGCGCTGCGCAGCGTGGTCAGCCGGGTGCGGGCCTTCGTCGCCTCCCCCGGTCAGGGGCCGGGGGCGACCCCGTTGATCGCCCAGGGCGGGCGGTACGTGCTGCGGCTGCCCGCGGACGCGGCGGTGGACCTGGAGGCGGCGGCCAGTGCGGTCGGCGAGGCCGGGGAGGCGTACGCGGCGCGTTCCTACGCGGTGGCGCAGCAGTTGGCGGCCGGGGCGATCGCGAACCTGCGGGGGGCGTTCCTGCCCGACCACGAGGGCGAGTGGGCGGGCGGGGTGCGCGAGCACGTGGAGGAGTTGCGGATGTCGGCGCTGGAGACGGCGAGTCTGTCGGCGTCGGCGCTGGGTGAGGAGCACCACGCGCTGCGGTGGGCGGACGAGGCGGTGCGGCGGGCGCCGTTCCGGGAGAGTGCCTACCGGTGCCGGATGGAGGCGCTGGCGGCGGCGGGCAACCGGGCCGAGGCGCTGCGCTGTTACCAGCAGTTGCGTCAGGTGCTGGCGGAGGAGCTGGGCATCGATCCGGCCGCCGAGACGCAGGAGTTGTATCTGGCGCTGCTGCGCTCGCCGGTTGCGCTGGCGCCGGCGCCGGCGGTGGTGCGGCCGGTGGATCCGGTGCTGATGGGCATCTTCGAGCCGCTGGCGCTGGCCCGGCTGGCGCCGCGGCCGGCGGGGCCGCCGGTGCGCGCGGCCTGACCGGGCCCCGGCCCCGGCCCCGCCCTCGTCCTCTTCTCCGGTCCCTGCCTTCCTCTCTCCCCTCTTCTGCTCCTTCCCTTCTGCTCCTTCCCGTTCTGCGCTGTGCCGGGGCGTGTTGCGGAGGTGTTGCGGTGGGCATGGGAGGGGTCGTGCTCGTAGTAGCGTCGGGGACGCGAAGTCGCGCACGCGGCGCGGCTTTTCACCGAAACCGGAACGGGGGCGATGGTGGGAAGGGGTGGTGGGTGTGGGACGGGCACGCGTCGTCGCGCGGGTGATCGTGCACCCTGGCGTGGAGGACCTGAGCGTCCAGCAGGTACTGGAGGCGCTGGCGGACCCGGCGCGCAGATCGGTGGTGCGCCGGCTCGCCCACGCCGGCGCTGATCTGAGCTGTGGTTCCTTCGACCTTCCGATCTCCCGTTCCACGTCCACCCACCACTTCAACGTGCTGCGCCAGGCGGGTCTGCTGCGCCAGTACTACGTGGGGACCACCAAGATGAACGCGTTGCGTGCCGACGAGTTGGAGGGGCGTTTCCCGGGCCTGCTGTCGGCGGTGGTCGCCGCCGCCGACGCCGAGGAGCGCCGGCTCCCGGGCCCGGCCCCGTCCTGATCCCGGGCGCCCGGCCCGGCCCGTCGGCCGGGCCGCGGTCCGATCGCGGGCCCCGGGGTCGCCGGCGGCCGGGGCGGTCCTGTTCGGTCCGGGCGCCCGCTGCCCCCGCCTGCGGCCCGCTCCCCCGGCCACGGAACGGGCCCCGGGGCGCGCGGGAAGTCGGCCCGGTCGACGTCCCGCACCCCGGGGGCACGGTCGAGCCCACCACCTGCCCACCACCACGCCGGTCACCAGCAAGAACCAGGACTCCCCGTACGGGAAGTCGGCCCGTCCGACTTCCCGTGCACGCCGCCGACACGGCGGCGCCCGGCGCGGCCCTCGCCCTACGCCCCCCACTCACCCTCCACGCGCCCGACGCGGGAAACCGGCCGGTCCGACCTCCCGCACCGCTGCCGGTCGCCGGCCGCGTGTCCGAGGTGAGAGCCGGCTGGGCCGGCGCCCGTGCGGGGCCGCTGTGACGCGGGCCCGGGGGTGCGCAGCCAACCCGGCACTGACGGTGCACCAGAAGTCGGGCCGGCCGACTTCCTCCGTACATGGGGCAGCCCGCACGCCCTCCGGGGTCTCGCGGCCACCACACCCGCAGCCGCGACCACGCCGGCCGGGGAGCGGTGCGCGCTGGTTGGTGCGGCGTGTGCGCGTGGAGTCGGGTGTGGTCGTGGCGGTGGAAGTCGGCCCGTCCGGCTTCCCGCGCGGCGCGGTTCGGGCCGCCTCGTCCGGGGGTGGGGTGCGGGTGTGCCCGGCCCGGGCCGTGGTGGCGTGGGTGGGGGTGGTGGTCGTGGTGGAATCCGGCCACTGCGGGTGCGGGAGTGGGCCCGGTCGGCGTCCCGTGCGGGTCGGGGCGGGGGGTGTGTCGGCGGTGCGGCGGCGGGTTTCGCGGGGGTCGTGACCAGGGGTTGCGGTGGTCGGGTGTGGGGGCCGGGGCTGGTGGTGCGGTGCGGCGGCCGGTTTCGCACGGGCGGCGGCGGGGGCTTGTCATGGTCCGCCGTGCGGGCCGGGCGGGCCCGGGTACAGTGGCGCGCGGGGCCCTGCCGTGAGGGCCGCGGGAGTCCAGGGGGGCCCGGATGATCATGGACGAGGCGGCCAGGGCCAAGTGGTGGCAGAGCCTGCCGGCCGGGATCCGCGACCAGGTCGACGGTTACGTGCTGCAGGACTCGTTCCTGCAGGCGGTGAAGGTCGTCGTCGACGTCGGGTTCGTCACCCACAACATCGGGGTCGGTGCCGCGCAGCTGATCGTCGGTGACCGCTACCTCCACTACGGGGACCGGATAGCCCGTACGCCGGAGAGTCCCCTGGACGTGGCGTCGCTGGCGCACCGCGCGGCCGGCTGCCCGGGGCGGATCGTGGCCGTCGAGGCGGTCTGGGACGGTGACACCGTCCACGACTGGTTCGTGGTCCTGCTCGCGATCACCACCGATCCCGCGCAGCAGCACGAGTTGGCGACGGTCTACCGGTCCACCGCCGAGCACCACCTGGGCGCGGACGCGGCGGGCGTGGGCGCGCAGCCCGTGGAGGCGGCGGCCGCCGAACGGGCCGGCCGGGCCCTGGCCGAACGCCTGGTGGTGCCCTTCCACTTCGCCAGCCCCTGCACCCCCGACGACTCGGCCCCCCGCTGGCGGCCCTGACCCCTTCCCGCGGCGCAGGTCACCGCCCTGCGCTGAAGCGCGGGGTGCCGTCACAGGGCCCGGGCGTCTGCCGGGTGGGCGGCGCCCCGGGGTCGCCTGCACGCGCCACCGAAGCGGTGGGCGGGCGGCGGCGTCCGGCCACGGCCTGCGGCCATGCCGTCGCGACCGTAGGCCGGGAGCCCCCCTTGGGGTGGCGTCTGCTGTCGGGCCGTCTGTTCCCCTGCGGCGAGCCCCCGGCCTCACCCGCCACCTGCTCGGCGGCTCCCTGCGTCGGGTGACCCGCCGAGGTCCTCGCCCACGGAGGTTCGAGCACCCGGACACCACTGTGCGGGCCCTGGCCCGGGGGTGCGGGTCACGCGGAGTCGGGCGGTGCGGCCGCCTGTGCGCCAGCGGGTGCGGCAGCGTGCGGGCGGGCCCGCCGGTCCTGTTGGCGCGGTGTCACCAGGGGGCTGGGCCCGCACCCGCCCCGAAGCCCCTCGCCCCCTCCCCCTGCCGCCGGCCCGGGCACCCGTTCCTGTCGGGCGGGCGCCTACGGCCGTGAGGGCCGCCCTGGCGCGCGGTGCGGCGTGCCGGCAGGGGCCGTGCACTCGGGGAAACCGCAGGGGACCGGAAGGCGGTCTCGCCGTCCGCCTTTCCGGGCACGGCCCGAAAAGGATCGGCGCCTAGTGTTTTCCTGCGAAGCGGCTCGGGATACGAAGGAATTCAGCGGCACCGGCGACAGATTCCAGCAGTCCCCTTGCGGCCCCACAGCGGACCTGTCGACCGGAGTCAGGCCGCCCATCTTTTCTGATCACCAGGAGAAGGAGAACGGCATGATCGTGGAGGCCACACTCCAAGAGCTCATCGACAGTGCGCACCTCGACTTGACTCCGGCCCAGCTCCAGGCCCAACTGGGGTCTCTCCCCAAGAAGGGGAGTGTCTCCACATTCTGGACCGGCGGATACAGCGGCCCCTGGAAGGCCATCTTCCGCGAATGGCTCACAATCGAGGCGCGCAACTTCGACGACAGCCCCAGCGAGAAGACTCTGGAACGCGCCGAGGAACTCTGGGAGGACCTCGACGCCGAAAGGTTCCATGACGGCCGGACGAAGCACAAGAAGGCAGAGCTCAAGAGCTTCGAGGAATTGCTCAACAAGGCTTACCGCCGGTTTCTAGAATTTCTCTACCCAGCCATCAGCGCCATGGCGCAGGAGTACAGCCCCGAGAACGTCCTGAATCGGCTGGCCGGCGGCGAGGACCTGGAAGCCCCTGCGGACCTGGGGGAGTGCAAGCGGATCTGTCATGACGTGGTGGACAACCAGCTGGCCGCCATCGACGACTGCCTGGACATCCATGCGACGATCCGGGATATCTGCGACGGATGGGGCGACCTGTCGTTCTGGACCTCGCAGCCGAAGAACCTGAAGCTCGGACGCGGCAAGATCACGCTCTCCGGGAGCTTCAGGGACGACAAGGAACAGCGACTCCAGGATCTCGTGTCCTACCTCTCCGAATACCGGCATGTCCTCCACAAGCGCCGGAAGACTCTGGAGGGTCTGCACGAGGCCATCGACGAGCTCCGGAGCGGACTCGACGTCGAGAAGTTCCTGCAGATCCTCAACGAGGAGAACGCGGAGGTCGCAGCGGCCCAAGAGCTCCTCTTCGCCAAGGTGGACTCCACGGCGAAACGCTGTGTGAAGTGGGCGGAATACCACGCGGGAAGCAACTACGTGGCGCGTATGAAGAGCGGAGAGGAGGACTGCACCGAGGTCCAGGAGTGGATCGAGGTGTCGGACAAGACCTTCGCCACCGTCGCGCTGTCCGCCACCGTGGTGGGGCACGCCCTGGGCACCCCGCTGGCCGGCGGCATCCTCACCGGCTTCTTCGCCCTGGCCGGGGTCGTGAAGAAGAAGGTGGTCAACGAACTCGTCATCAAGAACTCCGCCCAGAAGTCCGGCGTCTTCACACCCGAGAACATCGTCAGCAGCGCGGTCCTGGGACGGGCGAAGAATGCACTCCGGGGCCACGGGAAGAAGATCGCGATAGGCGGCAAAGTCGTCGACCACGGCCGTGACGTGGCGGAGACCGCCCTGATCGCCTTGGACGTCGCCGCCGACGCCGCCGAGGGCCTGGCACTGGGCGGCCACATCCTCAAGACCGCACAGGGCGCCCTCGGAAGTGCGATCTCGGCTTCGAAGGTCACCGACGTCCGGCGCCAACCGGGCGACACCCGGCGAGCCCTGGTCGCCATGCAGTTCTCCTACGACCGCGACCTGCCGAAGGCCAAGAAGGCGCTGAAGAAGATCAGGAACAGGGTGACGCGAATCGACCTCGATTCACGCATCGTCTCCGATGACGAAGCGGCCCAGGCGGCCCTGGCCCAGCTCCTGTACAGCTGGGACGACAACGGCTACTGGCAGCTCGACTCCGACGTCTACCTGAACGGCATCATCGACTTCGAGGAGTACTGGTCCCCGTTCCACGAGGTCCTCGGGGAGAACCTGAGTCTCACCTACCTGGGCCCGGACGGCGAAGGGAACCACATCTTCACGGGCCCCGTGCAGGTCGCCTGGAGCATGGGCGAGGCCGAGTGCCTCCTCGAGGTGAACGTCACAGCGGAGGGCACCATCACGAACGCGATGCTCTCCCACGGCGACTGGTGGGAGAGCACCCCGTGGTTCGACGCGCACGGCAGCGTCTCCGGCGTCGTCGGCGATGCGGTGCTCACCCGGATCCCGCGCGGGAAGCGCTTCGCGGTGGCGACATACGACCGGGAAGTGCACGACGGCACGCTGCTCTACGCAGGAGACGCCGGCGTCGGACTCTTCACCGGCACGAAGCTGAACGAAGGAAAGTTCGAGACACTCCCGAACGAAATCCAGGAGATCCTCCGACTCGCTTTCCCCCACTAGGAAGACCGCAGGAACCCCGCTTCCCGGCACATGGAAAAAGGAGAATGATCGACATGATGACCGAAGAGACCATGACGGCGCTGGAGACGGCCGAGTCCGCATTCGAGTCCGAGGCGTACGCCGAGGCGGGCAGCGCGTTCGCCACCGTCCTCACCGAGAAGATCGACCAGCTCGGTGACGACGACCTGTGGAAGGACGTCGCCTGGAACGCCGGCCTCGCCCACTTCCTCGCCGGCGACCTGACGGAGTCCAAGAAGTGGTTCGACTACGGCCAGGCCGCAGCCGACGACTTCACGCAGGCCGAGATCGAGGAGATCCACTACGCACTCCAGGCACTCGACCAGGAACTCGACGACGCACTGGCATCCATGAGCACCGACACCGAGGCGGACGAGCGCTGATGCATCCGCCCGGCCGCCCTGCACGCCCACCGGCCGCCGTGGCCGGCGCGCAGGGCGGCCGGGCCGACGCCGGGCACCGCCCCGAATCCGGCCTCCCCCTCACCGAATCCCCAAGCCTGCAGGCACTTCGCCACGCGATGACCGGCGTACGGTCCGCAGCCTGCCGCTCCTCACCGCAGGAGGCCCGCGGATGGCGCGAGCAACTCTCCCGGCACAGCCTGCTGCCCGCACTGCAGGTCGTGGCAGCCCACGACGGCGAGACCATGGTGGGCTTCTGCTACGGCACACCGGCCCGCCACTACGAGCCCTGGACCCGGGTGCCGTCGGGACACACCGCCCCCGTCGTGCCACCGGACAGGCTGGCCACGAGCCTGGCCCTGATGGAACTGCACGTGACGCCGGCCTGGCAGCGCCTCGGCATCGGCCGACGACTCGCCGAAGACCTCTGCTCCGGCCACCCCACGCTCACCGACGTGTACCTCACCACTCCTGACGGGCCCACACCGGCCCGCCGCCTCTACGCATCGCTCGGCTTCCACGACCGAGGCCTCCACGTCAGGGTCGCAGACACGGCGCTCGCCGTCCTTCACGCCCCTCTCCCCCTGCGGGCACAGGAGGCCGGCCGGCGCCGCCCACTGCGCGAGGGCCTCACGTTCACCACCCTGACCACGTGACCCCCTGAGGCGGAAATCCCCCTCCCGCAGCCCCGGTGAGGCCGGCCCGCCCACGCGACCACCCCGCACCACCGGCCGGACCGGCGCAGCCGGGCTCGGACACGGGCCGGGGGTGAGGGCTGCCCCACCGCCCCGGTCGGGCAGCCCGGGCCGGTGGGGGCGGTGGGTGTGGGGGCGGTGGGTGGGGTGGGTGGGGTTGACGGGGCCGGTGGGAGCGGTGGGTCCGATCTGCTAGTTTCGCCATGCTTCGACGCGAACCGTACAAGCGTGCGCGTTCCGTACCCCCACGCGGTCCCGCGCGCGTGCGCGCGTGCCCGTGGCGGGCCGCGCACGGCGGGCACGGGCACACGCGCGCGGGGGCGGCGGGTGCGGCGAGGCGCGCAGCACGGGCACGAGGACACGGGGGACGGGGATCCATGAACGCGTATGCAGGTTCCGACGGGCCGGGCGGGCCGTTCGCGCCGCCTCTGGGTGTGGCGGGGTCGCCGGGCGGGCCGCTGTTCGGGGTGAACCCGGCGGATCTGGACGCGGCGGCGAAGGTGGCCAAGGACACCGGTGAGGCGATGCCGACCGAGCTCAAGCACATCCACCAGCCCTCGGACACCGCGGCCGCGGCGCTGGCGGGCTGGCGCACGGGGGCGTCGCTGCACAACTGCACGGCGGCGTGGGAGGAGTGCCTGAACGCGCTGGCGTCGGAGGTGGACGGGGTGGCGGTGAAGCTGACCCAGACCGCGGGCAACTACCGGGGCACCGACACCTCCAACGCGGGCGGGCTGAAGCTGCCGGGCCTGTACGGGCCGGTGGGGAACTGATGGTCACCCTCGCGCAGCTGCGCGACGCCGACCTGTCCGGTCTGGACGGTGCGGCGGGCGCCTACGACACGTTGTCCGGTGCGTTCGCCAAGCACGTGCAGGCGATGACGACCGAGGTCGACAAGCACATCTTCAACAGCCAGTGGGTGGGCAGTGCGGCGGGTGCGGCGAACTCGGCGCTGCAGCGCACCGGCAACCGGCTGGACGCCGCGCACACCGAGATGTCGGCGGTCTCGGGGCTGCTGCGCGAGGCGTCGGAGAGTTTCCTGCTGGCGCAGTCGAAGCTGAAGGAGGCGCTGCAGGAGGCCACCACGGCGGGGCTGACGGTGGGTGAGGACGGGTCGGTGTCGTGGCCGCCGCCCTCGCCGGCCGAGCGGCACGACCCGGACTACGACACGCCGCGGCGGGCCAGGGCGCTGGCGGAGCGGATCTCGCACGCCGTCACCGAGGCCGACAACGCCGACCAGAAGATCGCCAAGCTGCTGGACGACCTGACCACCCGGGCCCGTACCGGCACCGGGCTCGACCTCAAGCAGGCCGCCGCCGACCAGAAGGCCGTCGACGAGCTGGGCACCGGTCTGATGGCGGCGGGCTGGCCGCCGGCCGGCGCCGCCCCCACCGACGTCAACTCCTGGTGGAAGGGCCTGACCCCCGACGAGCAGCAGCGCCTGATCCACGCCCACCCGGACCTGCTGGGCATGCGCGACGGCATCCCGGCCACCGCCCGCGACCAGGCCAACCAGCTCAACCTGGCACACCTGATCGACGTGTACGAGCACAAGGGCGCCCTGTCGGAGGCCGAGCAGCAGAAACTGGACGGCTTCCGGGCGATCCGCAAGAAGCTGAAGGACCAGGAGGGCCACGTCCCGCCGGCGTTCCTGCTGGGCGTCAGCGAGGAGGGCCAGGGCCGCGGCATCCTGTCCTACGGCAACCCCGACACCGCGCAGAACGTCAGCGCCTACGTACCGGGCCTGGGCACCACCCTGTCCGCGGTCGGCGGCAAGGACGCCGACCGGGCACTGAACGTGTGGAACGCCGCGCACATCGCCGACCCCAACGCCAGCACCGCCTCGATGATCTGGCTGGGCTACGACCCGCCGCCGGGCCTGGAGAAGCTGATGGACGGCAACCCGCACCCGCTGGAGGTGATGAGCACCGACCGCGCCGAGAAGGGCGGCGCCGCCTACGACACGTTCATGTCCGGGCTGCGCGCCACCCACGAGGGCGCGCCCGCCCACCTGGTCGCCCTCGCCCACAGCTACGGCTCCACCACCGTCGGCCTGGGCGCGCAGATGCCCGGCGGCACCGGCGCCGACGACATCATCCTCGTCGGCTCCCCCGGCACCGGCGCCGACAAGGCCTCCCAGCTGCACATCGACCCCTCCCACGTGTGGGTCGGCGACGCCGAGAACGACCCGGTCAGCCACCTGCCGGCCAAGGGCCGCGTCGCCACCGACGCGATCCTGGGCCCGGTGATCGGGCCGGCCGCCGACGGCGCCTACCAGCTGTTCGGCCCCGACAACAAGCTGTGGTTCGGCCAGGACCCCGCGAGCAAGGAGTTCGGCGCGAACCGCTTCACCGTCGCCGACGGGCCGTCGCTGTCGTTCGACTCCCACTCCAACTACATGACCGACCCCGGCGAGAAGGGCTCCACGACCTTGGAATCGGTCAACAACATCGGCCAGATCGTCGCCGGCAAGTACGGCAACGTCACCCACCAGGGCCAGCGGTGACCCGCCCCGGGCGCCCCGCGCCCACCCCCGCCGCCGCTGCCCCCGCTGTCCGCGGTGTCCGCGCTGTCTCCGGTGTCCGCGCTGTCTCCGGTGTCCCGGGTGGGGTCGTCGTCGCCCTGGCGCTGGCGCTCGCGTTCACCGCCACCGCCTGCTCCGCCACCGGAGCACCCACCCCCGGCAGGAACACCCCCGCCACCGGCACCGCCACCGGCACGGGGGCGCCCGGCCCGCTCATCACCCCCGCCCAGGCCCTGCAGCGCATGGACACCCTCCTGCAGGAGACCACCGCCGCCATCCAGCCCCCGCTGCGCACCTGGGACGCCTGGCCGAACTGGCGCGAGAAGTACTCCACCGGCCTGGACGAGCACTCCCTCGGCTACGCCACCACCAGCCGCGAACGCCACGTCATGACCAAGGTCGCCGCCGGCCGCTACGAGGCGCTGCTGGACGCGGTCCGTACCGCCTGGCGCGCCAAGGGCTACGTCGTCCAGGACGGCCCCGGCACCCCCACCCTGCACACCGTGTCCGCCACCGCCCCCGACGGCTCCACCGTGGGCATCGGCATCAACCCCGACACCACCGTCATCGACATCAGCGCGACCAGCGGCCCCATCGCGGTCCCCCAGGCAGGACAGCCGCCCTTCGGCACCCCCACCCCCGACCCGACCATGAGCAACGGCAACCCCGACGTCGTTCCCGACCACGACGACCCGTACTGGTCGCACTGAAAGCCCCGCCATGAACCCCGAACACGCCCCCCGGGCCCTCCTGACCCCCCAGCAGGCCCTGCACACCCTCGACGCGCTCCTCGACGAGGCGATGTCCGCGATCCGCCCCGCCCTCGCCTACCGGGCCGGCCGACCCCGCTCGACCGAACAGAGCGCCCCCGGCATCGACGAGTACTCCCTCGGCTACGCCACGCTCACCCGCGAACGCCACATCATGACCCGCGTCGCCCCCACCCGCTACGGAGCACTGCTGGGCGTCACCGAACGCGGCTGGACGGCCCACGGCCACCGCATCACCGCCGTCAACCCCCACCAGCCCGCCATGTTCGCCACCACCGCACACGGCCACGGCCTCGCCCTGCTGTTCGGCGCCGCCGGCAACATCGCCTTCCAGGCCACCGTCGGCCCCATCCCCGTCATCCGCGACCACGACCCCTTCGGCCCCCACGCCCCCGAACCCACCCTGCCCAACGGCAACCCCGACATCCTCCCCCGCCACGACCACCCGTTCTGGTCCGCCTGACCCCACCGACACCACGCAGCCCACACCACACCACCGACGGAACACGCCAACCCACCGAAGGGGACGGATCGTTGGAGTGGGTGGCGGGGGTGACGGTGACAGACCGGGGCAGCAGCGGCCGGCCCGGGACGGCCGGCCGGCCGGGGACGGGACGACCGGCCGGGGACGGCAGCTGAGCGGGGAGCAGCGGCGCAGCGCGGTGGCGGCCGCCTGCGTCTGCCCCGACCGGCCGCGACCGGACGGGCCCCGGCCCTGCGCACGGGACCCGCTCCGGACCCGCCCCCGGGTTGTGCGCGGTCCAGGCGCGGACGACGGCGGCCCGCTGCCCCGTCCGGCCCCACGGCGGCCCTGGCGCGGCCCGGGGCGAACACGTCGACCGCCGCCACCGCCTGCGCGCACCCCGGGCGCGGGCGGGCGGGGAAGGCGACCCGCGCCCGCCGCCGTCCGAAGGCGACCGGCGCAGCCGCCCCGCCGCGCGGGCCCCCCGGGGCGCACGTGCCCTGGCAGCAGAGCGGCGGCCGCCGCGTTTGCGGCAGGCGCCGGACCCGGGGCGGACACGTCGAGGTGGCCTCTCCCGCCGGTCCCGGTGAACACGTCGCCGTCCGGGAACGCGACGAGCGCCCGCCCGGGCCCGCCGATCGTGACACCTCACCGGCCGCAGCAGGCCCTGCCGGTGCCCGGCCCGAAGACCATGCGCCTTCCACCACGGCCGGGCAACGCCGCCGCCACCGCCTCGTCCCGGCCCCGCCCGCCGATCGCGCGAGGAACCGGGCACGGCAGGCGGCCCACCCGGGCGGCGGGACCCCGCCCGGAGCGCGGGCGACGGGCCACTGGATCCTCAACCCGGCGACCGGACCGGCGACCCGGCCGTCAGCGACCGGACGCCCGCCCGCCCCCACGCGCGCGCCGGAGGGCTACCGCACGCAGATCAGGCACCTCGGGTGCGCGGCCGGGACGGGCCGAAGACACCAGAACCCGAGGCAGCCCCGGGCCCGCCGGCCCAAGCGGCCGGGGCCCGCCGGCCCGGAGGTCGGGGCCCGCCGGCCCGGGGGTCGGGGGCCCGGACAGGTGTCCAGGGAATGGTCACCCTGCGTCCGGGTCGCGGACGGGCAGTAGGATCGACGGCGTTGTCACCACATACATCGCTGGTAGGAGGCTATTCATGGCTCAGGTCACGCTGAAGGGCAACCCGGTCCAGGTGGGCGGCGCGCTGCCCCAGGCCGGCAGCCAGGCGCCGGCGTTCACGCTCGTCGGCGAGGGGCTGGCGGACAAGTCGCTGAAGGACTTCGCCGGCCGCCGCAAGGTCCTCAACATCTTCCCGAGCATCGACACCCCCACCTGCGCCACCTCGGTGCGCACGTTCAACGCCAAGGCCGGCTCGCTGGACAACACCGTGGTGCTGTGCATCTCCGCCGACCTGCCGTTCGCGCAGGCCCGCTTCTGCGGCGCCGAGGGCCTGGACAACGTCCAGGTGCTGTCCACCCTGCGCGGCCGCGACTTCCACGAGTCCTACGGCGTGGCGCTGGCCGACGGCCCGCTGGCCGGCCTCACCGCCCGCGCCGTCGTCGTCCTCGACGAGAACGACACCGTCCTGCACACCGAGCTGGTCGCCGAGATCGCCGACGAGCCGAACTACGAGGCCGCCCTCGCCTCCCTCAACTGACCCACCCGTACCGGTGACCGGCCCCACCCGACGCCGGCCACCCGTACGACCCGTGGCCCCGCCCCTGGCCCCGCGCCCACCGCAACACCCCGGCAGCGCGGCACAGGAGCGGGGCCGCACCCGTACACACCCCCAGGGGCCCGGGCCCGGGCCCGGTCCTCGAGCCCCTGACCCCGGGATGCCGGGCGCCGGATGCCGGATGCCGGATGCCGGGTGCCGGGTGCCGGGCAGTGTGAAAGGGCGGGCCGGAGACGACGGTTGAGCACGCCCGGCCGACTCCCGGCCCCCCGGCACTCCCCCACAAGCAGCACGGGCACGAACGCGGACGTGAACACGGACGCGGACGTGAACACGGACGCGGGCGCCGGCGCGGGCCGTTCGCGAGGCCCCGGCGAAACACCCCGGTGGCGCAGCACGTCACGGCCGCGGCGCCCCGAGGACCGGCCGGGTCGTGGCTCAGCCGGCGGCGGGGACGAAACGCATCGAGCAGCGGCGGTGTGTCCCGTCGTCGCCGAAGACCTGTTCCGCCATCCGCCAGCCGGCCGCCTCGATGCGCCGTACGTACAGGGCGAGGTTGCGCTCGGGATGGGCCTGGTGCAGACGGATGCTGCGCAGGTGCTCGGCGTCACCGCGCTCCCGGCACCACGCGGCGTGGCTGTCCACCGGGGCCAGGCCGGCGGGTGGGTGGCGGTCCATGCCGGCGATCGTAGGCGCCACCGGGCCCACCGGGCACCCGACTTCGCCTCTCGGCATCGCTGCCTGCCCCTCGCCGCTACCCGCCTCGGCCCGCACCTCGGCCACCCGGGACAGCCCGGGACAGCCCGGGACCACCAGCCCCTCGTCTCGTGCCGCCCCGGTTCCCGGGGCGTGGAACACCGCCGGACACTCCCCCACCGGGAACCGGGCACCGGGAACCGGGCACCGGGAACCGGACGCGGACGCGGGACGGGCACCCGGGCACGCCGCGGGCGGGGCGGGCGGAGGCCCGACGGCTTCCGCCGCCCGGCTGCCTTCCTCGCCTGCTTGCGCCGCGCCCCCGGCTCACGACCCCCACCGCGCACCGCCCGTCCGCCCACCGCCCGAGGTGTCCGGACGTCCGGACGTCCGTGGCCGGCGCCCGCGCGGGGCGGCACCAGGGTGTCGCGGGCTGCGGGGGTGCGGGAAACCGCAGGGGGACCGGGCGGTCGACCGCATGGTGACCGGCCGGGCCGGTCCCTAGCGTGAACGGCATGATCACAGCAACGGTCCTCCTCCCGTTCCTCGACCCGCACACCGCCTCACCCGGGCCCGCCGACGCCCTGTGGGCCGGGCCAGCCCACGCCGTCCTCGCCGGCACCGGCCTTGCCGCAACGGCCCCGGCGCAGCCCGCCGGTGGGGTGGCCGGGTGGGTGCTGTCCGTCGTGGACTCCCTCGGTGCCGCGGGGACCGGGGTGGCCAACCTGGTGGACACGGTCCTGCCGTTCGTGCCCAGTGAGATCGTCCTGCCCGTCGCCGGATTCGCCGCCGGGCAGGGCCGGTTGAGTCTCGTGGCGGTCATCGTGTGGACCACGCTCGGTTCCGTCGTCGGTTCCTGGATCGTGTACGCGGCCGGGGCCGTGCTGGGCCGTGAGCGCACCCGTGCGCTGGCCGCCCGGATCCCGCTGCTCCACGCGCACGAGATCGACCGTGCGGAGGCGTGGTTCGAGCGGCGGGGGCGGATCACCGTGCTGCTGGCGCGCATGGTGCCGGTGCTGCGCAGTGTCATCTCCGTTCCCGCGGGGATCCAGCGCATGCCGTTGGCGGTGTTCACCGCTTTGACCGCGGCGGGCAGCCTGGTGTGGAACACGGTGTTCGTGGTGTTGGGATACTGGCTGGGCGACAACTGGCGCCTGGTGGAGGAGTACGGGGGATGGGTGTCCAAGGCCGTGGTGGCGGTGGCGGTGGTGGCCGTCGCCCGCTGGTTCCTGGTACGGGCGCGCCGGCGCCGCGGCGCCCGGCACCGCGCGTGAGAACCGCACACACCTCGGGTACCGCGCGCACGGCGGGTGCCGGGCAGGCGGCGGGCACGGAGCAGGCGACGGGCACGGAGCGGGTGGTGGGTGCGGTGCCGACGGTGGGTGCAACGGGGGCCACGACAGCCGCGCGGGCGGTGGGTGCGGTGCGGACGGCGGCCGGGATCGCGCTGGGCGCGGTGACGGCGTGTGCCGCACCGGCCGTCCTGGCCACGGCCGCGCTGACGCGTCGCGGCACGGCGGTGGTACGCCTGGCCGAGCTGGACCAGCGGCGCGTCACCGCCCTCCTCGACACCACCCCCGCCCACCCCGCCCACCCCGCCCACCCCGACCAGGCCGACCACCCCGACCAGGCCGACCAGGCCGGCAGAAGCGGGGGTCACGGCAACACCGGCAGGTACGCCCGAGCCGGCGCCGGTGCCGGAGCAGGTGCCGAAGGCGCCGGCGCCACCGGGGCCGGCGGCGGTGTGGAGGTGTGGCAGGCCCGGGCCTACCTGTGGGCGCGTCTGCCGGTCGGGCTGCTCGGCGGCGGGGCCCTGGTCCTGCTCGGCGCGGGTGCGTGGACGGTGGCGGGCGCGCTGGGCGCCTGGCTGAGCGGACACGCCGCCGACGGCATGCGGCCGACCTGGCCCGTCGCCGGCTACCTCCTGGCCGCCGCTCTGCTGCTGCTCTTCCTCGACCTGGCCGGTCTGGCCGCCGTCGCCGAACTCGAACGACGTCTGGTGCGGCGTCACCTGGGCCCCGACGAACTGGCCCTGATGCGCCGACGCATCGACGAACTGGCCGCCACCCGTTCCGGAATCGTCGAAGCCGTCGACGCCGAACGCCGCCGCATCGAACGCGACCTGCACGACGGCCTCCAACAACGCCTGATCGTCATCGCGATGCTCCTGGGCCGGGCCCGGCGCAAGGACTCCGAGGAGCTGTACCGCCAGGCCCGGCACGAGAACGAACAGGCCCTGGAGGAACTGCGCCAGGTCGCCTGGCGCATCTACCCCGCGTCCCTGGACCAGCTCGGCCTGCGCGAGGCCCTGGCCGTGGACGCCGAACGCTGCCCCGTGCCCGTCCACCTCCACGGCGACCTGACCCACCGCCCCGCCCCCGCCATCGAGACCGCCGCCTACTTCGCCGTCCGCGAAGCCCTCACCAACGCCGCCAAACACGCCCGGGCCGCCACCCGCATCGACGTCACCATCCACCAGGACGCCCACACCGTACGGGTATCGGTACGCGACGACGGAACCGGCGGCGCCGACCCCACCGGCACCGGACTGGCCGGCCTGGCCCGGCGCCTGGGCGCCCTCGACGGACACCTCACCATCGACAGCCCACCCGGCGGCCCCACCCACCTCACCGCGGAGCTGCCATGCGCCTCATGATCGCCGAAGACTCCGCCCTGCTGCGCGCCGGCCTCGAACGCCTCCTCGCCGACGAAGGACACCACGTCACCGCCGCCGTCGCGGACGCCGACGCCCTGCTGGCCGCCGTCACCGCCGACCCACCCGACGTCACCGTCGTGGACGTGCGCATGCCCCCCACCCACACCGACGAAGGACTGCGCGCCGCCCTGCACATCCGCCGCACCCACCCCCAGGTCGGCGTCCTGGTCCTGTCCCAGCACGTCGAACAGCGCTACGCCGCCGACCTGCTGGCCGCCGACACCCGCGGCGTCGGCTACCTCCTCAAAGACCGCGTCGCCCGGGTCGAGGAGTTCCTGACCGCCCTGCAACGCATCCACGACGGCGACACCGTCCTCGACCCCGAAGTCGTCCGACGCCTGCTCGCCCGCACCCGCCACACCGACGACCTGCGCCACCTCACCCCCCGCGAACACGTCGTCCTGACCCTCATGGCCCAGGGCCACACCAACACCGCCATCGCGCACCACCTGTTCGTGTCCAAAAGCGCCGTGGAGAAACACACCAACGCCGTGTTCGACAAACTCCGCCTGCCCCGCGACGACAGCACCAACCGCCGCGTCCTGGCCGTCCTACGCTTCCTCGGCACCTGACACCCACCCCGGGCCCGAGGCCCCACCCCCGGGGCCCCACCCCCGGGGCCGGTACCCCCGGCCCCGGCCACGGGCCCACTGCGCCCCCGCCCCGACACGACCCCCAACGGTGCCGCCTCGCGCCGCCCCTGACCCCACCCGCGCGCCGGAGCACGCAGGCGAAGTGGCAGACCGAGCTGGCGAAGAAGCAGGCGAAACAGCGACAGGACCACACCACGGACGGCCACGGACGGACAGGAGGCGGGAGGTCAGCCCGCCTGGGGCCGAGCAGCCCGCTTGAGCTCCGCCTTCGCCCGCGCGTCCACCGCCTTCGGGGAATCGCCGTACCACCACCACGCATACCCCGTGACCGCGAGGTTCAGGGCCGCGAAGACGTAGAAGCCCGGACCGAAACCGTGCCACCCGTTCCTGAACACGCTGTAGAGCGTGCAGAGTGCGAGGACGACCGCTCCCTGGAGCAGGACGGACAACGTCTTCTTGGTACGCAGGTTCATGCCGCGCACTGCAGGGCCTGACCACGACGCCGACCAAGCCCGGCGACACAACGGGCAATACCATCGCTGACCTGCAGAAACACCGTCAGACGATCACTAGCACACCCCGGCCTCCGCTGCCTTCCTCCCCCGCTCCTTTCCTCCGCCGCCCTCCCTTCCCCGTCCGGCGGCCAGCCCGGCAGCCCCGGCACGCGCCACCACCGCACCCGCTCCACCGTCCGAACACCAGCCACGATCACACAGCGATGGAGCGGGCCCGGCAACCCGGCCTCCGCGCACCTGCTCTGGACCCGCCACGACGATGCCGGCCAGCCGCGGCCCGGTCCGGCACCGGGAGCCGCGGTGGCATGCCGTCGTGTGGGCCGCGCCGGCACGAGAGCGGGGCTATCGGGTCCCACGGCCCATCGGGGACAAGGTTCGCGATCACGACGCTGAAGCCCGCCAGAGAAGCCGGTCGAGCAGCTCGGGCCGGCTGGACATACTCCCCGGACGGCCGACACCGAGAGCGAAACCGCGGAGCAGGGGTGGGACGGACCCTTCCACCGGGTCCGAACGGGGCGGCTCGAGGCGTCGTTCGTACACGATGCGAGCGAGCCTATGGGCGCCGTCTGCAACGTCGACGTCGAGGTCCGGCCGACGGCGGACGGCTCACGCTGGAGCGCGACCGTGTTCACGCCCGCCGAGGTCGAACGCATCATGCACGGGTGGTCCCGCACCGGTGAGGCCCTGGGCGGGCGCTACTTCTGGTGCTCCGACGGCCTCATCGTCCGGGATCCCGGCGTCGACAACATGACGCAGGTGCCGGCCGACCTGCTCGACGACGGTGACTTCACACAGGTTCTCCAGCGACTCGACGACGAATGACCGTCCGGCTCTCACGCCGAAACGGTCAGCAAGGCGTGTCTGACGAATGATCATCCGCCTGGTTCGCGGCACCGGATGATCAGGCAGGACAGGATGACTCCGGGTCGGTAGCGGTCGGCGGGCTCGGCGAATCGGGTCGCGTTCGCGCGGAACCGCTGGAGGCGGGCAGAGCGTCGTTCGGCCACGTCCACGCCCTCGGCGGGTGGCCGCCCGGTCGCGGCGCTCGGGGATCGCGGCGGCGATGACCCGGGCCTGCGGGAGGGCGCCGGCCGTCATCGGGCCGGGCGTCACCGCCACCGCCACCGCCGTCGCCGTCGCCGTCGCCGTCCCGATCCTGAGGGGCGTTGACGGCGCCGACGCCAGCGGCCGGATCACGGGGTCCCCTTCCGGTGGGCCGCGCGGATGCCCGAGGGGATCCGTGCGCGGTCGTTCACGACCATGCCGCGCACGTGGGCCCATCGGCGTACCGCCTCGTCCTGCGGGCGGGGTTGGTCGCGTTCGAGGGGCCGGGCGGGTACGACGGGCCCACCCCGGTCCCCGGCGGTGACCGCTTCCAGCAGATCCGCCGCCTGGTGGAAGAAGGCGGACAGTGAGGCTCACACCCCTTCCTGCGGCACGTGCGCCTCGGCCCACGCTGCGACCCTCTTGTCGGCCGTGTCCAGGAACGTCCCGTGGAGGCCGTCGCGCTCGGCGGCGATCGGCGGCCACTCCCGGCGCCACAGCGGGCGGTCGGGGTCCTCGGGCGGGTCCATCCGTTCCAAGGCCGGCCGGTGGAGGTAGACGCGCTGGACGTCCTCCAGACCGAGCAGCACGTGCCCACCTGGTACGGGCACGTCACGCCCGGCCACACCAGGGCAGTCCCGTCGATCGGTACGCACGCCGGCATCCACGTCGGTCGCCACAAGCCAGCCGCACCAGCGCCGCCAGCAGGCCTCCCGGCTCCCCGCAGGGCCGAGGGCGACAAAGACCCCGGGATCGTCGCGCTCGAGCCACCCGGCCACCCGCACCCACGCGGCCGAACGTCTCCTGCCCGCCCCACAGCCATGCCCTCGTGTGCGACGACCGGTGAACGCCCATGACGCCACCGTGGGCACGGCCACCGACGAGGACACCCGGCCCGCAGATCCGCAGCCCGTCCACAACCGATCCCGCGGCAGGGGCGAGGCGAGTCGAGCGATCCGGCACGGAAGCGGACAGGGCCCCTGCTGCCACCGGTGGACGCCCACGGCCGCCCGCGCCGCGACCACCCGCAGGCGGTCGACAGTGCGCTGCGGCGGCACCCCGACACCGCGCCGCCACGACCACCTCCGCCTCGACGAAGGGACACAGAGAGAGACACCCCCGAAAAGCAGAGACCGGACCACAGCCCGGCCCTCACAAGCCGCGGCAGACGCCGCTGACACCGCGGCGGCAAACTCGGACGGCGAACCCGGGACGAGGCCCCGGCCCTCCTCCACCGCCCGCGGCCACCGCGCACCACGGCGAGCACGCCCACCCGCGCCGACCGCCCCGACACACCGATGCGGGTCAGGCACCCTTTCGGGCAGCAGCGACGGGCCGGATTACGGAACCGGCGGCCGAAGACGCCTGACACACCCCCGCCTACCGTGAGCTCACGGACACCTCGCGACCACACTGCAGCCGCGCTCCCCATCCCCTGCAGCACCCATCCGACGAAGCCCCCGACCAGCACGGAGCAACCATGCACGACCCCGCCGTCACCCACACCTTCCTGGACCTCCTCGCCCAGGAACACCTGAACCCGGACAGCGACCTCACCCTCGACACCACCGAGGCCTGGGCCGCGCTCACGGCCATGGCACTGACCTGCCCGGACCCCGACGTCACCCACATCATCACGCCCGCACAACAGGACGCCCCCACCGCCGACGACCTGGAAAGCCTCTGGCACCTCCTCGACGACGCCACCAAAGCCGTCGAAGGCAAACAGTGGCCCCCGCAACCCCTCGACAACCAGGACACCGAGGCAACGGACCCCACCGCGGACACGACCCCGCACGACCTCCCCGAACTCCTCCTCACCTGGCTACACAACGCCACCCCACCGATCGCCACGCTCCTGGAACAGACGACCGACGACGACCCCACCGACAACAGCCTCCAGGACGACACCCTCCACGACGCCCCCGGCGCCGACCCGACCGACAGCCCGGACACCACCCCCGCCGACGACCAGCCAAGCGACCCGGCACTGGCCACAGACCGCTACAACGACGTCATCGCCGAACTGACCCTCAAAGACCCCGACTACAGCGGGGACTTCCACGCCGACACCCGCACCGACATCTGGAACACGATCCTGGGCACCACCGACCAGGACTGGGACACCCTGCGCCAGCAGATCATCACCACCGAGGAAACAGAGCAGGCCGAACACGACGAGGAATTCGCCAAGACGATCGCCGCACTCGAAGCCATCGCCGAGAAGATCAACACCACCGACTGGAACACCACGCCCGCACACACCTGACCCACACACCCACCCGCCACCAGCCACCCGCAGCAACCCGCCGCCAGCCACCAGCCACCAGCCAAAAGGACAGGAAACCCCATGGGCCACGGAGATTCCAAACTAGCCCTAAGCAACTTCCGGAAACGCATTGAAAACCTACACACGAGCCTCGGCACGGCCATCCTGATCCCCGACCAGCGCGACGGATATCTACAGAGAATCGGCAACCTGTACAGCGAGATCGAGAGCGCGGAGAAACTCAGACCGAAAGCCAGGAACGAACTCCTGGCGAAGCTGGGAAAAATCAAATCCGACTTTCTCGAAAAATGCCGGCGCTGCGAGCCGAAATCCCGCACGGCAGAGTCCGACGAAGAGATGGAAGCCGCCATCCACTTCATCGCGAAGAGCTCCCTCACCAGTGAAGCCGCCGAGGCGAAGGATGCGGCCATTCGCGCAGAGGAGAAGCGACAAGAGGAGATCTCCTACCACCTCGAGCGACTCAAGAAGGCAAATACTGCTCTCACGAAAGCGATCAACAGCACCCAGAGGACAGTCGCACAAGACGACATAGCAATCGCGAAACGAAACCTCTGGAAGCTCAAGGCGTCGGGATATGAGGATCTTCCCTTCGAGACCAGCGAGGAGGACTCCACGGAGCCAGAGCCAGAGCAGGCCGAAGCCCTGGACTTCAACGGCCTTATGGAAACATGGGGCGACAATGTCAAGAGGTCCTACCTCGCCGCCTTCCATCCCTACGAAGCAACGCTGAGATTTAATCAACACCATTCAGAGGTCATGAAAGCCTGGCACAGCAGCCCCTCCTGCAGCGACGACAGGCAGAACCTGCTGGAGCGCATCCGACACGAATCCATCAACTTCAAGGCGCCCAAGACTCACACCAAGATCGAGATGAGCGAGAACGAGAAGGAGACGGCGAAGCGTGTCCTCGCCAAATTCTCGCAGGAGTTGGCAAATCTCGGCATGCCGCTCAGCGTCGACCAGGCAATGAGTATCGCGCACCACCTGGGAGCCGGCGCTATCGGGACGGTAGACGACGGCGGAGTATCGGATACGCACCTCCAGCCGTTCGGCGGAACCTGTCCGAACATCTACACCATAGATGAGCTGATTAAGGATCTGAAGGATTGCGGATTCCCGACCGGTCCCGCATATGATGCAATCATTAAGCTTGCAGGGGCGGGGGGCGGAGCAGGTGGCGGGTACGGATCACGGATGCGGGTACGGAGTCCCATTGCCATTGTTGCGGCGGCAAGGGCCGGTCTCAATGTCACCACACCCGACTGCCTAGATTTTCTGCACAGTGCCATCCTTCTCGGCATGAGCGGCATTGACTCCAACACCGGTGGCACCAGCATTGTTCAGGACGCACGGGAGTATGACAATAACAGTGGCGGAATCGGCAAGAAAGGGGACCCTCGGGAATATGGCGGCAAAAAGTATGACTAAACAGCGATAGGAAGATGCGAGGGCTCTTCCATCCTGTTCTGGGAGGGTGAAATGGCTGGTCAGCGCAGGCAGGGGTAACGGGCGAGCCTCCTGGTCGTCGCGCCGGTGTCCTCTTACGCACCACGCTGCGACCGAGGAGCCCGGCCTGGTCCCCACCCTGGCGGGCTCGACATCCACCCGAACCGATCGAGCACGCCACGTGGCCGATCTGCGCTTCGACAGCGTCAACGGAGCTCGCGCCGGCCGCAGGCTCGGCCGCTTCACACACGCCTTGCCGGTCCTGGCCCATCCACGCGAACGATGCCCCCCAAGCCGCTGCCGGGCTTGGGGGGTCGGAGGCGACGGGCCCGCGGCAGGAGGACGAGAGCGCAGAAGTCCGGGCCGCGTTGACGGCGACACCCCGACCTCCGCGGGGCTGTCCGCCGGCAACGACCCGTGCCTGCACCCGGCGCGCTGCGACTACGGCACCGCGACGGCCAACACCGTCGCCACACCAGTGGTGGCGGCACCGGTGCGCCCCGGCGGGCAGGCCCAGTTCATCGCGACGCCGCCGCCACCCGAGACGGGCACCTCACCGGCCGCGACCCGGGCATGAGCGCTCGACCGGCTGCACGAACCGCTCCCCCGCGCCGACCTCGCCGCTCACGCCACGACCAGCGTCCACACGCTGACTCACAGGTTCCACGACGAGACGGGCCCGAGCCCACTGCAGTGACCCCTCCACCAGCACGTGATCCGCGCCCCTCCTGGAGACAACGGACCCGCCGATGGACCGGATCGCCCAGATCAGCGGCCACGCCACCACCGACTCCCTGCGCCGGCACCTGCCGAGAAGAACGGGACTCACTCCCAGCGCATACCGCGCCGCGTTCACCCGCAATCAACAGGCCCAGGCACCAGATCCACACACCACGACCGCCTGAGCCCGCCCCACACCCCCGACACCGGCCCTGCACAGCACAGCACAGCACAGCACAGCACAGCACAGCACAGCACAGCACAGCACAGCAGGACGATGCACCCGGGGGTACGGTCCACCCGCCCCGAACAACCGGCCCGAACAACCGGCCGCACACTCCCGACACTCCGCCCGGCCCCCGGTACCCGAGCCGGCGTCAGGGCCGCTGCGCCCGCCCGGCGGCACCGGCAAACCCGCACGAACGGCAGACGACCCGAACAGCAGACGAAACGATCAGCGCGTCTGCTGCCGGGCAGCCCGCTTCGCCTCCACCTTCATCCGCGCCTCCACCGCCTTGGGCGAATCGCCGTACCACCACCACGCGTACCCGGTGACCGCCACGTTCAGGGCCACACAGACGTAGAAACCCGGGCCCAGGCCATGCCACCCGCTCCTGAGCACGCCGAAAAGGGTCAGGAAGGCGAGGACGGCCACGCCTCTGAGCAGGATGGACAGCGTCTTCTTGGTCCGCAGGTTCATGCCGCGCACTGTAGAGCCTCACCGCGATCTTGACCAAGCCCGCCGACACAACGGGCGATACCACCGCTGACCAGCCAAAACACCGCCATTCGAGCACCGCCGCGAACCCGCGCCGCTCGACTGCCGGACGCACATGAGCCGGCACGGCACACCGCCCCTCGCATCCGGCCCCGCGCCACCGGGAAGGGCCGCCTCGCCACAAGCCCGCGCCACAGCGAACCGCCGGGGACGGTGGCCGGTCACCCGCGGTGTGGCAGGTCACCGGCCCCGGGCCCAATCCGGCAACGCCACAGGCCCACACCGCCGTGCCGGCACAGCGGCACAGCGGCACGGCGGTGACCGGCGTACCGGACGCAAGCAGCGCGGCCCGAAGGGGGTGGAGCGGCACCCTGCCCCGGTGAGCCGCGACGCGCGGACGGCCCGGTGGGACGGGCCCTGGCCCAGGGCCGGCCCGGAGCACCTCGAGGCGGCGCTCCTGCACGATGGCGGCGCACGGCGCACGGCGCGCTCGCGTCCGGGACGTGCCGCGGCCCGCGCACGTCACCGGACCGGCGCCGGCCGGCCCGCCGGCCCCGTGTCCGCACCGGGGCCGCGACGGGCGCGACCCTTCACGGCGTCATGTCCCACACGTCGGGGCGGCTCCCGGGCAGTGCGAAGCCCGCGATCCGCTTCTCCCCGTAGGACGGGAGACCCGGGCTCCGGTAGAACACGTGGTAGCGCTCGCCGTCCGGGGACGACCCGCGGCCCGTGGACAGGAGGAGGAAACGCCGGTACGAGCAGCGGCGCCCGAGGTACTCGACCAGGGCCCGTCCCACGCCTCGCCGGTGACGCACCGGGTCGACCACCACGTCCTGGACGTGGGACGAGTGCGCAGGCGGCCAGCACCGTAGGACGTGCCCGTCGTCGCAGACGGTCCGGCCCGGGCCCGGGAGCGTTCGTGAACCGCCCCGCGCGGTGGTGACGAGACGGGAGCTGCGCAGGCCCCGGCAGAGCCTGTCGACGTCGGCGGTGTGACCCTCCCGGCCCGCCGACTCGCAGACCGGCCCCACGGCGGAGACCGGCACCCCGCCCCGAAGACGGTGCCGCCGAACGCGAGAGCGTCGGTGACGCCCACACCCCGGCAGGGGCCCGTGAAGGCCCTCGCCCAACGCCCCGCCCCGGCCGGCCCGCAGATCACCGCCCCGTCCACGGACACGGGAGCCGTGAGGGCGACCATGCCGCCCGTCAGGGGTGCGGTGTGTCGAAGACCGGCGTGGGCAACGACACCGAAGGCCTGTTCTGCCTGTGGGTAAAGCCCCGAAGAACCGATCACCGGATGCTCCCCGGTGAGAAGTCCACCGAGGTCACGGGACTGGAACCCGAGGAGTCACCGTCCGACGCCGTCGTCCGTGCCCAGGGCACCACGGTGTGGGTGAACCCGTGCAACGACGCTGAGGTCGTCGCCAGGAACAGCCGCATCGTGCCGTGCGGGCACCGACGCCCCGCCCACTGCCACGACTGCGCCGACGGGGGGACCGTCTCTTCACCGCGGTTCAGGGACGCCACTCCTCGCGGAAGTCGGGGTGGTCGGCGTAGGACTGTGCAAGGACACGAAGGGCATAGGCCAGACCGACTGAACGGGGATCCGAACCGTCCATCGCCGTGCGCTCTCGTGCCAGCATGTCGATCAGATCCAGCAGGGGCAGGTGGCTGTCGAGGAGGGCCTCGCTGCCGAAGACCTGCGCGACGTAGGCGTAGGCGTGGTTGTCCTCCGTGTTGCGTGCCCGCACGAACCCCAGTAGATCGTCCATGTGCTCAGCTTCGTACATCGCCTCACCCGACGGCCGACCCCTTTCCCGCCGGCCGTGCGCGGGCCCGGACGAGGACGGCCGCGAGGTGACGTACCGCCCGGCAGGCGACGGCCGGCCCGTCCCTCGGATGCGGCCCCTGTGGCGTGAAGGGCCGAGCCGGCCGAACGCCGGGACACGGAGCCGGCGACAGGTACGGACGGGCAGCGGGCTTGCCGTGCCCGCCCGCCGCGTGATCAGATCGCGCCAGCATCGCGTGCCGGTGGCGGACCGCGCCAGGCATGGAGGTGCGCAACCGAAAGGGACCACCATCCGTGGCCTCCCGCGACGGCGACCGTGTAGTCGCCCTGAGCCGGCAACTCTCCCACGCACACCGAGAACTGCGCCGCCAGATCAACGAGATCAGGACACATCCGGGACACCACCGGACGAGCGAGGACACACTCCTCGCCCACTGCCTCGCCTTTTGCACCGCGCTGACGTCGCACCACCAGGGCGAGGACGACCACATGTTCTCCCAACTGCTGCGCCAACGCCCGGACCTCGCAACAACGGTCGCGAACCTCGTCGAAGATCACGGCATGATCGCATCCATCCTGTCCCGGGTGCGTGAACTCGCGGCAAGAGCCGGCGAATCACGCGGCCCGGCCCTGGAAGCGGTCCGGCGTGAACTCGACGGACTCGCGGCGATCATGGAATCGCACTTCAGCTATGAAGAGCGGACGATCAGCGAGGCACTCGACGACGGACCACCGGACCCCGACTGGACCGACACGGTCTTCCGGTTCGGCAGGGCATGAGTACCGGCTTGCGGCCCTTCGCCGGGACACTCGCACACAGGCCACGAGCACGCATTCGTCCTGACCGCAGGCGGGGTAGGGACGCCGCTGCCCGCGGGCAGCACACAAGCACCCGCACCGGCCGCCACCACCACCGTCACCGTCACGCAGTCGCCGTCGCCGTCGCCGTCACACCGTCACCGTCGCAGACGCAGACGCAGACGCAGACGGGGTACGCAGCCGCAGGACGGCTTCGGCTCCGTGAAGGCCCCGGCAGGCCCCGGCAGGCGCCGGCGGTCAGGCCCCGGCAGGCGCCGGCGACCAGGCCCCGGCAGGCGCCGGCGGTCAGGCGCCGGTGATGTCGACGCCGCCGGCGACCAGGTGACGGCAGGCACCCTCGACCACGACGGCGGCGAGCGTCCGGCCGCCGTCGAAGGCGGCATCGTAACGGAGCCGGGCGAGGCGGCCGAACAGGTGGCAGCGGCAGGATCGACGGCCTCGCGCCGGGAAGCGCTCCGACGTCCTCGGCCGGCCGGGTGGTCATCTCGTCGGCGGTGCGGGCGGCGTGGCCTGCGAGGATCACCGCGCGCGGTCGGCGCTCCAGGCCCCGGCCTCGGGGACGCCCGGTGCACGGACGGCGTGAGCGCCGACCCGGACGTCCTTCACCCACCGGACACCCCGGCCCTGTCCCGGGCCCGCGCAACCCCCCACGGCCCCAGGCCCCGGCGCCCGTGCACGACCCGACAGGAGCCACCGGGCACCCCCACCCGGGAAACCGCTCGCCCACCACGCACACGACCGCGGCCCGCCCCCGGGAACAGGGGCGGGCCGCGACGGGACCCGACCGGACCGGCCGACCCCGCGAACGGGGCGCCACCGCCAGGGAGGGACGGGAGAACACACAGATCAGACAGACCAGACCCCCGCCGGACCGACGCTCCCGGCCAGCCCGACCGGGACGGCCCGACCGGGACGGACGGACCGGGACGGACCGACCGGGACGGACGGACCGGACCGGCAGGCCCGACGGGACGGGACAGGGAGGGAACCAGCCCCACCACACGGGCAAGCCGAACCCGGCGGGCCGGAAGGCCACCGGACCCGGCGAGCCCCAGCACGCCCCCCGACGGCGGGCTCCCCGGGGCGGCCGGCCGCCCCGGGGAAGACGGGGCGCCGCCCCGGGGAGGCCGGGACGCCCGGGGCGGCGGGCTCTCCCGGGGAGGCCGGGGACGCCCCCGGGGGAGCTTCCGCAGGGGGCGGTCCCGGGGCGGGTCAGGTGATGGAGGCGCCCGAGTCGATGCTGATGACCTGCCCGGTCATACAGTCCTGATCGAGGAAGAGCCCGATGGAGCGGGCCACCTCCCGCGGGGTCACGAACCGCGGCACCGGGACCTTCTGCAGCATCCCCGCCACCACGTGCTCGGGCAGCGTGTCCGTCATCCCCGTGATCATGAACCCCGGCGACAACGCGTTGACCGTCACCCCCCGCCGCCCGCACTCCGCGGCCAGCGTACGGGTCAGCCCCACCAGACCGGCCTTGGACGCCGCGTACGCGGTCTGCCCGGCGGTCGCGATCAGCGCCGACGGCGACACGATGTTCACCACCCGCCCCCACCGCGCCCGCAGCATCGCCGGCACACACACCCGCGCCGTGTGGAACGCACCCACCAGATTCGTGTCGATCACCTGCCGCCACTGCACCGGATCCTGCATCGCCATCAACGCGTCCTTGCGCACCGCACCGTTGTTGACCAGCACGTCCACCGGCCCCAACACCTCACCGATGCGCTCGTACATCGCCGTGACCTGCGCGAAGTCCGCCACGTCACCGGTGACCACCACATGCGCGTTCACCAGCTTGCCCGCCACGTCCTCGGCCGCCCGGCGGGCACTGTTGTAGTGCACCGCCACCCGACACCCGGCCGCGTCCAGCTCCAACGCCAGCTCACGCCCCAGCCCACCGGAGGCACCCGTCACCAACGCCACCGGCGCATCCGGACGCACACCGAACACCTGGGCCCCGCTCACCGCGCCCCTCCCCACGTCAACAGCACCGAACCCCACGTCATCCCCGCCCCGAACCCGGCCAGCAACACCGTGTCACCGTCCTGGATCCGGCCCGCGTCCAACGCCTCCGCCAACGCGATCGGAATCGACGCCGACGCCGTGTTCCCGTACCGCTCCAGATTCGTCACCAACCGATCGGCGGGAATACCCGTGTGCGCGAGAACCGAGTTGATGATCCGGATGTTCGCCTGATGCGGCACCACATGATCCACATCCGCCGGCGTCAGCTTCGCCTGCTCCAGCGTCTCGCGGATCGTGCGCACCGTGTACCGCACCGCGTTCAGATAGATCTCGTTCCCGTTGATCTGCGCGTAGTGCAGACCCCGACGGACCGTCTCCTCACTGGTCGGCAACCGCGAACCACCCGCCAGGACCTTCAGACTGTCCTTGCACGAGCCGTCCGCACCCAGGTTCCACGCCAGGATCCGCTCCACCGAACCCGGCTGCAACACCACCGCACCAGCACCGTCACCCACCAGGATCGACAGATCCCGGTCCTGCGGATTCGCCGTCAGCGTGTGCGTGTCCGAACCGATCAGCAGCACCGGCCGCGGATCCATCCGCAACAACCCCGCCGCCGTCACCAACCCGTACACGAACCCCGCGCACTCCGAATTCACGTCATGCGCACTGCCCGCGATCTCCAGCGCCTCGTGCACGAACGCCGACGTCGCCGGCGAAGGCTGCTCGGGCGTGGCCGTCGCCACGATCAGATGCGCGATGTCCGCACCCGACAGCCCCGCCCGCTCCAACGCCCGCCGACCGGCCTCGACGGCCATCGACGCGGTCGACTGCCCCGCCCCGACCGCCCGCCGCTCACGGATCCCGCACCGCGACACGATCCAGTGCTCATCCACACCGAACCGCTCGGCCAGCTCCACACTGGTCACCACACGCTCAGGGACCGAGATCCCCCACCCCGTGACGTCGAAGCCGCTCATCGACCGACCCCTCTCCTGCGGATCAGACGCCGGCCTGGCCCACGAGCGCCAGAATCCGCCCGTGCACCACCCGCAACGTCGTCGTGTCATCGATGTCCGCGAACAACGACTCATCCGCCGGAATGTGCGGGTACCGGTTCTGGAACCCGTACAACCACTCCATCAGATCCAGCGAATCCACATCCGCGATGTGCTGCAACGCCGCATCCGCATCGATCTCCTGAGCACCCGACACCGCCTGCAACTGCGCGGCCAGATCCTCGACACTCGGAACCTCGGACATGATTCTTCCCTTTCACTCAGACGATCCCTGACAGACAGACCCCACCCACAACCACCAGGCAGAGCCACAACACAACCGAACCCGCACAACCCGAACCAACAGGCCACACGAACCGAACGCCGAACAGGCCGCACGGACCGGACCGGAGGAACCAGACCAGAGGAACCAGGCCGGAGGAACCGGACCAGGCCGAGCTCGAACAAGCCAGACCATCCCGGGCCACGCCCGAACGGACCCGACACAACAGGGCTGGACCACCCCGGACTCCAACAGGCCGGACCGAAAATGACCGGACCGGGCAACGCTCGGACGGACGGACCGGACGGACCGGACGGACCGGGCCAGGTGAACCGGACGGCACGGGCCAGACCAGGCCGGACTGCACCTGGCTGCACGGCCTGGAGCAGGCCGCGCCGGAGCAGGCTGGACGACACCCGCAACGGCCGACCCCCGCGAACGGGAGAACCGAGGCAAGCCCGGGCCAGACAGACCCGCGGGAAACCACCCCCACCCCCACCCGCACACCACCCCGCACCCCCGCCCCGCCCCCACCCCCGACTCACCGGAGACAAGAACGAACACGACGAAAGACGAACGAGACGACACACGAACAAGCAACAGGAACGGTCAGCCCGCACCCCGCGACACGACACCGCGAGACCCGAAGCCGTCTGCCTTACCGAAACCGCATGAAACCCGCCCCCACGCAAACAACCCGCAACCCCCCACCAGCCACCACGCTTGCGCACCGCTTGCGACAAGCACGCTTACCTGACCACCTGACCCACCCCACAACACACCGCACCCACACGCACGAACACCCAAGCCCAACACCCCGACAACCACACACCAACCGGCAAACCACAGCCGGCAACCGGCAACCGGCAGAACAGCCAGACACCGGGCAACCGGGCAACCGGGCAACCGGGCAACCGGGCAACCGGGCAACCGGGCAACCGGGCAAGGCCACCAGGCGGCCGAACAGCGGGACAGCGGGAAGCCGAACAACGGGACAAGCAGCCGGCCACCAACCGGCAGCACCTCAGACACCGGGCACCGGCACCAGGACGCGAAGGGAAGGGACCACGTGCAGCCACCACCAACAGCGCACACCACCCCCACCCCCAACGACCACGCCACCCACCACCGCGCACCGGCCACCACCGCGCACCACCACCACGGCAACACCCCCGGCCGGACAACACCCCACCGCCCCACCCCCGCCGGCACCCACACCCGCACCCGCACCCGCACCCGCACCGGGAACGGGAACGGAACCGGGGCCCGCACCGGGAACGGGAAGGGAACCGGGGCCCGCACCGGGAACGGGAACGGAACCTGGACCCGTACCGGGAACAGGACCGGCACCCACACCTGGACCGGGACCGGGACCGGCAGCCCCCGGCTACCCGCCACCCACACCCCGGGCACACCGCCGCCCCTGCCCCCAACGGCAGGACCGCACCCGGCAACGACCGACAGGCCGACAAACCCACAGGCCGACAAGAGGGGTCACGGGACGGCGGCAGCAACGGCGCTCAAAGCCACACCAAGAGCGACCACACCGCCCACCGGCACAACCCGGGCCGCCACCCCGTCCCACCCCGCAACCACAGGCCCCTCCACGGGCCAACAGGACGCGGACCGCACCACACACCCGGCCCGCACCGGGCCACGAACAACCCCACCCCCCTCAGCGCGGGGCGCCACCACACCAACCGGCCACCACCACACGGCCGTTCACCCAGGCAGGCCACCACCACACGGCCGTTCACCCAGGCAGGCCACCAGCACCCGGGCAACCCCTCCCACAGGACGGCACCAGGCCGCCCCGCGGACAGCACCAGCCCCGACGCACAACAGCCAACCGCCCCCCGAGGGGGGCAGCACCAACCCAATGGAAGGCGGCCCACCACCCGGCACCAGGCCGCACCACCCACACCGCACAGCGCAACCAGCCACACAGCGCAACCCCGCCAGGCCACAAACCGCACACGAAACGCGACACAGCCCGGCACCCACACCCGAACGGCAGCGTCCACCAGCCACGGGAACAGATCAGTTCACCTACACGCCCCCACACGCCACGCCGACGCCAACCCCGGCGCCACCCAACCCAGGCACCCCTGCACCACCCAGCACGACCCGGGCATGCCACCCGACACCGAACAGCGCCACCCCCGGACCAGCCCACCCAAAGCCCGCCCCCGCACCACCAACGGCCACCAGGCCCACCAGGCGTCTGCCCCCGGCGACCACCGCCAACACCCCGCAGACACCCAAAGCCCCACCCAACAGCACACCCCAGCACCACCACACCAAAGCACCACAGCAGCCCGAGACATTGAGGCACCACAGCACTGAGGCACCACAGCACCGAGGCAACAAGGCACTGAGGGACCGGGCCACCGGGCCACCGGGCCACCGGGCCACCACCGGGCGTCGATGGCACCGGCGATCACCGCCGGCCACCACGCCCCCACAACCCCAAGACCACACAACCTCACGGCCCAACGACCTCAGGGCCGCACAGCCTCAACGCCCCACCGCCCCGCGAGCCCGACGCCCCACAGCCTCAACGCCCAACCGCCCCACAGGTTCAAGGCCCAACCGCCCCGCGAGCCCAAGGCGCCACGCGCTCAACGCTCCACGGCCCCACAGCTCCAAGACCCCACAGCCTCAACGCCCAACGGATAACGGCCACACGGCTCCAGGGCCCCCAGGCCCGCGGCCCCTCAGGCCCACGGCCACACGGCCCCACAGGCCAACGGCTTCAGGGCCGCACAGCCTCAACGCCACACGGCCACACGGCTCCAGGGCCCCCAGGCCCGCGGCCCCTCAGGCCCACGGCCACACGGCCCCACAGGCCAACGGCTCCAGGGCCGCACAGCCTCAACGCCACACGGCCACACGGCCACACGGCTCCAGGGCCCCCAGGCCCGCGGCCCCTCAGGCCAACGGCCACGGCCCCACAGGGGCCCGGCCCGCGGCCGCGACCACCGGGCACCACCGCCCACCCACCACCACCACGTGAGGACCCACCCCATGACCACCATCGACGCCCGCACCATCAACCCCGACGTCGAAGCCATCCGCCACCACTACGAGGTCGGCAACGACCTGTACCGCCTCATCCTCGGCCCCACCATGATGTACTCCGGCGGCTACTGGGAGGACGGCGAAGACCTCGTCGCCACCCTCGACGAAGCCCAGGAACGCAAGCTCGACGTCTTCACCGACCTCGCCCACGCCACCGGCACCGCCAAGGTCCTCGACATCGGCTGCGGCTGGGGCACCATGCTCAACCGCCTCACCACCGTCCACGGCGTCCAGCGCGCCGTCGGCGTCACCCTCTCCCGCACCCAGGCCGACTTCGTCCACGCCCTCGGCAACCCCGCCATCGAAGCCCGCGTCGAAAGCTGGGAAGACCACAAGGCCGACGGCGACCCCTACGACGCCGCGTTCTGCATCAACGCCCTCGAACACTTCGTCCTGTCCTCCCTCACCCCCAAAGAGCGCACCCAGCGCTACCGCGTCTTCTTCAAGCAGGTCCACTCCCTCCTCAAGCCCGGCGCCCGCTTCGTCCTCCACACCATGACCGTCGAAAACCCCCCACTGCGCCGCCAGCTCCTCGACGACCTCAAGTTCCTCCAGCGCGAAGAATTCGAAGGCTGCCACATCCCCCGCCTGCCCGAACTCGCCGCCGGCCTCGACGGACTCTTCGAAGTCACCGAAATCCGCAACGAACCCGAATCCTTCGCCCGCGCCTGCCGCGCCTGGCTCGAACTCCTCGCCGCCCGCCGCGACGAAGCCGTCACCATGTCCGACGAAACCACCGTCAAGCGCTTCGAACGCTACCTCGACATCTTCGCCTACACCCTCGAAGACCACATCTTCAACAACTTCCGCGTCACCCTCACCCGCCGCGCCTGACCCCGGAGGGACACCACCATGACCACCACCGCCCCACCCCCCACCGGCCCCGCCCACAACCACCCCACCACCCCGGCAACAAACACCAACCCGGGCACAGCCACAGCCACGACCGCGGACACGGCCGGCACCGACACCACCCCCCTACGCCACCTCAAAGTCGCCATCATCGGCGCCGGCATCTCCGGCCTCGGCGCCGCCATCCGCCTCCTCAAAACCGGCACCGACGACTTCCTCGTCTTCGAACGCGCCCACGACCTCGGCGGCACCTGGCGCGACAACACCTACCCCGGCTGCGCCTGCGACGTCCAAGCCCACCTCTACTCCTACTCCTTCGCCCGCAACCCCGACTGGAAATCCACCTTCGCCACCCAAGCCGAAGTCCACACCTACCTCAAAGACACCGCCCGCCGCTTCGGCGTCGAACCCCACCTGCGCTACGACCACGAACTCCTCACCGCCCGCTGGAACCCCACCCGCCAGCACTGGCACATCCACACCACCCAGGGCCACTACACCGCCCAGATCCTCATCACCGCCGCCGGCTACCTCTCCGAACCCGCCCTACCCGACATCCCCGGCCTCTCCACCTTCACCGGCACCCTCTTCCACTCCGCCAGGTGGCGCCACGACCACGACCTCACCGGCCGCAACGTCGCCGTCATCGGCACCGGCGCCTCCGCCATCCAATTCGTCCCCCAGATCCAACCCACCGTCGCCCACCTCGACCTCTACCAACGCACACCCCCCTGGGTCGCCCACAAACCCGACAAACCCAACACCCCCCGCCACACCTGGCTCCTCCGCCACCTCCCCGGCTACCAGAAATTCCGCCGCAACTTCAACAAACACGGCCGCGAAATCGTCGCGTTCTTCATGTCCCGCCCCAGCCGCACCACCGGCATGAAAAACATGGCCGCCGGCCACCTCAAAAAATCCGTCCCCGACCCCGAACTCCGCAAACTCCTCACCCCCGACTACACCGTCGGCTGCAAACGCCTCCTCTTCTCCAACACCTGGTACCCCGCCATCCAACAACCCAACGTCACCATCATCCCCGACACCATCACCCACATCGGCCCCACCCACATCACCACCCAAGACGGCACCACCCGCCCCATCGACACCATCATCCTCGCCACCGGCTTCACCACCACCACCCGCCCCATCGCCCACCGCATCCACGGCACCAACGGCACCACCCTCGCCCACCACTGGACCACCCACGGCATGACCGCCCACCGCGGAACCACCATCCACGGCTTCCCCAACCTCTTCATGATCCTCGGCCCCAACACCACCCTCGGCCACTCCAGCCAAACCGTCATCATCGAATCCCAGATCACCTACATCACCCAAGCCGTCAAAACCCTCACCACCCGCAACATCACCAGCATCCAACCCCGCCCCGAAGCCCAAACCACCTACAACAACACCCTCAACAAACGCCTCAAAAACACCGTCTGGAACACCGGCGGCTGCACCAGCTGGTACACCGACAAACACGGCAACAACCCCAACATCTGGCCCACCTACACCTACCGCTTCAAAAACCAAACCCGCCACCTCGACCTCACCAACTACCAAACCACCACCCACACCCACCCCTAACCACCCCACACACCAAAACCAAAACAACCACCACCAGAACAACCGGAAATCACCGCCGGGATTCACCGGTGACGACGCCCCCCACGCCCGCCGGCCACCCCCACGGACCGGCGGGCACACGCCCGACCGCCGCACCCAGCCCCAGGCTCAGACCCACCGAACGCCGAAGTACGGACATGCGAAACACCGAAACCGACCGAGAGAAGGACCTCCCATGACCCGCCCGCCCCTGTCCCGACGCTCCGTGCTCGCCGGCACCGCCGCGACCGCCACCGCGATGGTCATCGGCTTCGACTCGGCCACCCGCGCCTGGGCGACCACCCAGGACGCCGTCCCGACCGGGCGCCTCGTCCCCGTCCCCACCCTGGACGGCACGCTGACCTCTAGCGCGGCCACCGTGGCCGAGTTCAGCCAGGACTTCGGGCGGCTGACCACCAGCACCCCGTACGCCGTCCTGCGGCCCGGCTCCGACCAGGACGTCGTCAAGATCGTCAACTACGCGCGCTGCAACGGCCTCAAGGTCGCCATGAACGGTCGCAGCGGCACCGGCACCGAGCTCGAGTCGCACTCCAACTACGGCCAGGCCGGAGTCGCCGGCGGCATCAGCATCGACGCCCGTTCGCTGAACCGCATCCACTCCATCTCGGCGACCAGTGCGACCGTCGACGCCGGCGTCACCTGGGCCCAGCTCACCGATGCCGCGCTCGCCAAGGGTCTGACGCCGCCGTGCCTGACCGACTACCTCCACCTGTCCGTCGGCGGCACGATCAGCGTCGGCGGCATCGGCTCCACCGTCCAGAAGTACGGCCTCCAGGCGGACACCGTGGAGTCGATCGACATCGTGACCGGCACCGGGCAGCTCGTCACGGCCACCGCCACCCGCAACCGCGACCTGTTCAACGCCGCGCTGGCCGGCGCCGGGCAGTTCGGCATCATCCTGCGCGCGACGGTCAAGCTGGTGCCCGCCCCGCAGCGCGCCCTCGTCTTCAACCTCTTCTACGACAACCTCGCCACGTACCTCGCCGACCAGGAGACCATCCTCCGGGACGGCCGTTTCCCCAGCCAGGTCGGCGAGATCGTCCCGCAGCCGAACGGGGCCGCCCCCCGGTACAAGATCGAGACCGTCGTCTACTACAACGGCACCACCGCGCCCGACCCGGCGCGCTACCTGGCCGGCCTGTCGCCCGTCGCCGCCGACACGCTCATCGCCGACCAGACGTACCGCGAGTACACGTTCCGTGCCGACGCCTTCGCCGACAACCTGAAGAACCTGGGCTACTGGAACGAGCCCAAGCCGTGGCTGAGCCTCTTCCTCCCCGCTTCCAAGGCCGCCACCTTCGTCAACTACGCCCTGCCCGCGCTCACCCCGGACGCCATCGGCGGCGGCCTGCTGCTCTTCTACCCCTTCCCGACCAACAAGATCACCCGGCCCAACGCGATCACGCCCAACGAGCCGGTCACCTACCTCTTCGACCTGCTGACCTTCCCCCACCCCGGCACCGACCCGGCCCCCCAGCTGCAGCGCAACCGCACCCTGTACGACTACGCCACCACGCTCGGCGCCAAGCGCTACCTGGTCGGCGCCGTACCGCGGATGACCCAGACGGACTGGCAGCGCCACTACGGTTCCCAGTGGGCCACCCTGGCCGCCCAGAAGTTCCGCTACGACCCGGCTCGCATCCTCACGCCGGGCCAGAACATCTTCGGCTGAGGCGCCGCGCGCACCGCCCGCGACGCCCGCACGAACCGCGACCCCGAACCAACCGCGACGCCCGAACCACCCGTAGCACGTGCACCGCCCGTTGACGCGACCCCGGTTACTTCCCCTCCCCGACCAACCGCGTCACCGAACGACCGACTCCAGGGCCCGCACCGCCCGCGGACCGCCCGGAGCTCCAGACCGCCCGCAATCCCAGAACCCCGGAAGCCACCCCACCACGCCTCGTCGAGGCCACCAGCGGAGGCCGGAGATGACCACCACCCACCCCGCCCCGACGACCGTCCACACCATCCCCGGTGGGCCCGCCGCCCCCGGTGGCATCCGACGCCTCGGCGTCGCCACCGTCCTCGACACCCTCCTCCCGCCCGGCGTCGCGTGCGCAGAGGCCTTCGGGCCCCCGCCCGACGGCCCGCTCCTCGGGCCGGAGGCCGAGCACGTCAAGGGCCGGACCCCCCGCCGGCGGCGCCAGTTCACCGCCGCCCGCACCCTCGCCCGCACCACCCTCACCGCCCTCGGCCACCCGCCCGTCCCGCTCGTGCCCGGCCCCGGCGGCGCCCCCCAGTGGCCCGAAGGCGTGACCGGCAGCATCACGCACACCCACGGCTACACGGCCTGCGCCACGGCCCCCACCGGGCGCCTCGCCTCCCTGGGCATCGACGCCGAACCGGCGCAGCCGCTCCCCCACGGCCCCCTGCAGCTCGTCACCAGCGAGGCGGAGCGGCACCACCTCGCCGGACTGCCGGCCGGCCGCGTGCCCTGGGACCGCCTGCTCTTCAGCGCCAAGGAGGCCGTGTACAAGGCCGGTTACCCGCTCACCCGTCGCTGGATCCCGCTCGCCGCAATCACCGTCACCCTCGACCCGGGCCACGGCTTCACCGCGCACCACCCCGATTTCCCCGACGCCCACCGGGGCCGCTGGACGATGGTGCAGAACGTGCTCATCACCGCCCTCGTCATCCCCCGGACGGAAGAACCGGCAAGTCAGCGCCCCCTGCCCGGGGTCGACGCGGCGCGCTGACCGCTGCCAGGATGTCCCGGCGTTCTCCCGTGCCCCTCACGGAAGCCCTCCTGCGCGGGGTCTCCGCCGATCCGGCCGCACCGCCCGAGGTGCTGCTGCGGCCGCTGAGCCCGCAGGCCCGCGCCGCCCGGGCGCCGCTCTGTCAGGAGCGCGTCTGCCCGCCGACGTCGTCGAGGCGGTGGTCGCGCACCCGGAGCGGGCGGTGCGGGCCGGCTTCGCCCGCAACCGGCGGGCCGCCCCCGAGCAGCACGGCCGGCCGGCCGACGAGGAACGGCTGCTGCTCTCACAGCGCGAACGGCCGGTAGGCGAGGGCAAGTTCGACCACCTCGGCGGCTGTCGGCTCCGGCTCGCCGGGCGGGTAGATCGAGTAGATCAGGTCGCTGACATAGCCAGTCGGACAGCCAAGGCCCCTGTCCAGCGCCTCCAGCGTGCGGTCGATCTCGGCGTCGTCATAGCAGTCCCCATCCATGATCTTCTGCACCATCGCCACGGCCGACTCGAACGTCATCACTGCTTCGACCACCCCCTCCAGGACGCGGCGAGCTTAGCGAGTCGCGTGATCGACCGGACTGTCCCTAGGGTGGGACCGAAGAACGATCACCGAGCGCCCGGGGGGGCCGAAATGACCGCGACCACAGCCGTCCGATGGCGACGCCGCACCGTCCAGGGGCTCCTCGGCGGCGCAGTGGTGCTGGCGGCCCTCGGGCTGGTGGGCGACCGGTGCAGTGAGGACGGCGGTCTGCTCACCCCCGCCGAGCTGTTCCACCACCCGCTGCTGTTCGGCACGTTGATCGCGGGCGCGCTGCTCGCCGCGGTCCTGATCGGCGTCCGCGACATCGTCGTCCGGGCCCTCACCACCGTCGTGGCCGTCCTCCTCGGCCTGCTCGCCTCGCCGTTCTACATCCTGGCCGGCGACGGGACCAGGACGTCGATGCACGAGGCCGCACCCGGCCGGGACGACCGCCACCTCGTCGTCGAGGAGGGGTCCGCGATGATCGCCCGCTCTGGTGGGTCTACGTCGACCAAGGCACCGGCCTCACCGAACGCCGGCGGAGGATCGGCTACTTCAACGGCGACGCGGGCGCGAACGCCCTGACGGGCGCGGCCTGGGACGGCCCCGACCACATCCGCCTCACCACCGGCGACACCCGGACGCACCTCGTGGAGCTCACCGCATCCGGCCGCCCCACCCGGACCGTGACCCGCGGCCAGTGACCGCCGCAGCTCCACCCGGCGGCAGCCGCCGTCGAACGGGGCCGCACCGGGCGGCCTGCCGGATCCGGCCGGTCTACCGGGTCGCCGTCCTCAGGTGGCCGGCGTGATGGTCGGGAAGGCCGCGAACCAGAGCACCACGAAGGTCGCGACCGTCATGAGCGGGACGAGGAACCTGGTCTCCACCCTGTTGCCGGTGCGCTTGATCAGGGCGATTTCGTAGTGCCGCCCGAGAGGCCAGAACAAGGGTATTCCCCGCCTGGTCAGAAGGTCACCGAGCAGGTGTGCCGATACGCCCAGGGCCACCGCGCAAGGCAGCCACTGCGGGGTGTTCGGCAGCCAGGAGTCCAGCCCGGCCGCCCCGAGCGCGGCCAGGCCGGTGGGGTAGACCCAGGTCGCCGGACCGCTGCCGGGCGGATGCAGGTGCAACGCCCGGACGGCCAGCGTCAGGAGGCAGAACGTCAGGCCGAGCGTGAAGCCGCGCCCGAGACAGCTGATGCCGGTCCAGGTGCCACCGCCCGCCAGCACGACGAACAGCAGCGAGTGGGTGGCGCGGCGGTGACCGCCGGAGATCCAACCGACCAGTCGGCAGAGCGCTCTGGAGACCGGCCCGAGCCAGTGCGCGAACGTGCTGTCGTGGTGGTCCAGGTCGGGCAGGAGGGCAGCACCAGCACACAGGATCGTGCCCATCAGGACGTCCGCCGGCCCGAGAGGTCGGCCGACGAGTACGGGCGGGAGATGGGGTGAAGCGGCCGCGAACAGCAGTGCCCCACTCACCGCGTGCGAGTGTCCCATCATGCTGCCCCGCCCCCTGTCGCTCTCTTCGGCCGGCCGACCGACCGACCGGCGGTCGACGCGAGACGGGTCGCCGGGCTATCGGGGACGGCCGGTTCGCGCTGTGCGCCCGACAGCACGTCGGCTACCCGCGATCATCATCTTGAAGCACCGCCCGTATGATCCCGACACCTTGCCGAGGTGGCGCACCTGCTGGGGCAGCGCCACTCACGTGGTCACCACCGTCCCGGTGCCGGACAGCATGCGGCTCCGCGCTCTCCAGCGTTACACCGACCGCCGACGGGGCAGCAGAGTCGCCATGGGACCCCTCTCGAAACTCGACACCGGACTCTTCTCACGGGTGGCGCACGCACGACTGCACGGCCTCGAAGGCTGGCTCCCCGGGCTCAGCCGGTCCGCTGACCACGGGCTCCTCTGGACGGCCTCCGCAGGGCTGCTGGCCGCATGCGGTGACCGCACCGCCAGAAGGGCCGCCCTGCGCGGCCTCGGCTCGCTCCTCCTGGCCTCGGCGGCGGCGAACGTGGTGGCAAAGTCCGTGGCAGGACGTCAGCGACCCGTCCTCGACGCCGTTCCTCTGGCGCGAAGGCTCACCAGGCAGCCCGTCACCACCTCGTTCCCCTCGGGGCATGCAGCGTCCGCGGCCGCGTTCGCCACCGGTCTCGCACTGGAGTCCCCGGCCCTGGGAGCGATCGCGGCACCCTTGGCGGGGGCCGTGATGGTGTCCCGGGTCTACGTCGGCGCGCACTACCCGAGCGACGTGGTCGCCGGGGCCGCCCTCGGCGTCTCGATGGCCGCGCTCACACTGCGCTGGTGGCCGCGGCGGCCCTCCGGCCCGGCTTCCGCCGCGCCCCCAGCCGTCGCCGCACCGGCGCTGCCGCGCGGCGAGGGGCTGAACGTGGTGGTGAACAGCGGGTCCGGCGGCTCCCTCCTGCCCGGCTCCGACGCCACCGCGGAGGGCAGGGCCGCCGAGCTGCGCGAGCTGTTGCCGGCGGCCCGCATCCTCGTCTGCGGCGCCGACGAGGAGCTGGAGAAGGTCATGGCCGAGGCCGCCGAGGACTGCCGGGCGCTGGGCGTCTGCGGCGGAGACGGAACGGTCAACCTGGCCGCCGAGGTGGCGTCCGGGCGGGGCCTGCCACTGGCGGTCTTTCCCGGCGGCACCCTCAACCACTTCGCGGTCGACCTGGGGTGCCCGAGCCTGCGCTCGACGGCCGAGGCGGTGGAGGCGGGCAGCGCCGCCGCCGTGGACTTGGGCCAGGTCCTCGCCGCTGAGGGCGACCGCGTCTTCCTCAACACCTTCAGCCTTGGCATCTACCCCGAACTCGTCCGGGTGCGAGAGGAGTTGGAACCGCGTCTCGGCAAGTGGCCGGCGCTGCTCGTCGCCCTGGTCCGGGTCCACGCCACCGCCGAGCCCGTCCCGATCGAGGTGTCGGGGCGGGCCCGCCAGCTGTGGCTGCTCTTCGCGGGCAACGGGTCCTACGACCCACCGGGCTTCGCCCCGAGCCACCGCAGCGCGCTGGACGGGGGGAGACTCGACATCAGGGTCGTGGACGGCAGCCACCCCTTCGCCCGGACCAGGCTGGTCGCGGCCTTCCTCTCCGGCACGCTTGCACGGTCCCGGGTGTACCGGTCCGTGCGCCTGCCCGCACTCGACCTGACGGACCTCCACGACGTGCCCCGCATGTCCCTGGACGGCGAGAGCGTCGAGGCCCCCGACCGCTTGCGACTGCGCACCGGTGTCAGGGGCCTGACGGTGTACCGCCCCGAGCACCCCGCCACGCCGTGACCCGGCGCCGCGCGGTATCGCGCGGCGATCCACGGCTCGGCCCTCATCCGGTGACGAAGGCGGCTGAGGGCTGGAGGCCCGCGAGGTCCGGAGCCGTGGCCGGCCGTTCGGGGCTGCCGGGTTCCCGGGGCTCCCGGTGACGCCGGTGAAGCCCCGGTCACGTCACCGGCCGGGACGTCGACACGGTCGGCCCGCGGCGGTGGTTCCGGCTGCCGGGCCGGGCCGCGGACACCGGTCCGCGCGGGCCGACGGGGGAACGAGCGCGGTGAGGATCGCCGCGAGCGCGAACGGAACCGGCAGCAGGACCACGGCCATGATCATGGACGCCCCTCGGGTGACGAGCAGGATCCGTACCGGCTTCCCCGATCTCCCCGGGCCATGTCGGGGAGGAACGGCCCGTCTCGACGGCACGGGATGCCGCCGCACCTGCCGGCGGCGGTCCGCGGGCCCGGAAGGACTCGCAGCGCCCGGCCGACCGGGCCGCGCCGAGACCCTCGCCGCCGTATGAAGCAGCCATGTGCATACGTCTGCGGAAGCGGGGCATGCGGGGACCCATCACCAACTGAAAGGCCACTGACCATGGTTCCCCTGCTGCTCGTCCTCCTGCTGGCACTGCTCCTGTTCGGCGCCGGCTTCGCCGTCAAGATCCTCTGGTGGATCGCCATCGCGGTCTTCGTCGTCTGGCTGCTGGGCTTCGTCGCCCGGAGCACCGGCGCCTCGGGCACCCGCGGACGGTGGTACCGCTGGTGACCCGTCACGTCCCCGAACCGGTCGCCGACTGCCCGGCGCACGGGGCGGTCCCCGGCACGGCGGCGACGAACGGGGCCGGCCGGTGGCCGTCGTGAGGCTCCCGCAGGTCACCGGCCTCACGGTGGCGGTCGTCGCCCTCCCGGCGACGGCCGCCATCCTGTCCCGGCGTGTCCACGCAGGACCGCAACCGGGCACGTGCACTGCACGGCGGTGACGAGTCCGCACGGGTTCACCGCCCCCGGCAGCCGACTCTGCGGAGCGCCCGGCAGATCGTGGCCGCGACGGGCGTCGACCACCCGCCCCGACGGAACCCCGCACATGCTGCACCGCCGGGTCGACCCGCAGACCCTGTGCAGCCTCGCGCACCTCCAGCCCCGGCCGGCGCCGGGCCGGATCCTCCACGAGCGCCCCGTCCTGGGAGCAGGACCGGAAGGCCGCCGGCCCCGACCGCTTCACCCTCTGACCCCGTGACCGCTCCTGCGAAGGGAAGTCCCCGTGCCGCGTACCGTCGCCCGTCTGATCGTCGACGCCCTGCAGGAACTGGGCGTGCGCCATGTCTTCGGCGTCGTCGGCGACGCCCTGAACCCGTTGACCGACGCCATCCGCACCACCGACGGCCTCTCCTGGGTCGGCTGCCGCCACGAGGAGGCCGCAGCGTTCGCCGCCGGCGCCCAGTCGCAGCTCTCCGGACGGCTGGGCGTGTGCATGGGCACCGTCGGCCCCGGCTCGGTACACCTGCTCAACGGCCTGTACGACGCGGCCAAGAGCCGCACCCCGGTACTGGCCATCGCCGGGCAGGTGCCCACCGCGGAGATGGGCGGCGACTACTTCCAGGAGGTCGACAACGACCTGCTGTTCCGCGACGTCGCGGTCTACCGGGCCACCCTGACCTCCCCCGGACAACTGCCCCGGATGCTCGAGGCCGCCGTCCGCGCGGCGACCGGCGAGCGGGGCGTGGCGGTCCTCACCGTCCCCGCCGACCTGGGTGAGTGCGAGGTACCGGACGACCGCCCGGCCCGCTTCCCGCGTTCCGGCCCGGTCATCCGACCGGACGACACGGGGATCCGGGCGGCCTCCGACCTGATCAACGCCGGCGGCCGGACCACCCTGTTGGTCGGACGCGGCGCCCGGGAGGCCCGCACGGAGGTGCTGGCCCTCGCCGAGCGGTTGTCGGCACCGATGGTGCTCACCCTGAAGGCCAAGGAAGGCTTCGAGCACGACAATCCGTACCAGGTCGGTCAGACCGGCCTGATCGGCAACCCCGCCGCGGTCCACGCGCTCGAGGACTGTGACACGCTGATCATGCTCGGCACCGACTTCCCGTACCGGGACTGGTACCCCACCGGCTGCAGGACCGTGCAGATCGACCTCCACCCGCGCCACCTCGGGCGTCGCACACCGGTGGACGTCGGTCTGGTCGGGGACACCGCGGCCACCCTGCGCGCGCTGCTCCCCCACGTGGACGCGGTCGAGGGGAGCACGCACCTCGACCGGGCACGCGCACGCTTCGACGACTGGCTCGCCGGCCAGCGGAAGCTCGCCGAACCACGCCGCGACCAGCACTCCCTGCTCGGCCGCATGCGCAGCGCCCTGGACAACCGGGGCCACGACGTCCGCCCCGAGGCACTGGCCGCCGCCGTGGACGCCTTCGCGGACGACGACGCCATCTTCACCTCCGACACCGGCATGGCCACCGTGTGGCTCTCGCGCTTCGTGACCATGCGCGGCCGGCGCCGGCTGCTGGGCTCCTACGACCTCGGCTCGATGGCCAACGCCATGCCCCAGGCCCTCGGTGCACAGCTCTGGGCCCCGGACCGCCAGGTCGTGGCGTTCTGCGGCGACGGTGGTCTGAGCATGCTGCTCGGCGATCTGATGACGATCAGGGCCTACCGGCTGCCGGTGAAGCTCGTGGTCTTCGACAACCGACGACTCGGCATGGTCAAGCTCGAACAGGAGCAGTCGGGCCTGCCGGAGTACGGAACGGAGCTCGACAATCCCGACTTCGCCGCGGTCGCCACCGCCCTCGGGCTGACCGGCATCCGCGTCACCGACCCCTCCGACCTGCAGGACGGCGTACGGCGGGCCTTCGGCACGCCCGGGCCGGTGCTGCTCGACGTCCTCACCAACCCCGGAGAGCTGGCGGTCCCGGGCAAGCCGACCGTCGAGCAGGGATGGGGTTTCGCCATCGCCAGGATCAAGGAGACCCTCCGCAGCCACGACGGCTGACACTCCCCCCCCCGTGCGGAGGGCCTTTGCCCGGGTCGCCCGGCACCCGGCTCCGGGCGACCCGACGCCTGCCTGTGGGGCCGGCTGCTCTGACCGCCGGGACGCTGCGGCGAAGGCCGACGCGTCCCGGCGGTCGGCCCCGCCGTGTCCGTCGCCCGCGTCACCTCACCGGCTCGGCCGCGGGGCCGCTCGGCCGGTCCACCAGGGCTCCGGGGCTCGGAAGCCCCGGAGCCCCGGGGCAGTAGCCGACCCTACGCGCAGTCGGCAGCGGGTGGACGGCCGGGGATGCCGGTCTCGGCCCACACGGTCTTGCCGGGGCCCCGGGGCTCGACGCCCCACCGACAGGCCAGCCGCTCGACGATGAGCAGCCCGTGACCGCCGGGGCTCGCGGGTGGCCGGGGAGTGCGCAGGGCGGGCAGTGCCGGAGAGCCGTCGCCGACCTCGATCCGCAGCCTGCCCGTACGCGCCGACAGCGCGAGTTCCAGAGCCCCTCCGGCGTGCATCACGGCGTTCGAGACCAGCTCGGCCACCAGGAGGACGACGTCCCGCTCAGCCTCCGCGGAACTGCCGGGACCGGCCCAGTCCGCAAGCGCCCGCGAGGTGAACTCCCTCGCACGGGCGACCGGCTTCGGGACTCCCGCCAGCCGGAGCCGCCGGAGCTGCGCGACGGGCGACCGCGCCGGACCGGCGGCAGTCCGCCCGTCCTCCAGGGCCCCGCCGCTTCCGGTCGTCTGCACCTGTCTCCCTTCCAGTCCAGTGGTCCCTTCCTGAACCGGCTCCCCGGCGAGCCGCGTCGGGCACGGTGTCGGTGTGGCCGCCCGCCCCACCGGCACGTCAGCCCGGCGGTCGGGGTACGGCCGTGTCGTCGATGTGGATGGAGAAGACCGCGTCGGTGCCCGTGAGCTCGAAGACCCGCGCGACAGCGGGTGAGGGGCGGGCGATCCGGAAGTCGATGCCGGCCGCCACGGCGTTCATGCGGGCCTGCAGGAGCAGGTTGAGGCCTGACGAGTCACAGAACGCCACGTGCTGGAGGTCGACGACGATCGACGAGGGGCGCTCCGCCGTCAGGCCGTCGAGCGCCGAGATGACGGGCGCCCGGGTCTCGGCGTCCAGGTCCCCGGCGATCTCACAGACGGACGCACGTGTGGCGGTGCGGCGGACGCGTACCGCGAGACCACTCGTGGGTGGCCCCCACGCCTCTGCGGCACTCGTGCTCCCGGACTCGCTCGTCATTCGTCCCCTCCACCCCGGCGCGTGACCCCCTGCTCCTGCCCGTCCCGCTTCCCGGCCCGCACCGACGGTTCCCCGTCACCCACGAGGCCTTCGCGCAACGTCCTCAGCGTACGGCTGAGCAGGCGTGAGACGTGCATCTGGGACAGACCGAGCCGGCCGCCGATCTGGGACTGCGTCAGGTCCTCGGTGAACCTCATCGACAGGATGAGTCGCTCGCGGGGCGGCAGGGCCGCGATCAGGGGCTTGAGCGCCACCAGGTCGGTCACCAACTCGGCGTGGTCCGCATCCGGGTCGAGGAGGCGGTCGGCCGACCCGGCCGCACCGTCCTGCTGGGGACCGGCCGGGAGGTCCAGCGAGCCGGCACTGCGGGCACGGGCGGCGGCAAGGCCCTCGGTGATCGACTCCTCGGGCAGTTCGAGGTGACGGGCCAGTTCGGCGACCGTGGGCTCTCGGTCGAGCTGCTGGGAGAGTGCGTCCTGGGCCTTCGCCAGGGCCATCCGCAGCTCCTGCAGCCGCCTGGGCACGTGGACGGCCCAGGTGTTGTCACGGAAGTGGCGGCGGATCTCGCCCATCACGGTCGGGATGGCGAAGCTGCTGAACTCGACCCCGTGATCCGGATCGAAGCGGTCGATCGCCTTGATCAGGCCGATGGCACCGACTTGGAGCAGGTCGTCCCGGCTCTCGTGGTGAGGTGCGAAGCGGCGGAGCACGAACTGCACGAGGGACATGTTGAGTTCGATCAGCGTGCCCCGTACGTAGGAGTACTCCATGGTGCCCTCGTCCAGGGCCGCGAGTCGAGCCAGGAGCGTTCGGGTCAACTCCCGCGCGTCGGCCGGGGCGACGTCGCACGGGTCGCCGACGTCGGCGAGCAACGATGCGAGATCGGGATCGGGGCCGCGGGTGACGACGGGGGTGCCGGGCGACGACGGCGCAGGCCGGGACGCGCACGGGAGCAGCTCGCGACTGATCATGGTCATGTCGATCCTTTTCCTCCGTCACCACGGCGCGGGCCGTCCGCGGTTACCCCTCGGGGAGACATGCATGCCACCGCATCGCGTGAAGGTTCTGTGCATGTCTGGACGGCGTCCGCGAACGGGGGCCAAAGCCGGGTGGCGGAACGTTCACCCCTGAGCGCCCTCAGCACACCGGAAGCGTGACGGTGATGCGCTTCCCGCCGCCGGGCAGCAGCTGGACGGTGCACGTGAGGGCCACCCGACGGACGATCGTCCAACCGCGGCCGCCGGGGCGGGCCGGGTCCCCGCCGTGCAGCGCGTGCTGCCGTGGACGCTCTTCCGTGGCGTCCTCGACCTCGAGGCACAGCACGGCCGGGTCCGCGTCCAGTCGTGCGCGGAAGCCGGTGAGCCCGCCGCCGTGGCGCACGGCGTTCGTGACGAGCTCAGGCGCGCGGCGGGCGGGTGGCGGTGTCGAGGTAGAAGGCGTCGATGGTCTGGACGGCCTGCTCGAACTCCTCGAGGTTGACGGGCTTGGTGACGTAGGCGTTGGCGTGGCTGCTGTAGGCGCCGTTGACGTCGTCGGGGGCGGACGAGGTGGTGAGGACGACCACCGGGATGGTCCGCAGATCCTCGTCGGTCTTCAGGACCTTCAGCAGGTCACGGCCGTTCATGCGGGGCATGTTCAGGTCGAGGACGATGAGGTCGGGGCGCACGCTGCCCGGAGCACGCAGGTGTTCCAGCGCGGCGAGGCCGTCGGTGACCTGGACCAGGTTGCGGGCCCCCCGCCCGGACAGGGCCTCCTCGATGAGCATGGCGTCGGCCAGGTCGTCCTCGACGAGCAGGACGTCGAAGGGGCGGGCGGGGCTGGTCATCATCGGGCGCTCCGTGGGTGCCTCGTTGGGACGGTGGAAGGAACGGTGGTAGATCCCCGGCCAGCGGCGCCGGGCACCCTGGCGGGTCATCCCGCACGCCGAACCGAGCTGCGGGTAGCCGGCCCCCGCACGTGCCGCGGCTGCGGCCGCCTCGCGCTGGAGCCGCTCGGCCGCCTGCCGGAGGTGGTCCAGCACGTGCAGCATCGACAGCGCGGGCCCCGGGCCCTCCCCGCTCTGCGGCAACGACTCGTCGAGCAGCTCGAGGACGAGCCGCCGTGCGAGCCTGTCGACCGCCGCGTCCGCGACGGCGGCCGTCTCGCGCTGGGTCGTGCGCAGCACGAAGTTCTTGCCAGGCATGACGGCACCTTAGGCCCAGTGGCGACCCCTCGACAACAATCGTTGTCCGCGGCCCTCTACAGTGTGCGCTGCGCTGCTGTGAGCGCAGCCGTCACTGTGGAGGGGTGGACCATGACCAGCGAAGAGCGGCTGGGGCGGACTCGGTGGCTCTCCACCTGGACGACCCGTCGGTGGCTTCGCGCCGGCGCGACGGCCGCGCTCGTCGTGCTGACCGCGCTCGGGGCGACGGGCTTCTGGGTCCTCGACCGGACGCAGGCCATCAGCACCGACCTCGTCGACGTGCGGTCCCCCGCGCTGACCACCGCGTTCCGTCTGGAATCGGCCCTGCTCAACCAGGAGACCGGCATCCGCGGCTACGGCCTCACCGGATCGCCGGAGTTCCTGGCTCCGTACCAGCAGGGTCTGGCCGACCAGGAAACCCAGACAGCGCGCCTCGCGGACCTGCTGAAGGACGACGCCTCCGCGCTCGAGGACCTGGCCGGCGTCGGGCGCGCGATCTCGGCGTGGCAGTCGGAGCTGGCCCGACCGGTGGCCGATTCCCCGCCCGGCGCGCCGGCGCCGGCGGCCGCCGCCCTCGCCTCGCAGGGCAAGGCCTCCTTCGACGGCGTCCGGGCCCGACTGGCCGAGCAGCAGGACCGTTTGCGCGCGGAGCGCACCAGGGCGAGGGATGAGCTCGCTTCCACACTGACGCTGCGGAACTGGGTGTTCGGCGCCATCGCGGGCCTCATCCTGCTCCTCGCCGCCCTGGTGTTCGAAGGACTGCGGCGCGGCATCAACCGCCCGCTCGAACAACTGGGAGCCGATGCCCGCATCATCGCCGGCGGCGAGTTCGACCACCCCATCACCACGACCGGCCCCGCCGACCTGCGCCGGCTCAGCGGTGAGATCGACCGCATGCGCGTTCGCCTCGTGCGGGAGCTCGGCTTCAGCGAGCAGGCCCGGCTGCGCCTGGACGCGCAGGCCGCCGACCTCCAGCGTTCCAACACCGAGCTGGAGCAGTTCGCCTACGTCGCCTCCCACGACCTCCAGGAACCGCTGCGCAAGGTCTCCAGCTTCACCCAGCTCCTCCAGCGCCGCTACGGCGGTCAACTCGACGCCAAGGCCGACCAGTACATCGGTTTCGCGGTCGACGGCGCCAACCGCATGCAGACCCTCATCAACGACCTCCTCGACTTCTCCCGGGTCGGGCGTCTCCACCACGCCCACCAGGAAGTCGACATGGACGAGGCGTTGGAGCAGACCCTGGCCGCGCTGAGCGTGGGCATCGAGGAAGCCGGGGCGGAGATCACCCACGACCCGCTGCCGACGCTGGTCGCCGACCCCACCCAGATGGGCATGCTCTGGCAGAACCTGATCGGCAACGCCGTGAAGTTCCGCAGGCCCGGAACCCGTCCGCACATCGACGTCTCGGCCGAGCGCGACGGCACGCTGTGGCGGTTCTCGGTCACCGACGACGGCATCGGCATCGCACCCGAGTTCACCGAGAAGGTCTTCCTGATCTTCCAACGGCTGCACACCAAGGACGCGTACTCCGGCAGCGGCATCGGCCTGGCCATGTGCAAGAAGATCGTCGAGTTCCACGGCGGCACCATCACCGTCGACCCCGACTACCGGGCCGGTACCCGCATCACCTTCACCCTGGCAGCCGAACCGCCGAAGCCCCCCGGCCTTCCGGCCATGCCCGAGACCTCCCGCACCCACCAGGAGCACGCACGATGACCACGACCATGGTGTCCTCCGCGGGGGCGGCCACCGGGGGGCCGTCGTACCGCATCCTCCTGATCGAGGACGACCCGGGCGACGCCCTCCTGGTCGAGGAACTCCTCCACGACACCGGCTTGCGCTTCGAGCTGACCACCTGTGCCACGCTCGCCGACGCCAGCAGCACGTTGTCCTCCGGTGTCACCGACTGCATCCTCCTCGACCTGCACCTGCCCGACGCCTCCGGCACATCCGCGGTCACGGCCGTCCGCGCACTCGCCCCGCACACGGCGGTCATCGTCCTCACCGGTCTGTCGGAGGCGCAGGCCGGCACCGACGCGATGGCCGCCGGCGCCCAGGACTACCTCGTCAAGGGCAAGGTGGAGCCGGAGTTGCTGCACCGCACAGTCCGTTACGCCGTGTACCGCAGCGAGACCGAACGCGCCGGAATCGAAGCCCAGGCGGCCCGGCTGCGGGCCGAGGAGAACGCGCGCCTCGAACGTGGCCTGCTGCCCCCTCCCATCCTCGACGCGTCGTCGGTGCGGGTCACCACCCGCTACCTGCCCGGCACCGCCATGGCACTGCTCGGTGGGGACTTCCTCGACGTCGTGGAGGGCGACGACGGGCTGCTGCACGCCGTCGTCGGTGACGTCAGCGGGCACGGCCCCGACGCGGCCGCCCTCGGCGTCTGCCTGCGGATCGCCTGGCGCTCCCTCGTCCTCGGCGGACACCGGGGCGAGGACCTGCTCGGCCTGATGGAACGCATCCTGGTCGCCGAACGGGTCAGCCCGTCGCAGTTCGCCACCTGTACCCTCCTCACCCTCGACCAGAACGTCTCCACCGCGACCCTCCACCTGGCCGGCCACCACGAGCCGCTCCTCACCACCACCGAAGGAACCCGCGAGCTGACCGCCGCCCACGGCATCGCCCTCGGCATCGTGCCCGGCCTTCGCAAGTGGCCCGCCACCGTCACCCCGCTGCCGCCCGGAGGTGCGCTCACGCTCTACACCGACGGCCTCACCGAGGGGCACAACGGAAACTCGGGAAGGCGGCTGGGCGTCGACGGGCTGCTCGCACTGATCGAGGCCCTCCCACCGGCCGACCCCGCCGCGCACATCGACCAGCTCATCACGCAGACCCACACCCTCAACGCCGGCCGCCACACCGACGACCTGGCAGTCCTCCGTCTCGACTGGGGCACCCACCGCCACGGACACCCGGCGGCGGAACAGCGGCTCGGCTGACTGCACACCGGGAGGTGGAGCAACCGGGTACCGGACGAGCGGGTCGCGTTCCGGGACGGTGGCGCCGTCCAGCGGCTCGACCCGGCTCAGCTCCTGTCGGTCCGGTCCGGGGGGCCGGGAGCGGGGGAGCAAGGGGAGCCGACGGCTTGGTCGACGTGTGCGTGGTGGGACACCAGCTGGTCCACCCCGGTCAACGTGAGCAGGTGCCGCAGGTCGGCCGGGGCGCCGACCAGCGGGAGCGGGGTTCCCGGTGTCCCGGCACGCAGGGAGGCGAAGACCAGCTCGGCGATGCCCATCGAGTCGCAGAAGCGCAGGCCGGTGATGTCCAGGACCAGCGGGAGGGCGGTGGGAGTCCCCTCGATGGCCCTGCGCAGTCGTGGGGCGGTGTGGTAGTCGAGCTCGCCGGCGAGGACGACGACGGTCGCGCCTGCCGCGTGGGCGCTGACGTGGATGGTGAGGGCGTAGGCGGGCACCTGGGCTCCGGGGCGGTCGGCGGTCGGCGGTCGGCGGTCGGGCGATCCGGTCACTGGAGGTGGGCGAGCAGCAGGGCCACGTCGTCGGCCTGCGCCTTGGCGAACGCGCCGAGCAGCAGGTCGCCCGCCGCGTCGAGGTCGGCTGGCGCCTCGGCGAAGGACTCCCTGAGCGCGCCCAGGCCTACTTCGAGGTGCTCGCCCGGAACCTCCACCAGGCCGTCGGTGACCAGCAGGAGAGTGCTTCCCGCAGGAGTGTCGTGGGTCGTCGCGGGCGGCTGCGGCAGGTCGAGTCCGAGCAGGATGCCGTGCTCGGTGAGGTAGCGGGTGGAGCCGTCGGCCAGCCGCAGCAGTGGCGGCAGGTGGCCGGCGTTGGCGACGTGGATCCGGCGGCCGCCGGGCTCGATGAGCACGAGGCAGACGGTCGCCGTGACGCCAGGGCGCAGCCGGACCATCAGGGTGTCCAGCCGGCGCAGCAGCGTCTGCGGATCATGTCCCTCGATGGCGTAGGCACGCAGCGCGTGGCGCAGTTCGCCCATCACCATCGCGGCTTCGAGGGAGTGGCCGGCCACGTCGCCGATGGCGAGGAGCAGCCCGGCCGGGGTGTCGATGGCCTCGTAGAAGTCCCCGCCGATCTCGCTTCGGTCGGAGGCGGGCTCGTAGCGGACGGCGAGGTCCACGCCGGTGACGGAGGGTAGTCGGCCGGGCAGGAAGCTGCGCTGGAGGGTGAGGGCCAGGGCGTGCTCCTCCGCCTGGCTCCGCAGGGCCTCCAGGGCCAGGGCGGCGGCCTGGGTGAGCTGGGAGAGCAACCGGTGCTGGTCCAGACCCGCGGCGGCCTGCGGATCGACCGCCAGCGCCACCAGGGGGCGGCCCGGCTTCGTCCGGGCGACGACCAGGGTGACCGGTCCGTCGGGTGTCACGTCCTGCGGCGCGGCCGCGCCGGCCAGGGCGGTCCGCCACTCGACGGCGGTGAGCAGCGCCGAGTCGGTTCCGGTGGCGTCGCCGAGGGTGTGGTGCGCGAGGGTGTCGAGCAGGACCGGCGGGGCGGTGCGCAGCCGGACCGACGGGCCCGTGTCCGGCGCGGGTCCGTCGGGCCCGCCGTCCGGGGCCGCCGCCGGGGAGCAGTGGGCGAGGTGGAGCGTCTCCGAGTGGGGCCCCAGGACGACGACGGTGGCCTGGACCGCACCGAGCTCGGTCGCGCCCAGCGCGGCGGCGGTGGCCAGGGTGTCGGCGTCGGCGGCGTCGTAGAGCGCCAGCGTGCTGCGGTGCAGTGCGGCGACCCGGTCGGCGAGCCGTTCGGCCCTGCGGCGCGCCCGGGTGTAGCGCAGCACGGCGGTGACGGTCGCCTGGAGTTCTGCGGGGTCGATGGGTTCGGTCAGGTAGGCGTCCGCGCCCCGGTGCAGGCCCTGGGTGCGATCGCTGGCTTCGATGGCGGTGGCGGAGATGTGGACGACCGGCAGGTCGGCTGTGCGCGGCCGGCCCTTGATCCGCTCGCACACCTCGAAGCCGGTCATGTCGGGCAGTTTCACGTCCACGATGGCGAGTTCCGGCAGTTCGTGCGTCGGGGCGCGGGTGAGCAGGGCCAGCGCCTGGGTGCCGTCGACGGCCTCGACGACGGTGTGTCCGGAGCGGCGCAGCCAGCTGCCCACGATGTAGCGGGTGGTGGGGTTGTCGTCCAGGACGAGGACGGTGGCGGGGCCTGCGTCGGGGGCTGCGGTGGTCACGGTCCGCCCTCCGTTTCAACGTGGTGCTCGGGCGGTGCGCCCTCGGGGGCCGCGGACGCGTCCCGGAGGGGACGGCCCAGCGGTCCGTTCGGGGGCGCGATCGCGGTGGACAGGGCAGTGGACAGCCGCCCGGCGGTCAGGCCGGACTTCTGCAGCACCGACCGGGCGTGCGTCAGCCGGTCGCGGTCGAGGGAGGAGGGGTCGGCCGAGGTCAGGACGACGACCGGGAGCCCGTGCAGGTCCGGGTCGCCCCGCAGTCGTGCGAGGACCGCGTAGCCGTCGAGGCCGCTCATGTGCAGGTCGAGGATCAGGGCGTCGGGGCGCTCGCGCCGGAGGGTGGCGAGGGCGTCGCCGCTGTCCGGGACCTCCACGACGTGGTCGGTGAGGTCTCGCAGCAGCGGCCGCAGGACGGCCCGGAACCCCGCGTCGTCGTCCACCACGACCAGGCGGGCTGCGCGGGGGAGCACGCCGGGGCCGGGCGCGGGCGCGGCCGGCAGCCGGACGGTGATGGTGGTGCCGCTGCCCGGGCTGCTCTCCAGGTGCATCGTCCCGCCGAGCAGCCCGACCAGCCGCCGGGCGTACGGCAGGCCGAGCCCGGTGCCGTGGCGGCCGCGCTGGTGGGGGCCCTTGACCTGGTAGAACTCCTCGAACACGCGCGCGTGCTGGTCCGCCGGGATGCCGATGCCGGTGTCGGAGACGGTCAGCACCAGCTCGCCCGGGCCGGCCGCGCCTCCGGTGCCGTCCAGGTGTGCCGTCAGGCGGACCGACCCGGCCTCGGTGAACTTCAGGGCGTTGGACAGCAGGTTGCGCAGGATCCTGGCCAGCATGGTCTCGTCGCCGAGGATCGGGCCGCGGTCGGCGTCCGCGGTCACGGACAGCGTGACGCCGGGCCGGGCGAGACCGCGCAGTGTGCCGTCCAGTTGGGCGAGCACGGCGTGCAGGTCCATCGGTGCCCAGCTGGGTTCGAGGTTCCCGGACTCTGCCTTGGCGACGTCCAGGAGCTCGTCGACGAGTGCGAGCAGGGTGCGGCCGGAGTCCGCGATCAGTGAGAGCCGGTGTCCGCGCTCCGTCGCCGGCGCGTCCGCGTCCGCGAGGAGCAGCTCGGCCAGTCCCACGACGGAGTTGACGGGGGTGCGCAGCTCGTGGCTGACGTTGGCCCAGAACCGGGTCTTGGCCTCGCTGGCCTCGCGCAGTTGCCGCGACTTCTCGTCCAGCTCTGCGTAGAGGGCGACGACGCCGCGGTTGGTCTCCTCCAGTTCCTCGGAGAGTTCGGCGTAGAGCGCGACGACGCCGCGGTTGGTCTCGGCCAGTTCGTCGTTGAGCCGTTTCAGTTCCTCGCTCTGGGCCCTGGTCCGTTCGAGCGCGGCTATCAGGTCCCGGGTCTGCGCCTGGAAGTCGTCCGGGTCGGCCGGGCCGCCGTGCGCGTCCAACAGTCGGCGGGCCTCCTCCGCGCCGTCCGGTTGCTCGCCGGTCGGCGCGGGGAGCCGGTGGTCCAGCCGCACCCAGCCGCCGTCGTCGGCCGGTCCGTGGCTGGTCGGGAGCAGGCGGGCGGAGGCGTTCAGGGCGTCGGCGGACGGGCCGTCGGAGCCGTGCCAGTCCACGGTCACGCTCAGTACCCTCCCGGGTGCCGTGCACAGGTCGAAGTGCGTGGTGAGCCGGCCGGATCCGAGCATGTCGCGGCTGATTTCGCTCAGAGCGGTGGCCAGCCGGATCGCGTCCTGGCCGTCCGAGCCGAGCAGTTCGGCGACGGACTTGGCGATGCGGCGCAGAGCGAAGCCGTCCTGCGCAGACGCGACCGGGACCGTCCCCAGCCGGACCACCGGCGGTTCCTCGGGGCCCGTCACCACGGGCCCTTCGCCACGAGGACGCCCGCGTCGTCCCGGCGCACGCCGGCCTCGCGCAGCAGGTGCGCGGCGGCGGTGACCGGCAGGTGCTCGAGCACGCCGGCGAAGGCCTGGGCCTGCCAGCGGTCGGTCAGGCCGTCGGAGTGCATGACCACCGCGCTGCCGGGGGCGAGCCGATGACGGACCGTGTGCAGTGCGGGCATCTGGTGTCCGACGATGCCGGGCGCGGACGGCAGTGAGCGGCGGGTCCCGGTCGACGGGGCCACCACGAAGGTACTGATGTTCCCGACGCCGCAGAAGCCGATCCGCTGCGCTGCGGGCTCGACGAGCGCGACCGCGACCGCTCCGCCGCGTCCGGCGCGCAGGGCGCCGTGGACGTCGGACAACACGGCCTCCGGGGTTCGCGCCACGCTGCGGCGGAAGGCCGCGACCGCGTCCAGCGCGGCTTTGGCGGCCAGCGGCCCGTGGCCCAACCCGTCGACGAACATGACGAGGAACGCCCCGGTGGTGGGGTCGGCCGTCGACCCCACGGGCCCGGTCGACCGGATCGGCCCGCCGGGTGAGGAGACCGGCGTGCCGGGGTCCTGAAGGGGGGGCTGAGCCGGGCGCCGGGCCGCGCCCGTGAGCACCGACCAGTCCAGGACGGTTCCATCGGCGGTCTGGCGGCGTGACCGTCCTGCTCCGGCCCCCGCGGGCGCCCGGTCCGGTCCGGCCGGCGGTGCCACGCGCACGGGCCGTGCGGCCCAGGCGTCCCCGCACAGCTCCTGGCCGCTCATCGGCCGGGTGACGCCCGCCACCACCGCCTCCCTGCCGGCCGCCGCGCGGCGGCCGCCGGGCGTGTGGTTCCAGAACCGCGCGGTCATCGCGGTGCCCCTGCCCGGCAGCGAGTGCACGTCGAAGGTGTCGGCGAGCCGGACGATGGCGCCCAGGCCGATGCCGAGCGTCCCTCCGGACGAGACTCCGTCGGTGAGCGAGCGGGGGACGTCTGCCATCCCGGGGCCACTGTCCAGAGCGACGAACTCCACGGCCGCCTCGCTGTCGGTGCGCACCACCCGCAGGAGGAGCGAGCCGTCCACCGCGTGGCGACGCAGGTTGGTCGCCGCCTCGCTGACCGCCAGCCCGACCTCGGCGACCCTCTCCGGCAGCAGCCCGGCGCGGTGCGCGATGGCCCGCGCCGCACTGCGCGCGGCGGCGGGCAACGATTCGGCGTCCCGGAACCAGACCGCGTCCTCGCACTCGAGCAACGGGACCGTCAGCGTCGCCACTTGGTCACCGACACCTTCGTGCCGGCCCCGGCCGCGCTCTCCAGGGCGAAGTCGTCCACCAGGCGGCGCGCACCGCTCAGGCCGAGCCCGAGGCCCCCGCCGGAGGTCCAACCGTCGGTCAGGGCGAGGTGGATGTCGGGGATGCCCGGGCCACTGTCCTCGAACACCGCGTGCACGCCCTTCCGTCCGTCCCGGCGCACCGTGCCGCAGTGCATCGCTCCACCGCCGCCGTAGACCAGGGTGTTGCGGGCCAGTTCGCTCGCGGCGGTGACGAGTTTGGTCTGGTCCACCAGGGAGAGCCCGGCCTGCTGCGCGAGGGTGCGCACCAGTTGCCGGGCCCGGACGACGTCGTCGTTGGACATGATCGGGACCGTCTGCTCCGTTTCTCCGACTGACCCTGTCATGCGCGGTCCGCACGTGCGGTGCGGTCGCGGTCCAGGAGGGCGAGGCCCTTGTCCAGGGTCAGGGCGGTGCGCACCCCGCCCAGGGACAGGCCGAGTTCGACCAGGGTGATCGCCACCGCGGGCCGCATGCCCACGACGACCGTCTCGGCGTCGAGCATCCGGGAGATCGCCGCGGTGTTGGCCAGCATCCGGCCGACGAAGGAGTCGACGATCTCCAGCGCGGTGATGTCGATGACGACCCCGATGGCACCGGTCGCCACGATCCGTGCGGCGAGGTCGTCCTGCAGGTCGACCACGGTCTGGTCCTCCAGGTCGATCTGGATCGACACCAGCAGGACCCGGCCGAGCTTGAGGATGGGGACGCGCTCGGTCACCGGTGACCTCCGGTCACGGCGTGGTCGCCACCGATGCGCTGGAGCACGTACCGCAACGCGTCGGCCAGGGTCGCCTTGGTGACGATGTCCCCGAACTGGACGCCCAGCGCCACGAGAGTCTGGGCGATCTGGGGCCGGATGCCGGAGATGGTGCACTCCGCACCCATCAGCCGGGCGGCCACGACCGTCTTGAGCAGGTGCTGGGCAACCTCGGTGTCCACCGCCGGTACACCCGTGATGTCGATGATGGCGTGCTCGGCCTCGGAGTCCACCAGGCTCTGGAGCAGCGTCTCCATGACGATCTGGGTGCGAGCCGAGTCCAGGGTTCCGACCAGCGGCACGGCCAGTACGCCCTCCCACAGCTTCACCACCGGGGTGGAGAGTTCGAGCAGCTGCTCGGCCTGGGCGCTGATGATCTCCTCGCGGGTGCGGGCGTACACCTCGATGGTGAACAGCCCCAACGCGTCCAGCAAGCGTGCGAGTTGGAGGTAGGCGGTGATGTCCTCGGCGGAACTGTCGGTGGTGGGCTCCAGCACGTCCTTGCAGGCGAAGACGCTCATCGCGGTCTCGGTGGGTGTGAACCCGTGCCGGGCCCGGCTGCGCGAGAGCTCCACCAGCAGCGCCCGGACCTCGGAGTACCCCTCGTCCTGCCACTCCAAGCCGCCCTGGCGCAGGGCCGGGGCCAGGGCCTGGTACAGGTCCGTCAGTTCCTTCTCGAGCTCGGCCCGGCTGATCCGGCCGCGCAGGATGGCCGACACGGCCTCCACCCACTGGTCCAGCACGGCGTCGTTTCGCGTCAGGAGCTCGACGAGCCGTTCGGACGATTCCTCTACCGCCATCAGGCGCACCCTTCCATCACAGGCATACCGGTCCCGGGAGACCCGGGCCGGGGCCCGACCCGTCGCCCGGGGTCAACCGGGCCCCGTCTGCCCCGCGATCCGGATCCCATGCACGTTCGGGCCCGCCGATTTCCGATCGGCCCGGATCACGGCCGCGACGGGCCCGTCGCGGCGAGGGCCGCCGCGACCGGCCGTCCGGGCGTGCCCAGGACGGCGAGCCCGGCCGGCAGCGCGAGCGGGCCGGCCGGGAGACCGTCCTCCCTGCGGACCATCCGGACCCGTTGAGCAGCAGGCACCCGGCGACGACCCGTGTGCTCAGGGGCACCGCGACGACGCCGCCGGTGGTCCGCCGTGCCGGTGCTCCCGGATGGCCGCCGAGACGTCGAAGGGCACGATGGTGGCGGCGGTGTGCGGCAGCCGGCTCACCGCGTGGGCGATCGAGTCCCCGCTGCGGGCGTGCAGCAGGCGTCCCAGGACCGGGCCGTACGAGCGGCGCGGGATCAGCAGGGTGACCTGGGTGCGGCCGTCGGCGGTGGTGCGGCCCGCGAGCCGGGCGATCGCGCGGTGCAGCCGGCGGTCCGGGCACTCCACCAGGTCGAGCGGGACGTCGGCGGCCCGGCTGGCCTCCCAGCAACGCCGCAGGTGCTCGGCGTGCGCCGTGTCGAGGGCGACGTGCACGGCGCGCAGCCCGTCGGGGCGCAGGGTGTGCGCGTAGCGCAGCGCGGTGAGGACCGCGAGGTCGAGCCGGTCGACCAGCACCAGCACGACGTGGCGCGGGCGGGTCGCGCCGGTGGCGGTGGCGGGCGCCGCCTCCAGGGCCTCGGCCTCGCTGCGGTACCGCTCGTTGGTGCGGATCAGGGCCCACACGCCGACCGGGAAGGCTACCACCACGAGCCAGGCGCCCTCGGTGAACTTGGTGACGACGAAGACGACGACCACGGCGGCGGAGGCGGCCGCGGCGGCCGCGTTGACGGCGGTCTTGACGGTGCGGTGCCTCCCCCGGCGCTGCCAGTGGTGCTTGGCCAGGCCGGCGGTCGCCATGAGGAAGCCGGTGAAGACCCCGATCGCGTACAGCGAGACGAGGTGGGTGAGATTGCCGCGCGAGACGAGCAGCAGGGCCAGGGAGACGGCGGTGAGCACCAGGATGCCGTTGGAGAACGCGAGCCGGTGGCCGCGCTGGGTGAGCTGGCGCGGCAGGAAGGAGTCCTCGGCGACGAAGCCGGCCAGGAACGGGAAGCCGTTGAAGGAGGTGTTCGCGCCGGTGTAGAGGATCAGCGCGGTGGCGACCTGGACCAGTGCGAACATCGCCTGTCCCGGGGCACTCCCGCCGAAGACCAGGTGCGCCTCCTGGGCCAGCACGGTCGGGCTGCCGGAGGTGTACGGGATCGCGTGTGTCCACCAGGCGAGCGCGGAGATGCCGAGCACCAGGCCGCCGAGGACCGCGCTCATGACCACCAGGGTGCGGCGCGCGTTGACGCCCCGCGGTTCGCGGAAGGCGCCGACCCCGTTGGAGATGGCCTCGAGGCCGGTGAGCGAGGACCCGCCGTTGGCGAAGGCCCGCAGCAGGACGAACAGCGAGGCGCCCATCAGCAGGCCGTCGCCCGGCGTGCCCACCGGCACGGCACCGACGGCGTGCAGCTCGGCCGTGCCCAGCCTCGGCAGGCTGCCCACCGCCAACCGGACCAGCCCCACCACGACGGTCAGGCCGGCGGCGGCGACGAACAGGTACGTGGGGACCGAGAACGCCTTGCCCGCCTCCCTGATGCCGCGCAGGTTCCCGTAGCACAGGAGGCCCAGCACCCCCACGGAGATCCACGGTTTGTCCGGGCCGATGTCGGTGTGGAGGAGCAGCTGTGCCATGGAGGCCAGGGCGTCCGTACCCGCGGCGGTCTGCACCGCGACGGTGACGACGTAGTCGATCAGCAGGGCCACCGCCGCGATCTGGGCGGTGCGCGGGCCGAAGTTCTCCCGCGCCACCACGTAGGAACCCCCGGCCCGGGTGTAGGTGGTCACCACGTCGCGGTACGACAGGGTGAGCAGGAGCAGCAGGGCGAGGATGACCCCGGTCACCGGCATGACGAGGGCGAAGCCCGCCATGCCGGCCACGGGGAGGAGCTGTGTCAGCATCTGCTCCGTGCCGTAGGCGCTGGAGCTGATGCAGTCCGGTGCGAGCACGCCCAGCGCCACCGGCTTGGAGAGCGTCTCCTCGCGCAGCTGCGCCGTCACCAGGGGCGGCCCCAGCAGTAGCCGCTTGACCCGGTACCCGAGGCGTTCCGGCACCTCGCCCGCCGCGGCGGCCTGCCGCTGCTCCGCCCTCGTCCGCTCCGTGACCGTCACCCTCGTCCCCCTTCGGGCGGTCCGTCCGGCGTTCTGCCGGAGGCTCCCGCTCGACTGCCCCGGGAACCGCGGAGCATGCCGATCGTGTCGGGCGACGGTGGAAAGGCCGCTCGTTCGGGTGAGGCGTGCGGGGGTCAGAGGCCCGGGGAGCCGCTCCCTGGGGACCGGCGGAGCAGGTAGTCGGTGGTGCCGGTGAGCTGGAGGACGCGGTCGAGGAGCGCCGGGCGGGGTTCGATCAGCAGGCTCAGCCCGGCAGCATCGGTGTGCCGGCGGATCTGGAGCAGGGTCGACAGGCCCATGGAGTCGCACATGGTCATGGCGCTGCAGTCCAGGTGGACGGTCGTCACGGACGGCCGGGCGGACAGCCCGGTGGTGACGTCGGTGAGGAGCGCGTCGCAGGTCTCGTGGTCGAGGTCGCCCTCGACCTCGACGGTGAGCGTCGCGGACGGCTCGGGGGTGAGGACGTCGGGAACGGGTTCGGGGGTCGCGGTCATGCCGGGTTTCCGTGGTGCTGGTGCTGGTGGAGGACGTTCGGTGGGTCGGTCAGGACGTCGACGACCGTGCGGCCGTGATCGAGGATCGTGACGGAGCGCGGCAGGTCCCGTAGCTCGTGGCGGAGGACGTCCAGGGCGGGCAGCAGGGAGGCGGCCGGGACCGCGCGGACGGTGAGGACGCCGGCGGTCCACGTCAGGAACCGGCCGAACAGGTCCCGATCGTCGGTGTAGAGGGCCGCGGCGAGGAAGTCCACGATGTGGGCGATGTCCTCGGCGGTGCGCTGCAACTGGACCTCGGCGTAGCCGCGCACGGCGGGGACCCGCTCGGCCAGGCCGGACATGACGGCGCCGACCAGGCGCGGCGCGCTCCGGCTGACCAGGGTGTACTCCTGGTCGGCGAGGTGGGGCAGGTCGTCCAGGGGCTGGTGCCGCACGGGGGCGGGCGGGCCGTCGGCGAGCCACTCGGCCGCGCCCCGGGCGTGCCCCGCCCAGCCGTCGGCGCCGAGCAGACGGGCGTAGCAGCCGTCGGGGCCGAAGGCCGCCCCGCCCGCCAGTACGGGGACGCCCGCGGCTTGGGCGGCGGTGATCGCCGTGTGGGCGGCGGGCAGGCGCGGGGCGAGCGAGGCGGACAGCGCCAGGGCGACGGGGGCGCTGCGGTGCAGTCGGCCGATCAGGTGCGGAGTCGGCACCTGGGCGCCGAGGTGGTCGACCTCCCAGCCGTGCAGACTCAGCACCTGGGCGAGCAACCGGGCGGGAAAGGCGTGCCACTCACCGTCGACGCACGACACGGTGACCCGCCCCCGGGAATCCCGGGGCGTGGCGTCGAGGACGGCCGGGTGGTGCGCAAGCGCGGTGACGACCCGGTCGTTGACGGCCGTGGCCGCGTGTTCCTGCGCCACCGTCATCCGGTTCGCCGCCCAGGCGTGGCCGACCCTGGCCTGGACTTCGGCGATCACGTCCAGGAGGACGGACTCGGGGCTCACGCCCGCGTTCAGTGCTCCGAAGGCGACGGCACGAGCCGCCGACTCGCTGCCGGCGGCCACCGCGGCCCACAGCTCGTCGGCCCAGTGGTCCGCCGCGCCCGCCGACGGTGTCGTGACGGTGATGTCGAGGGCCGTCACGCGGCGAACCCGTCGATGCCGCGCCCGCCGTCCCCGGGCAGCCCGCCGCTGCGCGGCGCGGCGACGACCATGACGGCCATGTCGTCGTGGCGGCCACTGCCGACCCACTGGGAGGCGAGCATCAGGACGCGTTCGACGATCGCCTCCGCGGGCATGGACCCGCACTCGCCGAGTACCCGGCGCAGACGCTCCTCGCCGAACATCGCGTCGCCGAGGGGGCCGCCGCGGGCCTCGGTGACGCCGTCGCTGTACAGCACGCACGCCTCGCCCGGTGCCAGGACGACGGTGTCCGACTCGACGGTGGTCTCCGGGAGCGCGCCCACCAGGCTCCCTGAGGTGCGGGCCGCCTCCACCCGCCCGTCGGCACGGACGATGAGCGGAGCCGGGTGGCCGGCCGCCGACAGCCGGACCGTCACCCGCTCCTCCCGGCGGCGGACCGAGGCCAGCACCATCGTGGCGAACCGGGTGTGGTGCGAGGTCAGCAGGGCTCGGTTGAGCAGCGTCAGCAACCGGGGGTGGTCGTCCGCCATCGGCAGCAGCGCGTGCAGGGTGTTGCGGATCTTGCCGGTGAGCACGGCGGCTTCGAGCCCCTTGCCGCAGACGTCGCCGAGCACCGCCAGCGTCTCGCCATCGGGATCCGCGGCGGGGTGGACGTCGTAGAAGTCGCCCCCGATCCGGTCCCGGTCGACGGAGGCCCGGTAACCGCCCGCGTAGTCCGTTCCGTTGACCTGCTCCAGCCGCGGCGGCAGCAGCTCGCGCATCAGCAGGTCGGTGACGGCGGCCTGCTCCGAGTACATCACCGCGGCGGAGACGGCGGCGCCCGCCCGGGCGGCGAACAGCCTGGCGAAGACCTCCTCCGACGGCGCGAACGCGCCGTGCCCGGGGCCGCGCAGCAGCACGAGTGCCCCTGCGGGCACGCCGTGACCCGGCAGCGGGGTGACGGACACCGCGCCGAGGGCGTCCAGACCGTCGGGCAGCAGCCAGTCCGGCGCCGCATCCGGGTCGATCCAGCGCGACGGTACCGGCGGGAAGCCGCGCAGGGCCTCCGCCAGGCCGGGGACCTCCGCCGGGTCCGCCCGTACGCCGCCGTGCACCGGCCGGCCGCCGCGTACACAGGACACGAAGCGCAAGACCCGGCCGCTGGTCGGCGAGATGACCACCGCCGCGTCCGCGAGGTGGGCGGCCGCCTGCTGCGCGGTGGTTTCCAGGCACCGCTGGACGTTCAGCGAGGAGAGCAGCAGGCTCGACAACTGGGCCAGGAGTGACCAACGTTCGCGTTCGACCGCGAGTGCGAGACCACGGTCGGCGCCGTCCACCAGCCACCACACGACGGTGCCGTCCGCCCGGACCGACGGATGGGCCTCCACCTCGCCACCGGCGAGGAGCCCGCGCACCGGCACCGCCGCCGGTCGGGGGTCGTGGTCGCGGCCGTCGCGGTCGGCCGAGATCCGCAGGTGCGCGTCGAGCAGCCACGGTGCGATCGTCCCGCCCTCCGCTCCGGCGGGGCCGCCGATCAGCTCCCAGGCGGCGTCGCTGCCGTGTACGACCGATCCGTCGGCCGCCAGGACCAGGACCGGATAAGGGGCATCACCGAGGAAGGTCAGCCCGGGTTCGGCCGTCGTGCGGGGGGTGTCCGTCGGAAGGGGTACCATCGCGTCGGCCCTGTCGGACCATCACCTCGTCACTCGTTCTGGCAGCGGCCGGGGACCACCACGGATGCGGCGCGGACGGGGACGAACCATGCCGTTGGCCCGATGTCCGTCCGAGGCCGACAGAGTCGACAGTACGCCCCGTACCGGGCGATCGTAACGTCCTGCACAGGGACGGGGGACCCGCCCGGCTCCGTCACAGCGGGATGCCGTAGCATCCCGCTGTGACGGAGAACGCCGAGGCGGGCAGCCGCGAAGCCCGTGAGCCGGATGGCCATCAAGTGGTGTGCGCCCGGGGCGATCTCGACTGGGAGAGCGCCCAGGACTTCGCCGAGAGGATCCGCTGCGCCCGTGGGCGCCGTCCGGCCCTGCTGATCGCGGACCTGTCCGGGGTGACCTTCGCCGACTCCTCTACCCTGCACACCCTGTTCGAGGCGCACCGGGGCCTCGCCGCAGCCGGCGGGCGACTCGTCATCGCCGGTCCGCTGGACCCGGTGGTGCAGCGACTGTTCGACGTTTCCGCCACCGCCGGCTACTTCCACTTCGCAGCCTCGGCCGGGGAGGCGGTTGCCGGCGCGGACGTCACGAAGCCGCGCAGGGGCGACCGCCGATGACGTCCGCGGCCGGTGTGGTGCGGCGGCGTGCCCGACCTCCGGGGCACGCGGCAGCCGACGCCTCGGGGGCCCCGCACGCCGCCGGACGCCCTGCGACTCCACTCATTCGAGGTCCTCGCATGCCGGAACCGTCCCCCCGCCCCGACCGCACGGCGAGCCCCGTGTCCGCACACGTACCGGCCCCCGCGGGAGAGCTCGCGGACGAGCCGCTGTCCGGGCCGGTCGACGCCGGCCGCGCGGTGACCACGGCCGCGCAGGCCCGGGCAGTCATCACCGGCCTGCTCGACCACGTCCCCGGTGACACCGGCGCCGCCCGTCGGGACGCCCACCTGGCGGCGACCGAACTCGTCACCAACGCCCTACGCCACGGCGGAGGCCTCACCGCGTTCCGCGCCCGGCTGGTCGCGGACGCCACGGTGCTCTGCATCGAGGTCGAGGACGCCACCAGCCAGTGCCCCCGGGAGCCCGAGCCCGACGGCCGGGACCCGAGCCGGCTCGGCGGCCGCGGCTGGATGATCGTCCGCCGGATCTCCGCCACCTGCACCGTCCGGCCGCTGCCCACCGGCGGCAAGCGCATCAGCATCACGGTTCCCGTCCGCTAGGGCTTGTCTGACAATTCCCGCCGCGCGCGGATGCGACGCGAATTGTCAGACAAGCCCTAGCACCGTCGTCAACCCCGTCTGCGGGGCGATTCCGGGCGCTCCCGGTGGGAGCCGTCGGCGAGCCGGAGGCACGGCAGGACGACCGGACGGCAGAGCCCGGAACGGGCTGGCCTCGTCCTGCCCTCGGTCCCGTACGCGGCTGTGCCGCCGGGCCGGCGCCGGCCGCGGGAACGCGGGCAGCGGGGCTGCACCCGACCGGACCGGCGCGCAGCAACGGCGATCAGAGCGTCCCTGGGCCGTGGGGCGGCCGGTTCCCGGGGGCCCGAGGGGCCGGGGGTCAGCGGGAGGGATAGGTCTTGAGGCTGACGGCTTGGCCGGCGCCGCGGTCGCGGATCAGGGCGGCGACGGGGGGTGTGACCGGGACGACCAGGTGGCCCTCGGGGGGCACCACGGCGAGGTCTCCGATCGGGGTCACGTGGACGACCTGTTGGGAGGCCCCGGGCCGCGGAGAGTCGTAGACCAGGTGCACCACGCGTCGGGTGACCGGTTCCGGATGCGGGTTCTCCAGGACGACGGCGTCGAAGGCGGCGAAGCGGCTGACCGCCTCGCCGCCGCGGGTCGGCTTGGCCTCGATGTAGCCGGACGCGCCGGCGGCGGGCAGCACCAGGAGCTTGGTGACGGTCACCCGGACGTCGGCCACCCGGTCCGCGTCCGGGCCGGAGAAGTTCAGTACGTCGAAGCCGCCGTCGGGGTGGACCACGAGCTCGCCCCGGTCGCTGCCGTACGCCGTGCCGACGCGGACCTTGCGCAGGGCGCGCCCGTCGGCGTCCACGGGGGTGAAGGCGAGAACCGGGGCCACGTCGACGGCGTTCGGGTTGGTGATGGCGAGGGTCTGGTCGATCCAGCCGGAACCGCCGTGCGCCCGGTAGTCGAAGGTCGGTAGCGCGATCGACGGCCGTTCCGGTGCCCGGGCGCCGGCGCTCCAGCGACTGACCAGGACGACGAGTGCTGTGACGAGGCTCAGACCGGAGGCCAGGCTTATCAGCTGATGGGAAGACACGCGGGGAGTCTAGTGGTGGCGGTCCGTCATCTGTCCTGGGCCCCGGGTCACCCAGCGTCACCGCGGTGAGGCGGCGTACCACCGAGGCCAGGACGCCCTCCGCGGCCGGCCCCGGGGACGGATCCGGGGACGGCCGCGGGGACGGAGCCGGGTGGGCGCATTCCTTTGGCAGGGGAATTCGGTATCCACCCGGAGTCGGGTCGGCCGACGCGAGCGCTCAGCCGTTCCGGAACTCGGCCGGGAGCCGGCTCCCGGCCTTCGACCGGCGGTCCGTCAGAGGATTTCGATCGAGTTGACCTGCGGCGGTCGGTTCGGGAACGAGATGTCGGTCCAGCGCGGGATCTTGACGGAGTCGCCGTTGGCATCGTAGTAGATGAGGTCGTTGTTCCCGGTGGAGATCCGGTCGACCCACCAACCGCCGAAGGACGTCCGGCCGGCGTTCGCGTAGCAGTCGACGCTCTGGCTGCCGCCGCTGTGCGACCAGATCTTCAGGAACTCCTCCCCGCCCCGGCACTCGATGTGGTCGATGGCGAACGCGGTGCCGGACGGCACCGCCACCGTGAACGCCGCCGCCGCGGCGAACGCGGCGGTCAGCGAGCTGACGATCTTCTTCGTTTTCGAGATCACGAATTCTCCTCATTCGAATGGAATCAAATTCCGAATCGAAACCCGGGACCCGGAGCCCGGAATCCACCGCGCAACCGATTGGCGATTGCATCGTGCCCGATCAGCATCCCCAGTCCCTTCGTTCGCAGTCAATCTCATCGACCACGGACTGACGGCTTATCGGCCAGATCCATCCGCCTCGCCCGCGCGTGGCGGGGCTCGTCGGGCGGGTGTGGCGCGTGTGACGGGGCGACACGCGGACGCGGCGGTGGCCGCCAGCAGCCGGCCCTGCAGCGATCGCCCCCGTCCTGACCTGGGCCGACGGGCTCATCCCCGGTCCGTCCGCCGGGCCGGCGGCGGCGCGGGGCGGCGGCCGTGGCGGCAGCGGTCCGCCGGATGAGTGGAACCGGCCGCGGCACCCCAGCGGGCGAGGCGCCCGACCGGCGCGCGATCTATCCTGCGCTCCTGCGCCCCCCGCCCCACGGGTTCGGCAGCACGGGCCGTCGGTCGAACAGGCGAGCGGCACGGGCCCGGACACGGCGACGCCGGCGCCACCGCGGGGTGGCGCCGGCGTCGCTGCGGTCCTACCTGTAGCGGTAGCGGATGCGGCCGCGGGTCAGGTCGTAGGTGCTGAGCTCCACCAGGACCCGGTCCTCCGGGAGGATCTTGATGTAGTTCTTCCGGATCTTCCCGCTGATGTGGGCGAGCACGGTGTGCCCGTTCTTGAGCTCCACCCTGAAGGTGGCGTTGCGCAGGCACTCGGTGACGGTGCCTTCGACCTCGATGCTGCTTCCTGCTGCTTTGGTCATGAGTCTCATTTCTTCGTTCGTCGACGCGCGGTGGCTACAAATACGGCTTGGCGGTGTGGCGGTGTGGCGATCGTGCGGTCATACGGTCGTGCGGCAAGACGCGCGGTGTGGCGGTGTGGCGATCGTGCGGTCATACGGTCGTGCGGCAAGACGCCGAACGCGTGACGGGGCGTCAGCGGCGGACGAGCTCGAGGGTGCTGCCCGAGCGACGGGCTCCGATGCCCTCGAACAGGGCGGTGGCGGCCGTGTTGGTCTCCGTGACCTCGGCCCAGGCCGTGGCGGTGCCGGAGCGGTGCAGCTCGCCCAGTGCGTGGGCGAGCAGCGCCCGGGCGACCCCGCGGCGGTGGTGGTCGGCGCGGACGGCGACCAGTCCGATCCGCGGCTGCCGCGGCAGCCGCTTCACCCGGATCAGGCCGACATACTCGTCGCCCTGCCGAGCCACAGCGTACTGCGACGAGTCGACGACGGTCGTCCCCGCCGGTCGCGGCAGGACCTCGGCCGGCATCGATCGCCAGCCGACGGAGGACTCGACCTCGTCGCGGACGACGCGGTCCAGGGCGAGCAGCGGGGCCTCCTGCGCCTCGCCGGCGGACAGGACGGTGACGCCGGCGGGCGGCTGCACCTCGCCGAGCCCGGTGACCTGCGGGTCGGTGGGCACGACGTAGCCCCACTCGCGGCGTTCGACCGCGAAGCCGATCCGCTGCCAGGCGGCCGTCGACGCGGGGTCGGCCTCGTCGACCACGGTGTACAGCGGGGCCGCCAGGTCCGCCAGCATGGCGGTGGCGACGAGGTCGAAGTCCGTGTCCTGCCAGACGTCGACGCTGACGAAGAGCCGGCCGTCGGGTCGGCGCGAGGCGTCGCCGCAGCCGACCACCTGGTCGTCCGCGACGGCCTGCCACTGGGTGTCCGAGATCCTCGTCACCGCGACCTCGCGGTCGACCTGGTTCGAGGCGGGATGGGAAGGGTTCATGGGTGTGGCCTTTCGGGAGTACCTGTTCCGAGGCGCTCCCGGCGACACCTTCGTCAATCGCCCGCCGTGACGACAAGGGGGAGCACCCACCTGCTGACAGCCTTCATGGGTCTCACCTCCTCGCGTTCGTTCACGGCTGCGCAGACGTTACCAGCCGGATGTCGTCCGCCCAACCGATTTACGCACGCGGCCCGCGCCGCGGCGCACGGGGCCCTCAGCGCGGCTCGTCGAGGCGCCGTAGGTCGTACAGGTACGACCTGCCGGCCTTCCAGCTGCGCCACGGGCCGCGCGGCGGCACCTCCTCCTCGCCGCTCCGGCCGTGCAGCGGCCAGGAGTTGGCGGTTCCGTCGGCGTCGACGGTGCACCAGCCCCGCTCCGGCAGCCACCGGCACCGGACGTCCAGGTCCAGCCGCCGGTAGGACGGTCGGCCGTTGAACGTCCCGTCCTCCCGGAAGCGGTAGACCAGGCCGTCCACGCGACGGACGAACTCGATCGGCACGACGCCTCCCCCGGCTCACCGCGGCACGACCCGGATCGCTCCGGGGCGGTTCGGGTGGAACCCCTGCCGCAGGGGAAGGCTACCCACCCGTGCGACGGCGCACGGACGACCGGGCGGCCGCCGTCGGACTGCGGCGGCCCGGGCCGCTCAGAGCCGCAGGTGGGAGGCGCCGTTGAGGTCGAGGACGGTGCCGGAGGCCCAGGTGGCCTCGGGCGAGGCGAGGTAGCGGACGGCGGCGGCGACCTCCTCGGGGGTGCCGACCCGGCCGAAGGGGCTCTGGCCGCGCAGGGTGTCGCCGGAGGCCCCGGTCAGCCGGTCGGCGACGCGTTCGGTGGCGGTGAAGCCGGGGGCGACGGAGGTCACCGAGATGCCGTGCGGGGCCAGGGCGACGGCGAGGGACTGGCCGAGTGCGTGCAGGGCGGCCTTGGTCGCGCCGTAGGCGGGGTGGTCCGGTTCGCCGCGGAAGGCACCGCGGGAGCCGATGTTCACGATCCGGCCGGGGGCGCCGCGGGCGATGAGGTGGCGGGCGACGCAGTGGCTGAGGTTGGCCGCGGCGAGCAGGTTGACGTCGACCATCTGCCGCCAGATCCGCTGCCAGTCCTCGTAGGGGACCGTGGCCACGGGGTGCGCGTTGGCCTCCGAGGTGGCGACGGCGGCGTTGTTGACCAGGACGTCCACCCCGCCGAGCTCCGCGTGCGCGGTGTCGGCGACGCGCTGCGCGGTCGCGGGGTCGCTCAGGTCGCCGCCCACCAGCACGTGGCCGTCGCCGGGGAGTGCGAGCAGGGTGGCCTCGGCCTGTGCGGCGTTCGAGCCGTAATGCACGGCGACGCGGTCGCCGGCGGCGGCGAAGGCGTGCGCGACGGCGCGGCCGATGCCCCGGGAGGCTCCCGTGACCAGGACGCCCCGGACCGGACGGGACGCCGGGGTCGCTGCGGACGCCGTCACGTCCGCGGTCGTTTCCGGCTCCGCGGTCGCCACGGTCGCCGCGGGGGCTGGACGGGTCATGGGTGACGCTCCCTGGGGGTCGCGGGCGGGATGCACCGTGCGCGACACGGCGGCGGTTCCACCTTGATCCGGACATCGTCCGAATGTCAACATTCGGGCATGAGTGACCTACCCCTGATGAAGGCCACCCGCAGAGGGCTGGCCGACGAGGTCGCGGACCGGGTCCGCGAGGCGATCTTCGACGGGCACTTCCCGCCCGGCTCCCCGCTGCGGGAGACCGAACTGGCCGACTCGCTGGGCGTCAGCCGGGGCGCCGTGCGCGAGGGCATCGCCCGGCTCGAACGGGAGGGGCTGGTCCGGACGGGCTGGCACCGCCCGACCACCGTGGTGGCGGCGACCGCCGACGACGTGGAGGAGGTCTACCGGGTGCGGGCCGCGCTCGACCGGCTGGCCGCCGCGACCGCCGCCCGGCGGGCGACACCGGCGCAGCTGGACGAGCTCGACCGACTGGTCGAGTCGATGGCGGCCGCACTGGCCGACGGCGCCGGGGTGCCGCACCTGCTGGCACTGGACATGGCCTTCCACGACCAGGTGTACGCGACCGCCGGGAACCGGCGCCTCACGGACGCCTGGCAGGCGGTGCGCTCCCAGGTGTTCCTGTTCCAGCTGCAGCGGGTCGCGCTCGCCCGCGGGCAGTACCGCGCCCTGGTCGTCGACGAGCACCGCGAGCTGGCCCGGCTGCTGCGGGACGGCGGCGCGAAGGAGGAGCTCGACCGGTTGGCCGGCGAGCACGTCGACTCGGCCCGCCGCAGCCTGCTCGCCCTGCTGCCCGGCGAGGCGGGCTCCGATCCCGGGAACGACCCAGGCGTCGCCCGGCGGGAAAAATAGGCAGCGCTTGCAACTTACGCGCGTGCACAATTATTGTGTTCACGCGCAAAGATCGGCCGCAACCACCGCGCCGACCGCCTCACCGGGAGTCCGACATGAGCACCTCACTCTTCGCCCCGTACACCGTGCGGGAACTCACCGTCCCCAACCGCATCTGGATGGCGGCGATGTGCCAGTACAGCGCGGCCCCCGACGGCGACGCGGCCGGTGTCCCGCACGACTGGCACTTCACCCACCTCGCGGCCCGCGCCGCCGGCGGCACCGGGCTGATCATCACCGAGGCGACGGCCGTGAGCCCCGAGGGCCGCATCTCCCCGTACGACCTCGGGCTCTGGAACGACACCCAGACCGCGGCGTTCCGGCGGATCACCTCCTTCCTGAAGGAGCAGGGCACCGTTCCGGTCGTCCAGCTCGCCCACGCCGGCCGCAAGGCGTCCACCGAGCGCCCCTGGATCGAGCGCGGCCGCGCGCTCGCCCCGGACGAGCCGCACGGGTGGACCCCGGTCGGCCCCAGCGCCATCCCGTTCGACGCCGCGTCCACCACGCCCGAGGAGCTGACCACCGAGCAGATCGCCGGGATCGTCCGGCAGTTCGGGGACGCCGCCCGCCGCGCGCTCGAGGCCGGCTTCCAGGGGGTCGAGATCCACGGCGCCCACGGCTACCTGATCAACCAGTTCCTCTCCCCGCACAGCAACCGCCGCACCGACGCCTACGGCGGCTCCTTCGAGGGCCGGATCCGCCTCGCCCTGGAGGTCGTCGACGCCGTGCGCGCCGTGTGGCCCGAGGACCTTCCGGTGTTCTTCCGCATCTCCGCCACCGACTGGCTGACCGAGAACCCCGAGGACGACCGCGAGGGCTGGACCTCGGAGGACACCGTCCGACTGGCCAAGGAGCTGCTGGCGCACGGCGTGGACCTGATGGACGTCTCCACCGGCGGCAACGCCCCCGACGCCAGGATCGTGGCCGGACCGGACTACCAGGTGCCCTTCGCCGAGGCGGTGCGCAACGGCACCGGCATGCCCGTCGCCACCGTCGGCCTGATCACCGAGCCCGCCCAGGCCCAGGCCATCCTCGCCGAGGGCCGGGCCGACGCCGTCCTGCTCGGCCGCGAGCTGCTCCGCGACCCCTCCTGGGCCCGCCGTGCCGCCGCCGAGCTCGGCGGCGAGGTCACCAGGCCGATCCAGTACCACCGCGCCTGAGCCACCCCGCGCGCCGACCCCGGGCCACCCTTCACCCCACCCGGGGTCGGCGCCGACTCGAACCGCCCGGCCCGCACAGGACCCGGCCCGCGAAGAGCCCGGCCGGAGCGGTCCCCGCTCAGCGCGGCGCCGCGGCCCGCGCCGCCACCGCCGCGACGAAACGCCCCAGCCCGTCCGGGTTCGCCGCCAGGAACAGGTTCGGCTCGATCAGTTCCAGCTCCATCACCACCGGCTCCCCGGCCCCGTCCAGGACCAGGTCCACCCGGGCGAACAGCGGCGCGTCCGGCGACGGGACGGCCGCCAGCGCCGCCAGCGCGGTGCGGATCTCGGCACCGGTCGGCCGGTACGGCGTGACGCCGAGGTGCGGCATCCGGTCGTTGTCGATCAGCCCGGGCTCGGTGAGCAGCTGGTCCTTGCGGATCGCGTGGCTGAAGACGCCGCCGAGGAAGACCAGGGCGCGCTCCCCCTCCGCCACCCGCGGCAGGTACGGCTGGACCATCGCGGCTCCTCCCCGCTCCTGCAGCATCCCGACGTGCCGGGCGGCGTCCGCCGACCCTCCGGGCCGGTAGCGCGCGGTGTCCTGCGCACCCGCCGAGACCGCGGGCTTGACCACCACGCCGTCCGCGCCGCCGATCCCGTCGAGGTCCGCGGCGGTGAACCGCTCCCCCGGTTCGAGGAACCGGGTCGGCACCACGGCGACCCCGCGCGCGGCGAGCTCCCTCAGGTAGTGCTTGTCGCTGTTCCAGCGCACCACCGGCGCCGGATTGCAGAGCCGGGTGGCGGCCGCCACGCCGTCGGCCCACGCCAGGAACGCGTCGAGGTGTTCCACGTAGTCCCACGTCGAGCGGATGACGGCCAGGTCGTACTCCGCCCAGGCCACCGAGCCGTCGTCCCAGCGCACGGACTCGGCCGACAGGCCGTCAGCGCGCAGCGCCCGCACGATGAGCGGCAGGTCCTCGTCGAACTCGATCCCGGCGCCGCTGGTCACGACGGCCACCCTGGCACCACTCATCCGGCCCTCCCGAGCCCTCGCAGCCGTACCGCCGCCGCCCCGTCGCCTGCCCGGCCACCGGGCGCCGCCGGCCCTGACGGTTCCGAACCTACTCCCGGTCGGGCCGGGCGGGGGTGCGGGAGCAGCCCGATCCAGTGACGTTCCGTCACCGTTCCTCGGGTGCGGCGGCCCGGCGGCGTGTGCCGGAGCGGTCTGCGAGCCAGACCGCGAGCACCGCCAGGACCGCGGCTGCCAGACCGTACACCGGCAGCCAGCGGGTCGTCGGGGCGGCCAGGCAGTCGTCGACGGCGTGCCGGGCCTGATCACTCTGCGCGTACGCCAGGGCAGCGGCGTCCTGGCCGGCCAGGTCACCCAGCGCGGCCTGGGCTCCGAGTTCGGCGTAGCGGCCCAGGTGGGCGCACGCACTGCGGGTCTCCGGCATCGGGAACAGCCACGCCCAGCGTTGCATCGCCGGGGCGAGCGCCAGCGCCGCGGCCAGGCCGACGACCAGCGCGTAGGCCGCCAGGCTCCGCGCGAACCGGGCCCCGGCGCCGGGCGTCCGGCTCGGCGGTCGGCTGAACGCGAACACCACGGCGAGCAGGGTCAGCCCGAGGTAGGTGGAGAACCACTGCCAGGAGCCGGAGGAGAGCGAGAAGGCGAGCACCCCGGCAAGCGCCGTCCCCAGCACCCCGGCCCGGTCGGCCGTTCCCGGATCCGTGCCCGGGTCCGTGCCCGTGGTCCCCGTGCCCGTGGTCCCCGTGCCCTGGGCGGTGTGTCGGCCGTCGTCGTCCATGCGTCTCCCGCCTCCTGCCCTGCCCCTGGGCCGCCAGTGTCCGGCCGCGGCGCACCCGGACCGCCCGCACCATGCCGTCCCGACCGCCGGCTCGCCCGGTTGGCGGGCGGAACGGCATGGTGCGGACCGACCGGGTCACGGCACCGGGACGAGGCCTTACGCGTCGGGGTCAGCAGTCACGGGTCGGGAGACACGGGTCGGGAGACACGAACCGGGAGACACCGGTCAGGACCCCGGCCGCCGCCGCAGCGCGAAGGTCCAGGTCCGGGTGGTCCAGCTGCGCGGGTCCTCCGGGTCGCGGGCCTCGATCCGGGCCACCAGGTGCTCGCCCTCGCGGCGCAGCGAGCCGAGGAACCGGTGGTGCTCCCCCGCCGGCACCGGGAGGAGTTCGGCCAGCACCGTGCCGGCGAGGGCGCGGTCCACGGCGCGAAGCACCCCGGCGTCCAGGACCAGCACCGTCCCGTCCTCCAGGACCACCGGCCGGCCCACCTGGGACTCCGTCAGCTCGGGGCCCGGCTCGACCACCCCGCCCGGGTGCAGCCGGACCACCCGGCTCGGTTCGGCGGTGGAGCCCCGGGTCTCGACCACCCGGACGCCACTGCCGACGACGAAGTGGCCGCAGCTGCGCCAGGAGTCGGCGACGGTGCCGTCGGGCGCGTACTGCCAGGTGTCGAAGACGTCGTAACCGCGCAGTCCGACCAGGAACCGGCCGCCGCTCAGCGCCGCTGCCGACCCGGCCCGCTGCTCGGCGAGCGGGGCGCCGTCGGCGAGGTCGAGCAGCAGCGCCGGGCCGGTGAAGCCCCAGGGCGTGTAGGCGAGGGTGTCGGTGGTGACCAGGACCCGGCCACCGGAGAGGTACGCCCCGGTGCAGCGCAGGCCCTCCAGCGGGCGCGTCCACAGGTGGCGGCCGTCGGCGGCGGTGCACGCCACCGCCTGCTCGCGGGCGTGGATCCGGTGCCCGCCCTTGGCGGCCAGCAGGCCGTCCGGGCGCTCCCGGCGCCGGGCCGGCGCGGGGCCCGGCCCGGTGTGATCGCTCACCAGGGCGACGGTCCAGGGGAGTTCCCGATGCGGCATGGCCGTGATGGTACGACGCGCGGGTGGGGCGGGCCGGAACCCGGCCGGGTGCGGGAGGGGGCGGGGGAACGACGGCTCTCCCCGCCACTACCAAGCTATAGCCCACCCGGGGGCTTGTGGCAAGGCCCCCCTCCTGCCGCACAATCGACCCCCGGAAATGCCATGACCTGCGGAAACGGGAGTCTCGGAAATGCGCGTGCTGTTGACGACATGGGGATCGCGCGGGGATGTCGAGCCGCTGGCGGCGCTGGCGGTGGCCCTGCGGGAGCTCGGCGCGGAGGTGCGGGTGTCCGCGCCACCGGACGAGGAGTTCGCGGCCCTGCTGGAGCGGGTCGGAGTGCCGCTGGTGCCGCTCGGCCCGACGGTGCGCTCGATCGTCGCCGGCCCGCGGCCACCGACGGCGGAGGACGCCTTCCGGCTGGCGCCGGAGCTGGTCGCCGCCCGGTTCGACACGCTCACCGCGGCGGCCGAGGGGTGCGACGTGCTGCTGGCCACCGGCCTGATGCCGGCCGGTGCGCGGGACGTGGCGGAGCAGCTGGGCATCCGGTACGTGCTCGCCTGCTTCCACGTCCTCGGGCTGCCGTCGCGGCACTTCCCGCCGGGAGCCCGGCCGGGCACGCCGTCCCCGGCGGGCGAGACCGACAACCGGGTGCTCTGGGAGCAGGACGCCCAGCGGGTGAACGCCCTGTACGGGCCGGCGCTCAACGCGCGCCGGGCGGCGATCGGGCTGCCCCCGGTGGAGAACGTCCGTGACCACGTCCTCGGCGACCGGCCGTGGCTGGCGGCCGATCCGACGCTCTGCCCGGCGCAGGGCATGACGGAGCTCGACCTGGTGCAGACCGGGGCGTGGATCCTGGCCGACGACCGGCCGCTCCCGGCCGACCTGGAGGCCTTCCTGGACGCCGGGGAGCCCCCGGTCTACGTGGGATTCGGCAGCATGGCCGCGCACGCCCCGGCGGACATCGCCCGGGTGGCCGTGGCGGCCTGCCGCGCCCTGGGCCGGCGCGTGGTGCTCGCCCGCGGCTGGGCCGGGCTGGCCCCGGTCGACGACGGCGAGGACTGCTTCGTCGTCGGCGAGGTGAACCAGCAGGCGCTGTTCCGGCGGGTGGCCGCCGTCGTCCACCACGGCGGCGCGGGCACCACGACGACGGCGGCCGTCGCCGGGGCGCCCCAGGTGGTGGTCCCGCGGATCGCGGACCAGCCGTACTGGGCGGCCCGGGTGGCCGAGCTGCGGATCGGCGTGGCCCACGAGGGACGGACGCCGACCGTCGACTCGTTGTCCGCCGCGCTCGCCACGGCGCTGGCACCCGAGGCCCGCACCTGGGCGCTGGCGGAGGCCTGCACGATCCGCACCGACGGGGCGGCGGTGGCCGCGCGCCTGCTCGTCGAGGGGGCGGAGGCCGCGGAGGCGACGGACGCGGCCGGCGCCGGGCGGCGTCCCGGCTCGGCGTGAGGCACCGCCCGAGGCCGGGGCGCCGCGCGGTCGGACGGTCCCAGGGCCGGCGAGGGCCGGTGGGTGCCGGTGGGCCAGACCGTCCGTGCGCCGGTAGACCGGTGGGCCGGACCGTTCGTGGGCCGGCGAGCCCGTGGGCCAGATCGTCCGTAGGCCGGTGAGCCCGTGGGCCGGTGAGCCCGTGGGCCGGTGAGCCCGTGGGCCGGACGGGACGGCTCGCGGCTGCTACGGCTCGCCGAGCTCGGCGCGGACGCCGAGCAGCCGGACCGGGCGGTCCCGGTCGAAGCGCTCCAGGACCTCCAGCGCCGCGCGGGTGATCTCGGCGGGATCGCTGGTCGGTGCCTCCAGGGCGAGGCCGTGGGTGTGGGTGTGGAAGGGCGCGAAGCGGACCTTCACGGTGACCCGGACGGCCGGCCGGCCCTCGTCCTCGACGTCCCGGGCCACCCGCCCGGCCAGCACAGTGACGTTGCGGGCGATCTCCGCGCGGTCCACCAGGTCGTGCTGGAAGGTGGTCTCCCGGCTGTGCGAGCGCGCGCGGTGCGGGGCGTCGCTGACCTCGGTGTCGCCGGCGCCGTGGGCGAGCGCGCGGTACCACGGGCCCGTGACGGGGCCGAACCGGGCGGCCAGCTCCTCCAGGTCCGCGGCGGCCAGCTCGGCGACCGTGCCGATGCCGGCGTCGGCCAGCTTCCGGGCCGTCCTGGCCCCGATCCCCCAGAGGGCGTCGGTCGGGCGCCCGGCCATCACGGACACCCAGTTCTCCCGGGTGAGCCGGAAGCTGTGCCCGGGGGGCGGCCCGTCCGGGGCGGTCGGTTTGGCGAAGCCGGTGGCGAGTTTGGCGCGCAGCCGGTTGTCCCCGATCCCCACCGAGCACCAGAGGCCCGTCCCGACGTGCACCGCGGCCCGGATCCGGGCGGCCAGTGCCTCGGGGTCGTCGGTGTCCGCGCCGAGGAAGGCCTCGTCCCAGCCGAGCACCTCCACCACGGCGGGGAAGCGGCGCAGGGTGTCGGTGAACCGCTCGGAGGCCTCCCGGTAGACCGGCGCGTCGACGGGCAGGAACACCGCCTCCGGGCAGCGCCGGGCGGCCAGCCGCAGCGGCATCCCGGAGTGGACGCCGTGGGCGCGTGCCTCGTACGAGGCGGTGGACACCACGCCCCGGGCGGTCGGGTCGCCGGTGCCGCCGACCACCACCGGCCGACCCCGCAGTTCCGGCCGGCGGGCGACCTCGACGGCGGCGATGAACTGGTCGAGGTCCACGTGGAGCACCCAGTGCGCGGACACGGGTCCCAGTATCCGCCGACCGCCCCGGGGTGGCGGCCCGGCGTCCGCGACGGCGCTCCGGGTGAGGTCGGACCACGGGCCGGACGGGGTCGGGGTGATGCCCGGACGGGGCCGGAGCGAGGCCCGGCCGGGCTGCTCCGCCGGACCGTCCGGCGCGTCGTCACTCTCCGTGGGGCGGGCGCCCGCGCGGGGTCGGCGGCCGGGATGCCGCGGGGTGTCGGGCTCCCTATCGTGAGGAGTGGAGGGCTCGCGTTCCGGGGGCGGACCCGACAGCCCCGGCCGTGTCAGCCCCGGCCACCGAATCGCCACCGGAGCGCCGCCGGATCCCGTCGCGGCCTCCGCACCCCTCGCGACCTCCGCGGCCCGACCGCGCGACCGGCCCGACCGCGCAACCGGCCGACCCCGACCCGGCCGGTACCGCTTCACGCTGCTCGGAGGACAACTCCGGGAGGAGGCAATCACGATGAACATGCCAGGCTTTGCCGCCGAGTCGTCGCTCGGCCCACCGGGCGGGTACTACCGCACCGGCGCCCACCGCCAGGGCCCGCCGTCCGGGCGCCGGGGGGTGGCCCCGGCCCGGGCCCTCGGATCCGGGCTGAATGCTTCCGGGCTCGGCTGCATCCCCAACTGCGTCTGCATCACCGCCGAGGGCTGCCCCTGCTGCGACTCGGGCGGGTTCCCCGTCGACGAGGGCGCCCTGCGGTACGCCGTACCCCGCGGGACCCAGGTCGCCGAGCCCTGGCGCCGTCGCGGCACACCCGGCCGGAGCTCGTGGGGCTCCGCCCGTCAGGGGCTGGTCCGTCCGGCGGGCTGCAGCTACTCGTACGGCGGCTGCGCCCCCGCGGACGACGTGTCGTGCATGCGCGGCGCGAGCGGCGGCGGGATCTGCGTCGGCCCGGGCTACGCACCGGTCGAGGTGAGCTGTGACGACGGCAGCGTCTCCTACGGCGAGGCCCCGTGCGTCGTGTAGCGACGACCGGGCCCGGCAGTACTGCGGGTCCCCCCTGACACCTCCTGTCAGGGGGGACCCGCAGTACTGCGCGCCCGGCTGCCCGAGGGCCGCCCGTAGCGCCGTCTACATCGGGAAGTTGCCGTTCGACGGCTCGCAGCTGCCGATCTCGTCGACGTTGTGCCAGCCGGTGACCCTCCCTTCGTCGTCCCGGTCCACGGTGACGACGGTGATCACCCCGCCCATGCACCACGTGCCCCCGTACGCGCCCTGCACGGCCGCCCGGTGGACGGCGGGCACCTCGGTGCCGGCGGTTGCGATGGTGCTGCGGCCCCTCCCCCGGTAGTGACCGCGCGTCACCGCCGTCGCCCGGTCAGCCGTGAAACCTGGAAGCATGACGCTTCTCCTCTCACTGGTTCGGTTCGTCCTCTGCCCCGTTCGTCCCTCGCTCCTCGCTCCTGGTTCCTGGCTCCTGGCTCCGCCCAGCGGCCTTCTTCACCGTCGTCAGCGCTCGAAGTACGGCTGGAGCCGGGTGACCAGGAAGGGGAACCGCTCGGTCACGTCGACCCGGACGAAGGCCTTCTCCGTGACGTCCGTGTCGCGACCGGTGTAGGAGAAGACCACGTCCACGATCGTCCGGCCGCCCCCGCCCATCCGCGACGGCCGGACCTCGACCGCGCTCAGGGACTGGTTGCGGCCGAACGCCTCGGCCGCGCGCGCGTAGACGGCCGGGTACCGGACGGCCAGGTAGTTGACGGCCCGGTGCTCGTCGGCGGCGCCCGCGTTGTCGGAGAGCTGCAGGACCAGGTCCAGCACCTCCTCCGCGGTCGAGCGGTAGCGGTCCTCGTCCTGGCCGTCCGGCACCGGCAGGCTGCCGAGCAGCGTCCGGCGGTCGAAGGAGTAGATCTGGTCGAAGGCGACCACGGGCACCGTCAGCCCGTTGCAGGCCTCCGGCGGGGCGATCGGCCCGGCCGTGCCGATGACGACGTCGAGGTCACCCGGGTCGGGCCTCGGGCGGACGGCCTCGACCAGCTGGGAGAGGTCCAGCGGGTCGCGGGGGTACAGCAGGTAGGTCTCCAACCCCTGGATGGTCAGCACCCAGCACAACTGCCGTGCCAGGTAACGGTTCCCGGGCTGGGCGAGGACGGCCTGCAGGGCCTCCCGGTCGGTCAGCCCGGTGACCTCGGACCGGCCGGTGACCTGGGCGAACTCCTTCTCCGCGCTCAGGGTGGGGAAGCGCGGTTCGATGCGCCCCACCGCGTAGACGTGTGCGGACCCGGCCCGGAACGGGTCCGTTCCGCCGCAGCCGGGGCAGCCGGCCGGGGTCGGTTCCGCGGCGGCGACGGACACGGGGACCACCTCGGCGGTCTCGCCCGCCCGCGCCCGCGGGCCACCCGTACCGTCCGCTCCCGCGGGTTCGTCGATCAGCTCTGTTGCCGTGCGCTCGGTGCTGGACTCCTCCATCGGTCCACTCCCTTCTGCTGCGGAATCGGCTGTGTTCCTCGTTCCTGCGCCGGCGGGTGCTCACCGCGGCGAGCGGCCGCGGAAGCCCACCCACCGGTTGAGCGTCTCGGCGCGCCGGCGGCAGCCTCCGCAGGGCCGGATGCCGACCGTCGAGGTCGCGCGTTTGATGACGTCCCCCAGCCCGACGTCCTCGTCGGTGAGGAACCCGGGCAGTCGCATCCTGGGCCGGTCCTGCTTCCGGGCCGGCTCGGGGGCGGCCGGTGTGCGGTCGGTCATGAGGGCCTCCTCGCGGTGGTCGTCCCACCGGTCCGGGCCGCCAGCCGGTCCAGGGCGCGCGAGGCGTCCAGCAGGGCCGGCCAGAGGGTCCGGCGGGAGCGGGCGGCGTCGCACAGCGCCCGGCGGACGTCGGCCGCGCCGGCCCGCGGGAACTCGGACCACAGGAGGGCGACGGCGCCCGTCACCAGGGGCGCGGCGACGCTGGTGCCGCTGATCGGCGGCTGGCGCTCGCCGGTGGCCAGACCGAGGAGGCCCTCGCCGGGGGCGCTCAGACCCGAGCGCCCGATCGTGGCGCCGAGATTGGAGTAGGGCGCCGGGCGGCCGTGGCGGTCACAGGCGGCGACCGGGATCACCGCGGGGTGGCGGGTGAGCACCGAGCTGCCGACCACGCCCTGGTTGCCGGCCGCGGCCACCACGATCACTCCCCGCCGGGCCGCGTGGTCCAGGGCTCCGGTCAGCGCCCGGCCGTCCCGCACCGCCGACCAGCTGAGGTCCGCGCTGATGTTCACCACCCGGGCACCGGCGTCCACGACGGCCGCGAGCGCCTCGGCGAGCTGGTCGGGGTCGGTCCGCGGCGCGGCGGCGTCCGGCTGCCCGGGTTCGGCGAAGACGGGCCGCACCAGCAGGGTGCAGTCCGGGCAGATGCCGGGTGCCACCGTGCCGCGTCGTGCGGCCAGGAGGCCGGCGACGAAGGTGCCGTGCCGGCACTGCTCGCTCCCCGGTTCGGCGCATCCCACCGGGGTGCCGCCGGGGAGTCGGCGCAGGCGTCCGCCGCGCAGGCCCGGGTGCCCGAGGGCGACCGGACCGTCCAGCAGGGCCACCACGGTCTCCGGCCGCCCCCGGGAGCGGGCCATCAGGGCCCCGAGGGTGACCAGGTCCAACGGGCTCGCGCCCCCGGTGCGCGATGCGCTCGACGGCTCGTCGATCCGGGACCGCCGGGCACCGCCGGAGACGGTTTCCGTACGGATCGTGCCCATGTTCCTACGGTAGGACGGGCCTCGGGCCCCGGCACGTCCGGCCACGGGGGCGGGACGTGCCGGGGTCCGAGGGGGCCGCACCGGCGTTGACGGACAGTGGCGGAGGGGGGTTGACGGACAGTGACGGCGGAACGGGGAAGGCTCCGGCCGCCCGGTGTCAGGAGGTGACGATGCCCGGGTCGGACAGGCCCGGCGCCCCGGTCTCCACGTGCCCGGCCAGCCGGCGCACGAAGTCCCCGGTGGCGCTGGAGGTGACGGTGACGTCGTACCAGTTGCGGCAGCCGCCGAGGTCGACGGTGTGGGCGACGGTGGCGCCCGGGCGGACGGTGACGGTGCGTGGCGTGCCGCCGTAGGCGTTGGTGACGGTGAGGACCGCGTCCGCCGTGCCCGCGTTGGTCAGGGTCAGGTCGAGGTTGCCGGTGGTCGGGTTGTGGCGCGCGGCGACCTCGGGCCCGGCGGTCTTGCCGGGGTTGCGGAAGCGGCGCAGGAAGCCGTTGGGGCCGTGGACGGTCAGGTCGGTGACGCCCTTGGAGTACGTGGTGTTCCAGGCGTCCGCGATCGTCTTGCCCGCCTCCGCGGTGTACGTCCACGGGCCGTCGGTGCGGTTGGCCGAGGTCGTCAGGAACTGGCCGCCGGCCGCGGCGCCGGCACTGAACGTGAGCCGGTACTTGCCCGTGCCGGTGTCGGCCGAACCGTCCACGTAGGGGGCGTACTTGAGCGGGCGGGTGGGCTTGGTGCCGGCCTCCTGCCGCGGCATGGTGCCGGTGGCGGGCGGGGTGGGGACGTAGTCGGGGTGCCGGTTGCGGTCCGGCGGGAGGTAGCGGGCGGTGGACGGCAGCACCGCCGGCGCCGGGTTCGAGGCGGTGAAGTCGAAGGCGGTGGTCAGGTCGCCGCAGATCGCCCGCCGCCAGGGCGAGATGTTGGGCTCGGCCACGCCGAAGCGGCGCTCCATGAAGCGGATGATCGAGGTGTGGTCGAAGGTCTCCGAGCAGGTGTACCCGCCGGTGCTCCACGGCGAGACGACCAGCATCGGGACGCGCTGGCCGAGGCCGTACGGGCCGGCCGCGTTGCCGGCGTTCCCGGCGAAGTAGTCCGCCGTGGTCGACACGGTGGACAGCCCCTGGGAGGCCGAGGAGGGCGGGAACGGCGGCACCACGTGGTCGAAGAAGCCGTCGTTCTCGTCGTAGGTGATGAACAGCGCGGTGCGGGCCCACACGGCGGGGTTGGAGGTCAGCGCGTCCAGGACCTGGGAGACGTACCAGGCACCGTAGTTCGCGGGCCAGTTGGGGTGTTCGGTGAACGCCTCGGGCGCCGCGATCCAGGAGACCTGCGGCAGCGTGCCGGCCTGGACGTCCCGCTTCAGCTGGTCGAACAGGCCGTCGCCCGCCTTGGCGTTCGTACCGGTGCGGGCCTTGTCGTAGAGCGGGGAACCCGGCTTGGCGTTGCGGTAGTTGGTGAAGTACAGCAGCGAGTTGTCGCCGTAGTTGCCGCGGTAGGCGTCGCCGATCCAGCCCCAGGAGCCGGCCGCGTCCAGGCCGTCGCCGATGTCCTGGTAGACCTTCCAGGAGATCCCGGCCTTCTCCAGGCGCTCCGGGTAGGTCGTCCAGCCGTAGCCGGCCTCCTGGTTGCCGAGGACCGGGCCGCCGCCGGTACCGTCGTTGCCGGTGTAGCCCGTCCACATGTAGTAGCGGTTCGGGTCGGTGGAGCCGATGAAGGAGCAGTGGTAGGCGTCGCAGAGGGTGAAGGCGTCGGCGAGCGCGTAGTGGAACGGGATGTCGTCGCGGGTCAGGTAGGCCATCGTGGTGGCCGTCTTGGCGGGGACCCACTGGTCGTACTTGCCGTTGTTGAAGGCCTTGTGGCCGCCGGCCCAGTCGTGGTTCAGGTCCTGGACGAACTGCATGCCGAGGTCGCTGACCTGCGGGCGGAACGGCAGCACCTCCTTCTTGGCGCTGTCCGTCTGGTGCCACACCGACTTGCCGCTCGGCAGGGTGACCGGGCGCGGGTCGCCGAAGCCGCGGACGCCCTTCATCGCACCGAAGTAGTGGTCGAACGAACGGTTCTCCTGCATCAGCACGACGATGTGGTCGACGTCCTGGATGGTGCCGGTGCTCCCCGCCGGGGCGATGGCGGCGGCACGGCGATGCTTTCCGAGAGGGAGGAGAAGGCGACGGTCGCGCCGGCCAGTTGGAGGAAACGGCGGCGGTTCAGATCAGCCATGGGGGACGACTCCGCGGGTCACGAAGGGGTGGAGGACGGGCCCCCCAAGAACAGCGGGTACGGGGTACCGCCCGGCGGACCGTTCATGACTGCCCGCTGTACGGCAGACGAATGCCTGAAGTTGTACGGACATCTACGGTCGGGGGGGGGGGGGCGGGGCCCCCCCCCCCCCCCCCCCCCCCCCCCCCCCCCCCCCCCCCCCGGCCGCCAACCGCCCCCCCCCCCCCCCCCCGCGCCCAAACCCCCCCCCCCCCCCCCCCCCG
>NZ_JBIWPA010000003.1:482079-523884 GCF_044768035.1 Kitasatospora sp. NPDC101176
CCGCTACTACCTATTTCCTTTTCTGTCCGGCCCGGCGTTCCGCCCCACTATGGCTTTTGTTTTACGTTACCTGGGGGGGGGGGGGGGGGGCCCGGCCCCCCCCCCCCCCCCCCCGCCGCCCGCTCACCCCCCGCCCCGGCGTCCGTACCGTCCCGCCGTCCCCGCCGTCTGTGCCGTCCGGGTCAGGACAGGTAGTCCTCCAGCCCGCCGTCCCGCCGGATGTCCAGGGTCACGCAGTGGAAGCCGCCGCCCAGCACCCGCGAGTGCCGCAGCCGGTGCGGCAGCACCGTGATGCCCGCGTGCTCCAGCAGCTTGATCAGGCTCTCCTGACCCGACTCCACGATCGCCGTGTCCGGGGAGACCATCAGCAGGTTCATGCTGATCCAGCTCTCGCTCAGCGAGTGCTCGGGCGCCTCCCCGGTGGGCTCGGCCGGCGGGCACCACAGGATGTCCCAGGTCCGCAGCGGGGCCGGCACGGTCTCCGGGGTGACCCGCTCCGGGTTGAGCAGCACCAGCCCCGGGCGCAGCAGCGCGATGGTGCTGTCGATGTGGGTGTAGCCGTAGATGTCGCGCAGCGGGTGCAGCCGCAGGCCGCCGTCGCCGAGCAGTCCGAGCGTCGACTCCAGCCACTGCAGGCCCAGTTCGTTGCCGCTGCGGGAGACCTGGTAGAACACGTCCCGGCCGAGCCGCAGCACGTTCGCGGCGTCGAAGACCGGCTCGGCCTCACCGAGCAGCGGCAGCCCGTCGGCGTCGTACTCGAACAGCTCGTCCCTGAGCTGCGGGCGGGGGGCTGCCAGCCAGCGGGCGCCGCGGCGCAGGTAGTCCTGGAAGAGGCCGCGCAGTCCGAAGACCTCGAAGTAGCGCTGCCGCATCGGGCTGGCCACCTCGATCACCGTCTCGCCGATCACGAGCGTCAGGTCGCGCGGGCAGTAGGAGTGGAAGCCACCGTCGGTCGCCCAGTAGGGGGAGGCGAACGCGGCCGCGTGGTCGATGACTTCGGGCTGGTGGACGGTGACGCCGAGACCGCGCAGGGTGGCCACCAGGGCGTCCAGGTCCTCCTCGGTCTCCTCGACGACCTGCTGCGAGTAGGGGCCGACCTCGATCGAGGCGAGGTCGGCGGCGCTGGTCTTCGGGAAGCAGGACAGCCACGAGGACGGCTCGGACTGCTCGGGCAGCCGGGCGCCGACCGCGCTGCCGACCACCACCTCGCGCAGCGTGCTGAACTCGTCCCAACTGTGGACCGGACGGGCCGAATTGGACATGACTCCCCCTTGACACGGGTTTCGGGAAACGGAACGCGGAAACGGCGGAACGACGAGCAGCACGAAAGCGGCGAAAGCGGCGGGAACGCGGGAACGCCGGGAACGGCGACGAGCGACGGGGACCACGGAATGCGGTGCGAAAAAGCGGGATACGGCGGGTACGGAGGAGAACGGCGGGATTCCGCGCCGCCGGTGGACGACGCGACGCGACCACCGGCGGCGCGACGGCGAAGTCGGCCGGGCGCCGCACGGCGCGGGCCGGCCGCGGCGCAGGGAGCCGAACCGGTCGGGCCGGTCGCGGAATCGGTCCGGACCGATCGCCGGAACGCCTCCGGCCGACCACGGCGGAACGGGAAATCGTCGATCGGGCAGCCGAAGTCACCGTTCGACGGGCCCGGGATCGACCGTCAAGCTACCGGCCGGGCCGACGGCGGCGCAAGGACGTGATCGCCGCCCCCGCGCCGCCGCGACCGCCCGTCGTTTGATCGGGGCGGTTGTTCAGCTCTCCCCGCCCCGAGGCCGATCAACGCCCGGACGGGGCCCGCCCGGAGCCGGCCGGGGCGGGGCCGGGGTGCGCCGCCGCCGTCACCACCGCCAGGCCCGCCGGATCCGGCTGCCACCCGCCAGCGCCAGCAGCGCTCCACCGGCCGCCGCGAACCCGGCGACCGCGAGGTTCTGGCGCTGCGCCCGGCGCCGGTCGTTGGCCGCCGCCAGCGCCGAGGCCGCCAGGAAGGCGCGTTCCACCCCGGCCGGGGCCAGCTCGCCGGCCGCCATCCGCCGCCGGGCCTCCTCCAGGCGCACGCCGCGGTAGAGCAGTTCCGGGTCCCGGTCGGCGGCCGCCCACCCGCGCGCGGCCGCCGTGAGTCTGCGCTGTTCGCCGAGCGCCTCCCGGCCCTCGGCCAGCCATCCGCGCAGCCTGGGCCACGCCTGCGGGAGCGCGTGGTGGGACAGCTCGACGGTGTCCCGGTCGACCACCACGAGCCGTGCGCGGACCAGCCGTTCCAGCACCTCCGGCACTCCGGGGTCGTCGAACTCGGCCCGGCGGACGGGCCGCCTGCTCGTCGTCTCGCCACCGGAGGCGAACCCACCGGAGACGAACCCACCGGAGACGAACCCGCCGGTGCCGGCGAATCCGCCCCCTGGCGCGAACCCGACCCCTGCTCCTGGCGCGAACCCGCCTCCTGCCGCGGATCCGCCAGTGGTGAACCCGCTTCCCGCGGTGAACCCGCCACCGGGGCCGAACCCACCGCCCGGCACGAACTCGCCGCCGGAGGTGATCCCGCTGCCCAGGGCCGGCCCGCCCGCCGGGAGCAGCCCGTCCACCGGAGCCGGCGCCCCCGCCTGCACCGCTCCGCCGACGGGCGCGGCCTCCACCCCGCTCAGCAGCTCCACCCCCAGCCGCAGGAACACCGCCCGCGCCCGCCCCCGGTCCGCCGCGTCCAGCCCGTTGAACAGGGCCTCCGCCGTCCGGGCCAACGCGCCCTCGAACCCCCCGGTGGCCTGGAACCCGGCCAGGGTCAGGGCGTTGCCGCTGCGCCGCCGCCAGGTCTCCAGCAGGGCCGCCGACAGCAGCGGGAGCGCACCCGGCTGCTGAGCGGCGGCCGAGATCAGGACGGCCAGCAGCGCGCCCTCGACGGTGCAGCCCGCCCGTAACGCCGGTTCGGTGATCGCCCGGCGCAGCTCGTCCGGTGCCGGACGCCCGACCGCCAGCACCGCGTGCCGACCGGCGCCGGCCAGCCCGGGGTGCTCGGCGAACAGCGCGGCGCTGCGGTCCGAGCGGACCACCAGCACCACCCGGCAGCGCGCCGGCGGCTCGACCGGCAGACCGGTCAGCGCCTCCGACGGGGCGCCCGCGGCCGTCGCCACCAGGGCGTCCAGGAACCGGGCCCGCTCCCGGGGGTCCCGGCACCGGGTGTGCAACTGCTCCCCCTGGTCGACCACCAGCACCGGATCCCCGCCAGCCGGCCCGGACCCGCCGCGCGCCGCCTCCCCGACCCGCTGCCCGAGCCGGGCGAGCGCGAGCGCGAACGCCTCCATCGGCCGGTCGCCGGGTGACAGCAGCGCCACCGGCGCCCCGGAACCGGGCACCGGCCGGACCGCCGCCCCGCCCCGGCCCGGCGCGGCCGCCTGGCCCGGGGGCCCGCCGGACCCAGGCCCACCGGCGCGGACCGCCCCGGCGCCGGACCCGGCCGGCACCCCGAGCCGCGCCAGCAGGCCGGCCCTGACCAGCGAGGACTTGCCCACGCCGGACGGACCGGTGACGACCACCAGCCGCCGTTCGTCGAGCAGCCCCACCAGGCGGTCGAGCAGCACCTCGCGCCCGAAGAACCGCTCGACGTCGGCCGCCTCGAACGCCGCCGCACCCGGATAGGGGGCCCGCCCGGCGTCCTGGGCGCGCCGGCGGGCGGCCGTGTCGGCGGCGATCTCGGCGGCGAGCAGCTGCCAGCGGTGCTGCCACTCCCGCACGTCCCCGCCGCAGGCCTGCACGTAGGCGAGGGTGACGGCGAGACTGGGCAGCCGGCGGCCTCCCGCGGCCACCGACAGACTGGCCGCCGAACAGTGCGCCCGAACGGCGAGTTGACGGTACGGCGGGCTCCCGGCCCGCTCCCGCAGGGCTCGCAGATCACCCGCGAACCGCAGCAGCGGTCCGTCCCCAGGGTCCAGTGGACTCTCCCGACGCGGCACTACGGCCCCCTTCTCCGTTGAAGCGGTGTCCTGACCACATTTGCGCGCCCACGCGTCTCACGCGTGTCTCCTGTCCATCCCCCGTGATTCATCATGCACAGGGCGGTTGGCGCCGAACAATGGTGCCTGCGGGTCGGTTGTTCCGAGTTGATGTTCAATGTCCAGCCCTGCGGCGCCGAACAATGGCGGTGGGATAGAACCGGGACCCGCAGCCTTCGCTGACTTCGGAGACATCCATGAAGTTCACGCGGTACTGCCGTTCCCTCCTGTCCACACCCGCGATGGCGGTGGAGCGGTATACCAAGAGCCACCAGTCCGGGGCCGACATCGCCATGGTCGACCTGGAGGATTCGGTCCCACCCACCCGGAAGGAGGAGGCCCGCCGGCTGGCCGAGGAGTTCTTCACCCTCCCGTCCACCAAGCTCGCGCGCAGCGCGGTCCGCATCAACACCCTTTCCGGGCCCGACGGTCTGCGCGACCTGATCGCCATCACCCGGTACCGGGTCAAGCCGGACATCGTGCTGATCCCGATGGTGGAGTCCGCCCGGGACGTCGAGATCGCGGCCGGCGCGCTCGGCGCGGACTGCCCGGACACGGCGTTCCTCGCCGTCGTGGAGACGCCGCTGGGCATCGAGAACGCCACCGCCATCGCGGCCGCCGGGCACCGGCTGCGCGGGCTGGTCTTCGGATCGGCCGACTACGCCTTCGCGGTCGGTGCCAGCCGTTCCTGGCCGGCCCTGGCGCACGCCCGCGCCCGGGTGGTCAACAGTGCCCGAGCCGCCGGGGTGGAGGCGATGGACGCCCCGTTCTTCGCCGTCGCCGACCTGGCCGGGCTGCGCCAGGAGGCCGGGCTGGCCCGGGACTTCGGCTTCAGCGGAAAGATCGCCGTGCACCCGAGCCAGCTCCCGCTGATCAACGAGACCTTCAGCCCCGGCGAGGAACTGCTCGCGCACGCCCGCCGGGTGGTCGCGGCGGGCCGGGAGAACGGCCGCTCGGTCACCGTGGTGGACGGGGTGATGGTCGGCATGCCGTTCTTCGAGGCCTCGCAGCGGCTGATCGAGGAGTTCGACCCGCCCCGGCCGGACGGCCCGCTCTGACCGGACGACTCACCCTGACCGCACGACGCGCCCCGGCCGGACGACCCACCCCGACCCCACGACGCGCCCCGACCGGGCGGACGCCCCCGGCCGGGCCCCGCTCACCGCACCATCCGCAGGACCGCGCCGAGCGCGGCCGACACCCGAGCCACCCGAACCACCCGACGGAGAAGTGACGATGACCGAAGAATCGATCCTGGGCCCGCGCCGCTACCGCAACGCCGAGGCCATGCTCGCCACCGCCGACCCGGTCTGGCAGGCGGCCGCCGCCCACGGCCTGATCGGCATCACGGTGGACTCGGAGTCCAACAACCGGCTGATCGTCCGCGAGACCGGCCACGAGTTCGCCAACATGGTCTCCTGCGCCTACCTGGGCCTGAACAACCACCCGACCGTCGCGGCCGGCGCGGTGGACGCGCTCGCCGAGTCCCGCAGCACGTGGCTGGTCACCTCCACCACCCGGATCCGGCACAACCTGCTGGTGCGCCTGGAGGAGGAGCTCGGCGAGCTGTTCGGCGCGCACATCCTGCCCGGCGCGTCCTGCACCTCGCTCACCGCCGGCATCCTGCCGCTGATCGCCTCCGGCCACCTGGACGGCACCTGTCAGGGCGGCGGCGGCCCCCGGGTGATGGTCTTCGACCGCTTCTGCCACTTCTGCATGGCGTACGTGAAGCCGATCTGCGCCGACGAGTCGATGGTGCTGACCTGCCCGCACAACGACCTGAACTACCTCGAGGACATCTGCCGCACGTACCCACGGGTCGCCTACGTGGCCGACGGCGCCTACTCCATGGGCGGCGCCGCGGCCCTCGACGGCCTGCTCGAACTCCAGGACCGCTACGGGCTGTTCCTCTACATCGACGACTCCCACTCGCTCTCCATCATGGGCGAGCGCGGTGAGGGCTTCGTCCGCTCCCGGCTGGAGATGAACCCGCTCACGGTGATCGTGGCGAGCCTCGGCAAGGGCTTCGGCACCGGCGGCGGCGTCGCGATGCTCGGCAACCGCCAGCAGTTCGAGTTCCTGCACCGGCACGCCGGACCGGTCGGGTGGTCGCAGAACGTCGCGCTGCCGCTGGTCGGCGCCTCACTGGGCGCCGCGTCCATCCACCGATCCCCCGAACTGGCCGATCTCCAGGCCCGGTTGAACCGCAACATCGACCTCTTCGACGCGCTTCTGCCGACCACCTTCGCGGGCAACGGCCTGCCGGTGCGCCGGGTCGACGTCGGCGACGCCGACCAGGCCGTCAAGCTGTCCGCCCAGCTCTTCGAGCGCGGCTTCTACAGCTCGGCGGTCTTCTTCCCGATCGTGCCCAAGGGCGAGGCCGGCCTGCGCCTGATGATGCGCGCCGACATGGACGAGCGGCTGATCCGCGAGTTCGCCGGCCACGTCAAGGAACTCACCGCCGACCTCTAGAACCCGGGAGACCCACCATGGACGGATCCGAGTTCGCCGGGTACCGGCGGATCGGCGAGCACCGCTACCGCGAGGTGGTCGGGCGCTACTACGAGGAGTTCACGGTCGGCGAGGTGGTCGAGCACCGCCCCGGGCGGACCGTCACCGAGCTGGACAACGTCCTGATGAGCATGCTGAGCATGAACGACGCCCCGCTGCACATCGACGCCGCCTACAGCGAGCACACGCCGTGGAAGCGCCCGATCGTCTCCAGCCTGGTGACGCTCAGCATCGTCGGCGGGATGACCGCCCGCTCCACCAGCGGGCGCACCATCGCCAACCTCGGCTGGGAGAACATCCGCATGACCAACCCGGTGTTCACCGGCGACACCCTCTACGCGGAGACCGAGACCCTCGCCACCCGGCTCTCCGGCAGCCGTCCCGGACAGGGCATCGTCAGCTGCCGCACCACCGGGACGAAGTCGACCGGCGAGGTCGTGGTGGTCTTCGAGCGCAGCTTCCTGGTGCCGCTGCGCGGCCACGGCCTGGACGAGGCCGCCGGGTACTGAGCCCCGCAGGGCGACGGGCCGGGCCTTCCGCTCGCGGTCGGACGCGGTCGGACGCAGAGGCGCCGGGCCCGGCACGGAGATCCGTGCCGGGCCCGGCCCGCGGCGACCCGGCGGGCGCGCCGCCGAGCCCTCAGCCCTCCCGGTGCACGTCCACCAGCACCTTGCCCACCGTCTCCCGCGCGGCCAGCGCCCGGTGCGCCCCGGCGACACCGGTCAGGGGCACCGTGCGGTCGATCCGCGCCACCAGGCGCCCCTGCTCGGCGAGCCCGAACAGCCGCTCGGCGATGCCGGCGAACAGCACCCGGTCCGCCAGGACGTGCTCGAGCCAGAACGCCAGCACCCCCGCCGAGCGGTCCGCCAGCTCGTCCACCGCGAAGCTCTCCTCCGGGCCACCCCGCGCACCGACCGACAGCACCCGGCCGAACGGCGCCAGCCGGTCGAAGCCGGTGCGCAGCAGCGGCCCGCCGACCAGGTCCACGAACAGGTCCACCCCGCCCGACTCGGCGAGCTGCTCGGGCAGCCCGGGGTCCGCCGGGTCCAGGGCCCGGTCCGCGCCCAGCGAGCGGACGAACTCCCGCTTGGCCGGCGTGGAGGCGAGACCGACCACCCGGCCCGCCCCCAGCTCCTTCGCGAGCTGCACCACCAGGTGCCCGACCCCGCCGGCCGCCGCCGTCACGGCGACGGTCTCGCCCGGGCGCAGCCGGCCCAGCAGGGTCAGCGCGCCGTAGGCCGTCGCGCCCTGTTCCAGCAGGGCCAGCGCCTGCGCGTCCCCGACGGCGTCCGGCACCTCGACGGTGAACGCCTCCTCGACGCGGGCGACGCGGGCGTACCCGCCGCCCTCGCGCAGCAGTGCGGCGACCCGCCGGCCGTCCCGGCGCCGCCGGCCCACCACGTCCGCTCCGAGCACCGCCGGCAGCGGGTAGCGCGCGTACTCGCCGGTGCGGCAGTGCAGGTCGGCGTAGTTGAGCCCGGCCAGGGTGACGTCGACCAGCGCCTGGCCGGGGCCGGCCACCGGTTCCGGCAGGGTCTCGGTGCGGAACTCCTCGGGCCCGCCGTAGCGGTGGATCACCGCCGCACGCATCCCGCCGGGGGCCGCGGGGCGCGCGTCGTGCTCCTCGTGCTCGCCGCTCGCGGTGCTCTCGGCGCTCCCTGGGCCGTCGGGGTTCACCCGGTCCACCCGGTCCACCCGGTCCGCCTCGTCCACCCCGTCCACCCGGCTCACGCCGCGAACAGCGCGAGCAGCCGCGCCTCGAGGGTGCGGGCGGCCTCCGGGTCCTCGGCGATCACGCAGTACATCACCGAGCCGTCCGCCGGGGCGAAGTCGCAGCTGTACACCACGCCGGTGCCGGTCCGCGCGTCGAAGGCCAGCCCGGCGTCCCCGATCGCGGCCACCGCCCCGGCGAAGGACGGCACCTTCAGCCCCGCCAGCTCCAGCAGGTAGCGCGAGCCGCGGTGCTCCGGGCGCAGCAGGCGGCCGACGTAGGCGTCGTGCAGGTGGCTGGAGCCGGTGAGCCGCCCGTTGGTCTCGTGGAAGTAGATCTCGCCCTTGGGCGTCAGCACGGCGTCCGCGCTGACCGTGCCCCGGTAGCCGATCGTCCGCAGCGACTCGCACAACCGGGCTCCCTGGTCGACCAGTTCGGCCAGCGTCGCGGGGTCCGGGGTGACCGGCGGGGTGATCTCGCCGATCACCACCGGCTGCATCACCATCTCGCCGCAGCCGGCCAGCACCACGGCCTCGTCGTCCAGGTCGAACTGGGCGTACAGCGGCGCGGAGTCGGCGAAGAACCGTTCCACCACGACCCGCTGCCCGCGCCCGCCGGTGAGCCACTCCCAGCGCTGCGCGACGTAGCCGGCCACCGCGGCCCGGTCCGGCAGCGGCACGACCCGCTCCGCGCCCGCCGGGTCGACCCGTTCGTCCCGGCTGAGGATCTCGTTGCCGAAGCCGCCCGCCTGGTACTCGACCTTCACCATCACGCTGTGCCCCTGCGCCAGCAGTCCCTCGACGGCGGCCTCGACCTCGGCCGGCGAGCCGGCGACCGTCCCGGGCGGGATCGGCACCCCGGCGCCGGCGGCCAGCGCCCGGAACCCGGCCTTGCTGTTGACGATGGCGTTGCCGCCCTGCAGGGCGAAGGCCTGCCCCGGCATCGCGTGCGCCGCGCCGAGCGCCGCCGCCAGCTCGGCCACGGCCCCGTTCGGCGAGATCGCCAGCACCCGGTCGAGGGTGCGCCCGTCCAGGGCCCGGCGCAGCTCGGCCCGGAAGTCCGGGTGCGTCAGGCGGTCCGTGGTGAGCACCTGGTCCCCCTGGGCGCCCGGCGGCGGCACCACGAAGGTCAGGCTCCCGGCGCGCACGCCGGTCAGCCCCGTGACGTACGCCAGGTACTCGGGGTCGGGCCCCCAGGGCAGCACCAGCACGTCGCCGTCCTCGGCCCACCAGAGCATCCGCTGGGCCCCGCAACCGGCGAACAGCTGCTCCAGCCGCTCCATCCCGGTGAGGTCGCCGACCATTTCCTCGGTGCGGTTGTTCGCGATGCAGAGCGTCGTCATCTGGTGAACTCTCCCGGGGTTCGGCGCTGTTGCGGCCCTGGTCCGTCGCACGTCACGGGTGGGGCGTGCGCTACAGATGTAGCGCACCGGGGTTGTTCTGGTTCGGCCCTCGGTCATTGAACAAAAACGCCGAACAACCGGACCACCCCTCCCCGGGCCGATTCCGGCGCGGGCCCCACCGACCCGGACGGGCATGCACCGGGCGAATCGCGACAGACGAGCGGGCGGAAACAACCGTCCGCTCGGAAGGAGCCGTCATGTCCGACACCACCCGCCTCCCCGGAGCGTTCGAGCGCCACTGGTCCTGGCAGCTGGAGGGTGTGCCTGCCGCACCGTCGACAGCGGCGTCCCAGGGGCGCCGTCGCACGGGGAAGCCCCCCGACGTCGGTCCGCGGCCGGGGCCACCTCCGGGTGGTGGCCCCGGCCGCGGTTGTGGCGCTCTGACCTGGAGGAATCACGCGCGCGCCGCGCGGGTCGCGGCTGCTACGATCCGCGCGCCATAAGTGGATCACCGGAGGGGAACCATGGACGACGCGCAGGACGCGCAGCACACGCCGACGGAGCAGGCCGAGCGGGGCGGAGAGGCGGAGCAGGCCGAACTCGCCTACACGCTGACCGTCCAGGACTTCCGCGAAGCGCTGACTGCGCGGGCGCGGGCCACCCCGTCGGGGCGGCGGATGCGGTGGCTGATGTACGCCGTCCTCGCCCTCTGCCTGGTCGGAGCGGTCCTGGTGCTGGCGGGCCGGGCGAGCGTCAGCGAGCCTCTCGTCACCATGGCGGGCGCCACCGTCTTCGTCGTGTTCGGGGTGCCTCTGCTGCAGGCGCGCCAGTTCCACCGGCTGACCTCCGACAAGGGCGAGTTCCGGGCCGTGGTCGACCACGGCGGGGTGACCGTGGCCAACCGGCACTCCACCAGCACCCTGACGTGGCAGGCAGCGCCCCGCTACCTGGAGACGCCGCACCTCTTCGTGCTGCTCAGTGGTGACAGGAATGCGTCCTGCCTCACCGTCCTGCCCAAGCGCGGCACCGTCGAGCCGGAGCGCCTCGGCGCTCTCCTCGCCCGGCAGCTGCCGTCCCCCGCACCGGAGGTGCCCGCGGGTACGCGGTAGCCGTCCTGGAGCGCCGGGGGTTCCGGCAGGTCCGCGGCCGGTGTCAGGACCGTGGCTCCGTCGCGTGGCCGCGGTCGCCGGCGGCGCCCGCGTCGTGGCCGGCACCGGAGCCGCCCTCGCCGTCGCCCTGTCCGGCCGCCGGCTCGCGGAACCGCCGTTGATGGTCGTCGATCCGGCCGAGCATGCCCGTGGTTCCCCCTCCCGAGTGGGTTCCCGGAATCGGGAACCCACCGGTCCATCGGATTCCCGCGGGGAAATCCCGGACCTCCCCGCGGAGTGTTTCCCTTCCCGGGTTCGTCGGCCCCCGGTTGCGCCGCCGGGCCCGTCAGCTCCGTCGGCGCCACACCACGAGGCCGACGACGGCCGCGGCGGCTGCTGCCGCCACCACGCCGCTGCGGGCCGCGGGCGAGACCTTCGCGGCGGGGGCGGCGAGCCCGGCGCGGGCGCCGTGCCGCCCACCGGGCATCGACTGCCGGGCCGTGCGGAGGCCGGTGCGGACGGCCGATCGTGTGGTGCGCCCGGCCGCGGCCAGCCCGGGCCGGACGGTTTGCGCGGCTTGTGAGGCCATCCGTCGTCCGCGGCCGACGGCGGTGACCGCCCCGCTGCGGAGGGCGTCCGCGGTCGTCGAAACGCCGGTGGCGGTGGTGTTGCCGTCCAGCAGGTTCATGGTGTCGTCCTTCCCTTCCGTCCGCGGGCACCGGGCCCGCGCTTCGATTCCTCGCCGACGGGCCGGGCCGGCACGTTCCGCAGGATCGCGGCTGCCCGGAATTCCCGTCCGTCAGTTCCCGGGCGGAGGTTGCGGTGCCGGGTCACCATCGGTACCAGCGGCCGCGACTGCCGGAGGCGCTCGTGCCGCGCGCGACGAAACCCAGCAGCCAGATCACCAGGACGGCGACGGCGATCCACCAGAGGACCTTGATGGCGAATCCGGCACCGAAAAGGATGAGGGCGAGGAGGAGAACGAGAAGCAGGGGAACCACGTGAACGACCTCCCGATCGGTGGCGGCTGTGGACGCCGTTCGCTTGCCCCGAACCCCGTCGGGTATTCCCGTGAATTCTCGGGCGGCGCCCGGGGCTCATGGCACCGGCTGCCGTGAACGGCCGGGCCCGTCCGGCGGATCCTGCCGGTCGCGGTGGTCCGCTGCTCCTATCGTCGGGGCGTGACGATCCGTCCGCAGGGTCGCCGGAGAGGAGTGGATCGACGATGTGGCCGCGGGTGAACGGCATGCGTTCGATGGAGCTGGGTACGCCGGACGGGATGCGGGTCGAGCTGAACGCGCTGGTGCTGGAGGGGAGGAAGACGACCACCACCGGGCTGCTGGCGGACTACGCCGCGCAGGCCGAGGACCTGGAGCACCCGGGTGAGCGGCTGGCGCTGCTGGACGTCCGGGGGCGGCCCGTCGCCGTCATCGAGATCACCGGCATAGAGGTGACGTCCTTCGCGGCGGTGGCCTGGGAGCATGCCCGGGCCGAGGGCGAGGGCTTCACCTCGCTGGACGACTGGCGCGCCGGTCACCGCCGCTACTGGGGCCGCCTGGGCAGCGTGGTCGAGGACGACACCGAGGTGGTCTGTCTGGCCTTCCGGCTGGTCGACGGCGACAAATGTTGATTCTTCAACTATAATCAAGGGGCACCGACCAGGCGGTCAGCCGCACCCGAGGAGGAACCATGGAGCAGTCCGTCACCGACAACGCCGCGCAGTCCCGGTTCGAGATCACCGACGACGGCGAGCTCGCCGGCTTCGCCGAGTACCACCGCTCCGGCGACGAGATCGCCTTCATCCACACCGAGATCGACCCCCGCTTCGAGGGCCGCGGACTCGGCAGCCGACTCGCCCGCGCCGCCCTCGACGCCGCCCGCGACCAGCAGCTCGCCGTCCTGCCCTACTGCCCCTTCATCCGCGGGTGGATCACCAAGCACCCCGAGTACGCCGACCTCGTCCCCGCCACCCACCGCGCCCGCTTCGGCCTCTGACCGCCGCCCGGCCCCTGCGCCCGGGGCTCAGGCGGGCGGCAGGGACCTGGCCAGGTCCTCGGCCTCGCGCAACTGCTCGACGCCCAGCCGCCGGAGGTCCCGGAGCAGCAGGGCGGTGTCCCGGACGGCCCCGCCCGGCGCCGGCGCGTCCTCGGGCAGCGGGAGGCCGAGGAGCGCGGCGAGGTCCGCCGCAGGCAGGGCCAGGACGACCGCGAGGTCGGCGACCAGGTCCGGGGTCAACTCGGCCTGGTCGGCGGCGATCCGGCCGTAGACGGTGGCCATCCGGGACCGCCCGGTCAGCAGCTGGACGGCCTTCGCCGTGCCGTTCCAGCCGAGGTTGCGGGTGGCGACCATCCGCATCAGCACGTTCCCCGGCGTGTGCCGGTACGGCACGGAGGCGGGCAGGCCCTCGATCCGTCCGCGCTGCCGAGCGGACGGCAACCCCGCCACGTGGGAACGGAGTTCGGCCCGCGCCTCGGGCGGCAGCGCGAGGGCGAAGCGCATCACGCCGGTGATCGACGTGGTGGCCATGCCGCCGGCCGGGGCGAGGTCCTCCGGCAGCGGGAGGGCGGCGAGCTCGAAGAGGTCGGCGGCGTCCAGGCCGAGCGCGGGCGCGAGCCGGCGCAGCAGCACCGGATCGGGCCCGGCGCCGGCGAGGAGCGCGGCCACCTCGGGCTCGGCGGCCCCGGCCTGCCCGGCCAGGTCGGCGGGCGCCAGACCGCGGTGGTCCAGCAGGCGGGCCAGCAGGGTGGCGAAGCCGGGGAACTCGATCATGGCCGCCAGCATAGGCGCCCCGCCGGCGCCGCCCGGACACGACCGGGGGCGGAGCGGGGCGGGTGCCGGCCCCACGGGGCACCACGGCCGCGCCCTCCCGTCCGCGGCACCCCGGCGGTCGGCACCCGGCACCCGGCACCCGGCACCCGGCACCCGGTAGCACGTTCGGGTGGGCCCGGCGCGCCGGGACGGCGACGCGCCGGGAGGATGGGGGGATGGCGCGCAGGAGGTCGGCATGAGCAGCAGGCAGGCACGGGCCACGCTCCTCGCCCGGATCGCGGTGCTCGCGGCGGTCGCGGCCCTGGTCGTGCTCGTCGCGACACCGGCCGGGGGTCTGGTCGTGCTGGCGACCGGCGTGGTGGGGCTGGCCCTGGCGGCGGTGGGCGTGTGGTGGGCGGTCGCGCACCGGCGGGCGCTGCGGATGCTCGGTCTGGTGCTGGCCGTCGCCGCGCCGCTCTGCGTGTTCGCCCTCTACACGGCGCACGGCCTGTGGCTCGACGCCTTCGGCGGGCTGGTGCTGTGGGGCGCCGCGCTGCTCTGCGCGCGGGGCGTGATGCGCGAGGTGCGGCCCGCGCACGGCATGCGGACCCGGGAGAGCCCGCCGCCGGCGCACCCGGTGCTGATCATGAACCCGAAGTCCGGCGGCGGCAAGGTCGGCCGCTTCGACCTGGTGCGGAAGGCGGAGGCGCTCGGTGCACGGGTGGTGCTCCTGGACACCGCGCAGCACCAGGACGTCGCCGCGCTGGCCCGCCGGGCGGTCGCCGACGGGGCGGACCTGCTGGGCGTCGCGGGCGGCGACGGCACCCAGGCGCTGGTGGCCGACGTCGCGGCGGAGCGCGGAGTGCCGTTCATGGTGGTCTCCGCCGGCACCCGCAACCACTTCGCGATGGACCTGCTCCTCGACCGCGACGACCCGTCGACCTGCCTCGACGCGCTGACGGACGGGGTCGAGCTGACGGTGGACCTCGGCCGGGTGGCGGACCGGCCCTTCGTCAACACGGTCTCGTTCGGGGTCTACGCACAGATCGTGCAGAGCCCGGAGTACCGCGACGCCAAGGCGAGCACCGCACTGGGCGCGCTGCCCGACCTGCTGCTCGGCAGCACCGGGCCGCGGCTGGCGGCCGTCGCCGGCGCCACCCGGCTGGACAACCCGCAGGCACTGCTGGTGAGCAACAACCCGTACGCGGGCGCGGACCCCCTCGGCGCGGGCCGCCGGCCCCGGCTCGACGGCGGGGCGCTGGGCGTCCTCGGCCTGCGGGTGGACGGCGCCGCCCAGGCCGCGGACCTCGCGCTGCGCGGGGCCCGGTCCCCGGCGGTGAGCCTGCTGACGGCCGGGCGGGTCACCGTCACCGCCGACGCCGCGACCGTCCCGGTGGGCGTCGACGGCGAGGCGGTGGTGCTGCCGACCCCGGTGGTCTGCGAGATCCGCCCCGGCGCCCTGCGCGTCCGGGTGCCGCGGCACCGCCCCGGGGCCCCGCCGCCCGCCGCCCCCGCGGACTGGCGGCTGATCCTCCGCCTCGCGCTCGGACGCCGGACGGGGGTCCAGGCCGGGGTCTAGACCCCGCGGGCAGGGCGCGCCGCCTCACGGCGTCACGGCGCGGTACGGCACGAAGCTGCTGGTGTGCTCGTCGACCGCCAGCGGCCACCCGATGGCGGGCGCGGCGCGCTGCGGGCAGGCCGGGCGTTCACAGACCTTGCAGCCCAGGCCGATCGGGGTCGCGGCGCTCTCGTCGGTGAGGTCGAGGCCGGCCGAGTAGACCAGCCGGGAGGCGTGCCGGATCTCGCAGCCGAGGCCGATGGCGAAGGTCTTGCCGGGCCGGCCCCAGCCCCCGGGCGAGCGGGTGACGGCCCGGGCCGTCCACAGGTAGCGCCGGCCGTCGGGCATCGCGGCGACCTGGACGTGCACCCGGCCGGGCGCCGCGAAGGCCTCGTAGACGTTCCACAGCGGGCAGGTGCCGCCGGTGCGGGAGAAGTGGAACGGCGTCGCGGACTGCCGCTTCGAGACGTTCCCGGCCCGGTCGACCCGGACGAAGGAGAACGGCACCCCGCGCAGCCGCGGCCGCTGGAGGGTGCTGAGCCGGTGGCAGACGGTCTCGTAGCCGACCCCGAAGTGGTCGGCGAGGTGCTCGATGTCGTACCGGGCCGACTCCGCCTCGGCGTGGAAGGCGGCGTACGGCAGGACCAGCGCGGCGGCGAAGTAGTTGGCCAGGCCGATCCGGGTGAGCGACCAGGCGGTGGAGGCCTCCGGGCTGTCCTGGGCGGCCAGTTCGGACAGCAGCTGGTCGTGTTCCAGGTAGGCGAGCTGGGTGGCCATCCGGAAGGCCTGCTGGCCGGGGCGCAGCCGGTCCGACAGCCGCAGGATCCGGGCGTCCGGGTCGTACTGGTGGAGCTGCTCGCCGCCGGTGGCGATCCGTACGCCGTGCCCGCCGGCCAGTCGCTCTGCCAGCACCTCCCGCACGCCGCCGCGCCGCAGCCGGATCCCGGCCGCCAACTCCTCCGCCGCGACGTCGAGTTCGTGGACGTAGTTCTGGCGGCGGTAGAAGAACTCGCGGACCTGCTCGTGCGGCGTCAGCCCGTCGGGCGCCGGGCCGCGCTCCCCCGCCAGGACGGCGAGCTGCTCGGCGACGGCCCGGCGGCCGCGCCCCAGGTCGGTCAACAGCCGTGCCACGGAGGGCAGTCGCGCGGCCAGTTCGTCGAGGTCCCCGGCGGTGACCCGCCCGGCCGTGAGCTCCTCCCCCAGGGCGTCGCGGAGTTCCGCGGTGAGCCGGGCACTGTCCGGTGGGGCGAAGTAGCCGACCTCGACGCCGAAGGCCTCGGTGAGCCGCAGCAGCACGGGGACGGTGAGCGGGCGGGCGTCGTGCTCCAGCTGGTTGAGGTAGCTGGGTGACAGGTCGATCAGCCGGGCCGTCGCGGCCTGGCTGAGCCCGCGCTCCTCCCGCAGCCGGCGGAGCCGGGCGCCGGCGAAGGCCTTTCCCATGGTGCCGCTCTCCCTCCACGAACCCGCCCGCCGACCGGGTGGGGCGCGGACCGGGTGGGGGCAGCCTAGCCCGGGAGCCTCCGCCCGGGCCTTCGCAGACTTCGCGGATTCGCCGTGGAAGGTTCGCAGAACGTGGCACCCGTCCAGCGGTGACGGCCACGGCGCGAGCTGCCAGAGTCGGTGGTGCGGCCGGGAGGCACACAGGACAGCGGTGAACGGCCAGGTCAGCCTGATTCCCGCCGCTGTCCGGGCGACCACGTCCCGCGGTGTCACACCGCCGCCCGGCACCACCCGGCCGCCCACCCACCCCGTGCGGTGAGGTGCCTCACACCCTTCGCAACGAGCACTCTCGGGAGCAGACCATGACGACGTCCGTCCGGCAGCAGCAGGAGCAGCAGGCGGCGGCGCTGACCGCCCGGTGGGCGTCCGACCCGCGGTGGGCCGGCATCGAGCGCACCTACACGGCGGCCGACGTGGTGCGCCTGTCGGGCACCGTCCGCGAGGAGCACACGCTGGCCCGGCGCGGCGCCGAGCGCCTGTGGAAGCAGCTGCACGAGCAGGACTACGTCCACGCGCTCGGCGCGCTGACCGGCGGTCAGGCCGTGCAGATGGTGAAGGCCGGGCTGCAGGCGATCTACCTGTCCGGATGGCAGGTCGCGGCCGACGCCAACCAGGCCGGGCAGACCTACCCCGACCAGAGCCTCTACCCGGCCAACTCGGTTCCGCAGGTGGTGCGCAGGATCAACAACGCGCTGCTGCGCGCCGACGGGATCGACGCCGCCGAGGGCAACGACGGCCCGGACTGGCTGGTGCCGATCGTCGCCGACGCGGAGGCCGGGTTCGGCGGCCCGCTGAACGCCTTCGAGCTCACCAAGGGCATGATCGAGGCCGGCGCCGCCGGCATCCACTACGAGGACCAGCTCGCCTCCGAGAAGAAGTGCGGCCACCTCGGCGGCAAGGTGCTCGTGCCCACCGCCCAGCACGTCCGCACCCTCAACTCGGCCCGGCTAGCCGCGGACATCGCCGACGTGCCCACCGTCATCGTGGCCCGCACCGACGCCCTCGCCGCCAACCTGCTCACCAGCGACGTGGACGAGCGCGACGCCCGCTTCTGCACCGGCGAGCGGACCGCCGAGGGCTTCTACCGGGTCGAGCCCGGCATGGCGCCGGTGATCTCCCGCGGCCTCGCCTTCGCCCCGTACGCGGACCTCGTCTGGGTGGAGACCGGCACCCCGGACCTCGCCCAGGCCCGCGAGTTCGCCGAGGCGCTCAAGGCGGAGTACCCGGACACGATGCTGGCCTACAACTGCTCGCCCTCCTTCAACTGGAAGGCGGCCCTGGACGACGACCAGATCGCCAAGTTCCAGCGGGAGCTGGGCGCGATGGGCTACCGCTTCCAGTTCATCACACTGGCCGGCTTCCACGCGCTCAACCACTCGATGTTCCAGCTCGCCCGCGGCTACGCCGAACACGGCATGACGGCCTACGTCGACCTGCAGGAGGCCGAGTTCGCGGCCGTGCCGGACGGCTACACCGCGGTCAAGCACCAGCGCGAGGTCGGCACCGGGTACTTCGACCTGGTGTCCACCGCGCTCAACCCGAACGCCGAGACCCTCGCGCTGACCGGCTCCACCGAGGCCGAGCAGTTCCACTGAGCCACCCCGGTGGTCCCGTTGGGGACGGGCCGCCTTCCACCCCCCGCCCGGGGCCTCGTTGAGGGACGAGGCCCCGGGCCCACCTTCCTGGAGAACCGGATGAGCCTGCCCAGCCGCATCGAGATCCTCGGCGCCCACGAGGACCGCTTCGAGGAGGTCCTCACCCCCGAGGCGCTCGCCTTCCTCGCCCGCCTGCACGACCGGTTCGCCGGCCGCCGCGCCGAACTGCTCGCCGAGCGCGGGCGCCGCGCCGCCGCGCTGGCCGCCGGCGGCACCCTGGACTTCCTCCCGGAGACCCGCGCCGTCCGCGAGGACCTCGGCTGGCGGGTGGCCGGCGCCGGGCCCGGCCTCGAGGACCGCCGGGTGGAGATCACCGGCCCGCCCGAGCGCCGGATGACCGTCAACGCGCTCAACTCCGGCGCGGAGGTGTGGCTGGCCGACTTCGAGGACGCCACCTCGCCCACCTGGCACAACCTGGTCTCCGGGCAGCTCAACCTGATCGACGCGATCGAGCGCCGGATCGACGAGACCACCCCCGACGGCCGGCGGTACCGGATCGGCGACACGCCCGCCACCATCGTGGTCCGCCCGCGCGGCTGGCACCTGGACGAGCAGCACCTGCTGATCGACGGCCGCCCCGCGGTCGGCGCCCTGGTCGACTTCGGCCTCTACCTCTTCCACTGCGGAAAGCGGCAGATCGAGCGCGGCAGCGGCCCCTACTTCTACCTGCCGAAGCTGGAGAACCACCTCGAAGCCCGGCTCTGGAACGACGTCTTCACCCTCGCCCAGGCCGAGTCGGGCATCCCGCACGGGACGGTCCGGGCCACCGTCCTGATCGAGACCATCACCGCCGCCTTCGAGATGGACGAGATCCTCCACGAACTGCGCGAGCACGCCGCCGGGTTGAACGCCGGCCGGTGGGACTACCTGTTCAGCCTGATCAAGAACTTCGCCCAGCACGGCCCGCGCTACGTCCTGCCCGACCGCGCCACCCTCACCATGACCCAGCCGTTCATGCGCGCCTACACCGACTTGCTGGTGCGTACCTGCCACCGGCGCGGCGCCCACGCCATCGGCGGCATGGCCGCCGCGATCCCCCAGCGCGACCCCGCCGCCAACGAGTCGGCGCTGACCAAGGTCCGCGCCGACAAGGAGCGCGAGGCCGGGGACGGCTTCGACGGCTCCTGGGTCGCCCACCCCGGCCTGGTCGACACCTGCCGGACCGCCTTCGACGCCGTCCTCGGCGACCGCCCGAACCAGCTCGACCGCACCCGCGAGGACGTCGAGGTCACCGCCGCCGACCTGCTCGGCGTCCAGCGGCTCACGGCCGGCCTGCCCACCGAACAGGGCCTGCGCTCCAACGTCGCCGTCGCCCTGCGCTACCTGGTCGCCTGGCTGAACGGCTCCGGCGCCGTCGCCGTGTTCGGGCTGATGGAGGACGTCGCCACCGCCGAGATCGCCCGCTGCCAGCTCTGGCAGTGGCAGCACCACTGCACCCGCCTCACCGGCGGCTCCCTCGCCACCCCCGACCTGGTGCGGCGGCTCATCGACCGGGAGCGCAGCACGCTGCTCGCCGAGGGCGCCGACCCGGCGCCGGTGGACGACGCCGTGCGGATCCTGGAGGAGACCGCCCTCGGCGCCGAACTGCCGCCCTTCCTCACCACCGACGCCTACGCCCGCCACCTCGTCCGAATCCGCACGGCGGCCTGAACCGCCCCAGCACGGAGGCACTGACATGAACGAGATCCGACGGGTCGCCGTGGTCGGCGCCGGGCAGATGGGCTCCGGCATCGCCGAGGTCCTCGCCCGCGCCGGGCTCGACACCATCGTCTGCGAGAACGGCCCGGCCGCCCTGCGCGCCGCCCGCACCCGCATCGACCGCTCCCTGCACCGCGCCGTCGACCGCGGCCGGATCAGCGAGCAGCAGCGCACCGACGCCTGGGCGCACCTGCTGTTCGCCGACGACCTGGAGACCCTGGCCGACCGTCAGCTGGTCGTCGAGGCGGTCGTCGAGCACGAGGACGTCAAGGCCGAGGTGCTCCGCACCCTCGACAAGGTCCTCGTCGACGAGGACGCCGTCCTGGCCACCAACACCTCCGCCATCCCGGTCACCCGGCTGGGCATCACCACCGGGCGGGCCTCCCACGTCCTGGGCCTGCACTTCTTCAACCCGGCGCCGGTGATGCCGCTCGTCGAGCTGGTCACCTCCCTGCACACCGACCCCGCCGTGGTCGGCCGGGTGGAGGCCTTCGCCACGGACGTCCTCGGCAAGCGCGTCGTCCACTCCCGGGACCGCGCCGGCTTCGTCGTCAACGCCCTGCTGGTGCCCTACCTGCTCTCCGCGATCCGGATGGCCGAGGCCGGACACGCCAGCCCCGAGGACATCGACGCCGGCATGGTGCAGGGCTGCGCCCACCCCATGGGCCCCCTCGCCCTCGCCGACCTGATCGGCCTGGACACCGTCGAGGCGATCGCCCGCTCCCTGTACGAGGAGTACAAGGAGCCGTTGTACGCGCCGCCGCCGCTGCTCTCCCGCATGGTCGAGGCCGGCCTGCTCGGCCGCAAGACCGGCCGCGGGTTCCACACCCACCGGGCCGCCTGACCGGCCCGCACGCCCACCGCCCGCCGCCCCGGGAAACGCGCCGCCCGCGCGTCTCCCGGGGCGTCCGGCCGTTCCGGAGCACCGGCTCGGCCGTCTCAGGAGGGCGGCACCCCGGCGGGCGCCGCGGCCGGGGTCCCGGGGGCGGCCGGGGCCTCGAAGCGCACGGTGGGTTCGAAGTTGGCGCGGCGGGCGGCGCGGCGGAAGACGGTCAGGACGGCCGGGCCGACGACGAGGACGGCGGTGAAGGTGGTCACGGCGCGGCCGGTGTCCCAGCCGAGCGAGGTGGCCAGGTCGAACAGCAGGTAGCGGTGCCACTGCTCGGTGAAGGGCAGGCCCGGCAGGTAGGCGATGGAGCTGTTCGGGTCGGTGGAGAACGGCCAGAAGGAGAGGTTGAGCAGGAACCCGAACAGGTAGCCGGAGAAGGCCCCGTACGCGGCCAGCACCGGCACCTCCCAGCGCCGCCGGGCCCTCGGCAGCAGTCCGGCGAGCATGCCGACGAAGGCGCAGCCGAACATCTGGTACGGCATCCAGGGGCCGACCCCGCCGGTGAGCAGGGCGGAGGCGAACAGCGAGGTGCAGCCGAGGGTGAAGCCGAAGCCGGGGCCGAAGACCCGGCCGGCCAGGACGAGCACGAAGAACACCGTCTCCACGCCGGCCGTCCCGGCGCCGAGCGGGCGCAGCCCGGCGTTGACGGCGGACAGCACGCCGAGCATGGCGAGCGCCTTGGCGTCGATGCCGCCAGCCGAGATCTCGGCGATGACGACCGCGAGCACCAGCACGAGCAGGGCGCCGAAGATGAGCGGCGGCGCGTAGGTGGAGCCGAACGTTCCGGGGGCGACGACGAACGGCCAGGTGAAGGCGACCAGGCCGATGAAGGCGGCCAGGGCGATGACGATCCGGGCCCGGCCGGGGATCCGCAGGGCGGTCATCGGGCGGACCCCGCGGGTGCGAGCGCCTCGGCGACCTGACGTGTCGTCAGATAGGCCAGGGGCGCCAGGATCTTGGCGGTCTGGGGGGCGAAGGCGGGAGAGGCGACGATGACCTCGGCGGTCGGCCCGTCGGCGACGACCTCGCCCTCCGCCATCACCACGACGCGGTCGGCGGCGCGGGCGACGAACTCGACGTCGTGGGTGGAGACGACGACGGTCAGCCCCTCGGCGGCGAGGGCGTCCACGATGCCGGTGAGCGCCTCCTTCGCCTGGTAGTCCAGCCCCCGGGTGGGTTCGTCCAGCAGCACCACCCGCGGTGCGGCGGCCAGTTGGATCGCCAGGACGAGCGCCAGCTTCTGCCCCTCCGACAGGTCCCTGGGGTGGGTCTCGTCCGGGATCCCCGGGGCCAGGCGGTCGAGGATCCGCCGCGCGGTCGGCCCGCCCGCACGGTCGGCTTCGAGGTCGCTCTGGGCGAGCTCCTGGGCGACCGTCTCCAGGTAGAGCAGGTCGGTGGGGGTCTGCGGGACGAGTCCGACCAACTGCCGGGCCCGGGCCGCGGACAGGCGCTTGGGGTCCTCGGCCTTCCTGCCCCCGGCTCCGGCGACCCGGACGCTGCCGCCGTGGCGGGGGCCGGAGCCCTGCAGGGCCCACAGGAGGGAGGACTTGCCGGAGCCGTTGCGGCCCATCAGCGCCGTCACCTCGCCCGCGCGCAGCGTCAGGTCGACCTCCCGCACGGCGGCCACCGGACCGTACCGGACGACGACCCCGCGGGCTTCCAGAACCGGCTCCCCCGCCACCGCTGCCCGGCGCGGCGGGGGAACCGGTCGATCGGTGAGCCGCTCGCGCAGCGGCGCGGCGGCTCGGCGGGCGTCCCGCACCGACAGCGGCAGCGGCCGCCAGCCGGCCAGTCGGCCGAGGTCGACGACGGGCGGCGCGATCGCCGTCGCCCGGAACACCTCGGCGGGCGGGCCGTGCACGACGGTGCCGTCGCCGGGCAGGTAGGCGACCCGGTCGGCGTACTGGACGACCCGTTCCAGGCGGTGCTCGGCGAGCAGGACGGTGACGCCGAGGTCGTGCACCAGCCGGGTGATCGCGGCGAGCACCTCCTCGGCGGCGGTCGGGTCCAGCGCGGAGGTCGGTTCGTCCAGCACCAGGACGCGCGGGTGCGCGGTGAGCACGGAGCCGATGGCGACGCGCTGCTGCTGCCCGCCGGACAGCTCGTACAGGGCGCGGTGGCGCAGGTCGGCCAAGCCGAGCAGGTCGAGGGTCTCCTCGACGCGTTTGCGCATGACCTCCGGCGGAATCCCCAACTGCTCCATGACGTAGGCGAGTTCCTCCTCCACCGTGTCGGTGGTGAAGCCGGCCAGCGGATCCTGCCCGACCACGCCGACCACGTCGGCGAGTTCGCGCGGCGGGTGGTGCGCGGTGTCCCGGCCGTCCACCGTGACCCGGCCGCGCAGGGTGCCGCCGGTGAAGTGCGGCACGAGACCGTTGACGGCGCCGAGCAAGGTGGACTTGCCGGCGCCGGTGCGCCCGACCACCAGGCAGAGCTCGCCCTCCGGGACGTGCAGGTCGACGTCGCGCAGGACGGGCTCGCTCCCGCCGTCGTACACCACGCCGACCTGGTCGAATCGGATCACGTGCTCACCTCGGGGGTCGTGCGGTCGGTACCGGTGCCGCGGGTGGTGCCGGCCCCGCGCCGGTCGCCGGCCGGCTCGGGGGTCCGGCCGGGCGGCGGCGAGACGATCCCGGCGGCGCCCGCCAGCAGCAGGGCGAGCACGGGGACGAGCGGCAGCGTCGGCCAGGTCAGCGGGTAGAGGGAGGGGTTGAGGTCGGTGGCGTCGTAGCCCACCGTGGCGAACAGCAGGACGGCGGCGGCCACCCCGCAGCCGGCGACGCCCCATTCGGCGGCCCGCCACCGGTCCGGCCGGTACGTGGTGCGCCGCACCCGCCGGCCGCCGAGCAGCAGGCCGGCCACGCAGAGAACGGCACCCGCGAGGAAGGCCGGCAGCCCGAGCGCGGCGGGAGCCGTGCCGTCCAGGAGCCCGTACACCCCGGCGCACAGGCCGCACATGCCGAGCAGCATCAGGGCGCCGGTGAGTCGGCGGGAGCGGCGCGAGGCCGTGCCGGAGCGGCCGTAGCCGCGCGAGTCCATGGCCGCGGCCAGACGGAGCGAGCGTTCCAGCGCGTCCTCCAGGACGGGCACGACGACGCTGCGCAACGCGCGGACGCCCTTGGTCCGTCCGGCGCGCAGGCGCCGCGCCCGGGCGACGCGTTGGACGCTCTGCACCAGCTGCGGCGCGACGCTCAGCGAGACCGTCACGGCGACGCCCAGCTCGTAGAGGGCGCCCGGCAGCACCCGCAGGGCCCGCTTGGGGTTGGCGAGGGTGTTCGCCGCGCCGATGCAGCAGATCAGGCAGGCCAGCCGCAGCCCGTCGAAGGCCGCCGAGAGCGTGGCCTCCAGCGAGACCGGGCCGCCGATCTCGATGCCGGCGTACCAGGCGGGCGTGGGGATGTGCGGGAGCGAGAGGAGCAGGTGGTCGTGCGGGGTGATGCCGGTGGCGAAGACGCACCGGAAGACCACCCGGATCGCCACCACCGTCAGGGCCACCCACAGGTAGTAGGTGAACCCGCGGGCCCACGGGGCCTCGGTGCGGCGGGCGGTCACCACGTAGCCGAGCACGGCGAGGACGAGCAGGAGCAGCAGCGGGTTGGTGGTGCGGCTGGCCGCCGTCGCCAGGGCCAGCGCCCACGCCCACCACGCCAGCGGGTGCAGGTTCCGCGGGGCGCGCCGGCCGCCCGGGCCCGGCCCGCGGACGGCGGGCGGGGCGGCGACGCGTTCGTCGAGCACGGTCACGCGATCACTCGGCCCGTCGGCGGCGGCGCCGTGCGGTGACCACCGTCGCCCCGCCCAGGGCCACGACGAGGACGGACCCGACCACGGCGGGCAGCATCGAGCCGGAGTCGTGCGGGGCGTCGGCCACCGGGTCGGCGTTCACCACGCCGCCGGGCACGGCGGGGGTGGCCGTCGGTGCGGCCACCGCGGGCTCCACGGCCGGCGGGGCCGACTGATCGGTCGGGGGGTCCGTCGGTGCCGGGGTGGACGGCTCGACCGGCACCGGCGTGGCGGGCACCGGCACCGGCTCTGGGGCGCCCGGCGGGGTGATGCCGTCCTGCGGGGTACCGGCCGTGCCACCCGTCGGGGGTGTGGCGGGCGCGGGCGGACGGGCCCCGCCCGCCGGGGGCCGGGCGGGGGCCGGGACACGGCCGGTGCCGCCGGTCCCGCCGGTACCGCCGGTGGCTCCGGTGCTGCCCGAAGCCGCAGCGGCGCCGCCACCGCCGGTCGCACCGCCGGCACCCGTCGACCCGCCGCCGGGACCGCCCGAGGCGCCGGAACCGCTGCCCGAGCCGCCCGCGGCACCGGAACCACCGCTCGACCCGCCCGCGGCGCCGCCGGAAGCACCCGCGGAGCCCTGGCCCGGGTCGGCCGGCTGCCCACCCGGGTCGGCGCTGTGCGCCCGGACGGTGTCCGGCGAGAAGCTCGGACGCCCCTCGGTGCCCTCGATGTCGGTGCCACCGAAGATCCACAGGTCGACGCTGCCCGGCTTCGGGTGGTAGCTCATCGCGCCGAGCTGGCTGTAGGACCACTCGTTCTGGCCCGGATCGGCGTGCCAGTACGACCAGTAGGCGGTGGCCGGCGGCGTGAGGACACACTTCTCCTGGTCCGGGGTCGGGAACTGCTTGCCGCCCTGGTAGCCGCTGTAGCCGATCCGGCAGATGAACGCCGGGCCGTCGTGCCCGGTGCCGGCGGTCTTCCAGCCGCCCTGGTTGAGCAGGGCGTACCCGGTGGTGGGGGTGCTCCCGCAGGAGCGCAACAGCGGGCCGCCCCACCTGCTGAAGTCCACGGCGAGCACGACGCCGGAGGTGGTGGTGCACTGGTCCATCGGCAACGGCGCCGCGGCGGCCGGGGCGGTGTCCACGGCGACGCCGCCGAGGGCGAGGGCCGCGGTCAGCGCCGTCGCCGCGCACAGCCGGCCGAGGCGGGCGCCCGGTCCCCCGGTCATCGGTGACGTCCAGGGGCCGCGGTCCGGCGGCGGCGGGCGACGAGGACGGCGGCGGCGCCGAGCGCGGTCAGCGCACCGGCCCCTGCCGTCAGCGTCAGCGCCTGGCTACCGGTGCCGGCCAGGCTGCCGGAGCCGGTCGACACCGGCACGCCCCCGGCCGGGGCGACACCGGCACCCGCCGGGGCGTCGACGCCTCCGGCCGGACGGACGGTCGGGCCGCCGCCGGCCGCGGGGGTGTCGGTGACCGGGGCCGGTGCGGTGGTGGTGGGCGAGCCCGTCGGGGTGCCGGCCGGGGTGGTCGGCGTGCCCGTGGGCGTTCCCGTCGGGGTTCCGGTGGGCGTACCCGTCGGGGTTCCGGTGGGCGTTCCCGTCGGGGTTCCGGTGGGCGTACCCGTCGGGGTTCCGGTCGGGGTTCCGGTGGGCGTACCCGTCGGCGTCCCCGTGGGAGTTCCGGTCGGCGTCCCCGTCGGCGTCGGCGTCGGTGTGCCCCCGAGGGGGCGGCTCAGCGTGCCGAAGGAGATCCCGGTGGCGCCACCGACCACCTGGGTCGAGGCACGGACGTCCGAACCCTGCTGCCCGGCGGAGGCGACGTTGAACCCGCCGTCGCCGTTCTGCTGCCCGGCGAGGAAGTCGAGCGCTTTGGCGATCTGCGCACCGTAGTCGGCCTTGCGCAGCGTCATGCCCTGGACGGCCAGCGCGGCCGAGTTGGTCGAGTCACCGGCCGCGCCGGGGAAGCCACCGTCGGGCAACTGCCGCGCGGCGAGCCAGCCGAGGCCCTTGTCGACCGCCTGCGCGGCGGCGTCGTCGCCGGGGACGAGGGCGAGGGCCATGACGGCGATCGCCGTGCTGTCGACGTCGGAGTCGCCGGTGGCCGGGATCAAGCTCGGCCAGGAGCCGTCCGGGTGCTGGAGGCCCTTCAGGTAGGCGATCGCGGGGGCGGCGTTGGCGGCGTCCCCGGCGCGGAGCTGGGCCATGACGGCGAGCGCCTGGGAGAAGACGGAGGTGGCGTAGCCGTAGTTGCCGGCGGCGTCGCAGCCGGTGTCGGCGTCGGCCTTGGTGCACACCATCGCGGCGAGGGCGGCGATCAGGTCGTGGCCGCCGAAGTTCCGCGGGTCACGGCCGACGACCTCGGCGAGCAGCGCCTCCTTGCCGATCGACCCGCCGCCGGCGTACTCGGTGCCGATCGCGGTCCAGTCGTCGACGGTGCGCTCGCTGGCGTCCTTGCCCCGCTGGTCCAGGAAGTCGACGATCCGGCGCAGCGCGGCGTCGTCGGTGCCGGTGGCGGCGAGCGCGTAGGCGCCGTCGATGGTGAGTCCGAAGTCGGCGAAGGCCGGGAAGCCCTCGTAGTAGTGACCGCCGACCAGGCGGGACGGGTCGGCGAGGTAGGCGGCGCCCCTGGCGACGTCCGGCGTCCGGCCCGCGGCGGGGACGGCCGCCCCGGCGAGCGAGACGGCGGGCCGACCGAGAAGCGCAGCGCCGCAGGCGGTGACCGCGAGCGCTGCGGCGGCCAGCAGGGACGCGGTGCCCCGGCTCCTGTGGCGCGTACGACTGCTGCTGACCCTCACCGGCGTCTCCCTGGTCGGTCGACGCGGGGCGCAACGGCGCAGCCGACGGCTGCCGGTGGAGCGCGCAGCCGTCGGAACTGCGTCGTAGTCCGCGACGACGCGAGTGCTCTCTGAACAGACCTCGGTTCAGGCATTCCGGCTCATCCGCCCTGGGCGGATCTACGGTTGCGGGTCAGCGCCGGAGTTGGACCGGCTTCCCCTGAGGACCGAGGTGAAAAACCGGTTCATCAGACCATGTCAGCGGAGTGGGAGTCAACGCCCCGTCAGATGGTCCGCTCACCTGACGGGACGGGCCGCGCGGATCAGGACGGCCGGGCGCCTCCTGCCGCACCGCAGGGCGTGCCGGAGCTGCCGGCACCCCTCCCCGCGGGGCTCCGGGTGCCGGCGGGTGCCTCCGGACGTCAGGGCGCCGTGATACCCGGCTGGGCGCCGGCGCCGAAGGACCAGCCCTCGACGTCGCCGGGGGCCGGGTTGTAGCTGCCCGCGCCCAGGCTGCTGTACGACCAGGGCCCGCCGTGCTGGGCGTGCCAGTAGGACCAGTAGGCGCTGCCGGTCGGGTTGGTGCAGGTGGCCGGCAGCGCGTTGATCTTGCAGACGAAGCCGGGGAACCGCGGGTGGAAGGCGTACGTGAATCCGGCGCCGGTCAGCGCGGCGAGCCCGGTGGCCGGATCGCCGGGTGCGCAGCCGGTCTCGACGCCGCCGCCGACGGCGGTGAAGTCGACCACGACGGTGACGCCGGTGGTGCCGCTGCAGGCGGCCGCGTGGGCCGCGGGGGCCTGGACGGCGGAGGCGCCGAGCAGGCCGGCGGTGAGGGCCGCGGCCGCGGCGATCGAGCCGAGCGTGCGGCGGGCCGGTCTGGCCGGGGTGAGGGTGTCGGTCATCGGAACTCTCCTCGTGGGCTCAGGGATTCGGTGGCTCAGGAGTTCGGTGGCTCAGCGGGCGGCCGGCGCCGGGCAGGCCAGGGTCGGGGCGGCCGGGCGCGCGCCGGCGGCGGAGAGGGTGGCCAGCGGGGTGCCGGCGAGGCCGAGCGCGGCCTGCGCGGTGGCCCGGGCGCCGTTGGCCGGGTTGAAGCCGGTCGCGTCGTAGGCGACGGCGCCGCGGACCGCCGGGTCGGCGGAGCAGCCCTGCTGGAACTTCACCAGCCGGCTCCAGCCCTTCAGGCCGGCGCCGAGGCGTCCGCCGGCCAGCAGCGCCTGGGTGGCCAGGCCCGTGGTGTTGGCGTTGGAGGCGGTCGCCCCGGCGGCCGCGAAGCCGCCGTCGGCGTTCTGGTGGGCGGTGAGCCAGCCGAGGCCCGCGTTCGCCTTGGCGGTGCGGCCGGTGGCGGCGAGGGCCTGGGCGGCCAGCGCGGTGGCGTCCGGGTCGCTGGTGCAGATGGTCTGGCCGAAGGAGACCGGGTAGCCGCCGTCCGCGCACTGGCTGTTCGCCAGGAAGTCGACGGCCGCGTCGGGGGCGCCGCCGGGGGTGCGGTGCAGGGCGATCAGGGCGAGCGACTGGCCGAAGGCGTTGCTGTAGTCGCCCCACTGGGAGCGGTCGGAGAAGCGGCCCTCGGCGGTCTGCAGGGAGCGCAGCCGGGCCGGCAGGTCGACGCCTCCGAAGGCGGTCGGGTTCGCGCCGCGGACCTCGGCGGCGAGCAGCAGCTTGGCGGTGGCACCGGCGTAGGCCTCGGTGGTGCCGTCGCCGAGGTAGCCGCCGAGGATCTCGGGCTTGGCCAGCCAGGCGGTGGCCCGGGCGGCGGCCTCGTCGGAGCCGTGGGAGGCGGCGAAGGCCAGCACGGCGTCGACGGTCAGGCCCTGGTCGGGGTAGGCGGTGCCGTTGAACACGGACTCGAAGTGGTCGCCGTCGACGAGCTGGCGGGCCAGCCAGCCGCCCGCGGCGGCGTCGGGGCGGATCGTCGGGGCCGCGGTCGCGGCGGGTGCGGCGGCGGGTGCGGCCTGGGCGGCGGTGGCGGCCGGGAGTGCGGTGGCGACGGCGAGGGCGGGTATCGCGAGCAGACCGAGAGTGCGGCGGAGGGCGGGCATGGCTGCCTTTCCGGGCCTGGACGCAGGGGCCCGGAGGGCGCCGGCGGCACGCCGGGCAGCCCTCGGAGCTCCGGCCCGCAGACCACGACGGGAGGAGGGGGTGACACACCTCCGCCGCCGGGTACTCGGGCTCGCCGCCGACGGGACGTCGGCGGCCTACCGTTGCGGGTCAGCGCCGGATTCGAACCGGACTTCCCCCGTCGGCGGAGTCACAACATGACGGCCCATCATGGCGAAGACGCGAAGATCCGGTCAAGGGACGGTGCGCCACGTCACGGTTCCGGCACCGGAAGACGGCACCCCGGGCCCCGGTCGCGGTCGAACTCCTCGGCGGCCGCCACGACTTCGTTCATCAGCGTGGTGTCGAGGGCGTTCAGCGCCTTGGGGCGGTCGAGCGTGATCACGCCCACCCGGCCCCTGCGCTCGACCAGGATCGTCTCGAACGTCATGCGTCGTCCTTCCTGAGGGTCGTGATGATGGCCGAGAAGTCCAGCCCGGCGCCCGCCTCCTCGGCGAACGCCGCGTACAACTCGGCTGCCCTGCCGCCCAGTTCGGCGGGGACGTCGGAGACTGTCGCCGCGGCGGCCGCGAGTCCGAGGTCCTTGGCCATCAGGGCGGCGGCGAAACCTCCGGCGTACCCGCGGTTGGCCGGGCTGGCCGGGACGGGCCCGGGGACGGGGCAGTTGCTGGTCAGTGCCCAGCACTGCCCGGAGGCGGTGGAGGCCACGTCGAACAGGGCCTGGTGGCTGAGCCCGAGGCTCTCCCCGAGCACGACGGCCTCGCTGACCGCGATCATCGAGATGCCGAGAATCATGTTGTTGCAGATCTTCGCGGCCTGCCCCGCCCCGGACGTCCCGCAGTGCACGACCCGGCGGCCCATGGCGGCGAGCACCGGCTCGGCCTCGGCGAAGTCGGGCCCGTCCGCGCCCACCATGAAGGTCAGGCTCGCGGCCTCGGCTCCGGGCACGCCGCCGGAGACCGGCGCGTCGACGGCCCGGTGCCCCGCGACCCGGACGAGGTCGGCGACGACCCGGGCGTCCCCGACCGCGATGGTGGAGCAGTCGACGAACAGCGCTCCCGCTGCCGACTCCGTCAACTCGCTGTAGGAGTCGAGGACATGGCGTCCGGTCGGCAGCATGGTGAGCACCACCTCGGCCTCGCCGACCGCTTCAGCGGCGGAACCCGCGATCATCACTCCCCGCGCCGCAGCCCGTTCCCGGGCCTCCGCCGAGAGGTCGTAGCCGGTCACCCGGTGTCCGGCGGCGACGAGGTTGGCGGCCATCGGGCCGCCCATGGTGCCCAGTCCGACGAATCCGATGCGGTGGGTCACCAGCGCTCCAGGGGTGTGGTGGCGGCGAGGCCGAGTTCTCCGTCGCCGAGCGGGGCGAAGCAGTGGGCCACGGTGGCGGGTTCGACGGCTCCCAGGGAGGCCGGCGTCCAGCGCGGTGACCGGTCCTTGTCGATCACCTGGGCCCGGATCCCCTCGGCGAGGTCCGGGGTGGCGAGCGCCGCGCAGGAGGTCCGGTACTCCTGGTCGAGCACGGCCTCCAGCGGGCCCAGGGCGCGGGCCCGGCGCAGGGCCGCCAGGGTGGCCTTGACGGCGGTCGGGGAGTTGGCGGCGATGCGCTCGGCGGCCTGCGCGGCCTCGGGTTCACCGCTGTCGCCGAGCCGCGCGAGGATCTCCTCGACGGTGCCCGCCGCGTAGCAGCTGTCGATCCACGCCCGCCGACCGTCCAGCAGACCGGCCGGCGCGGGCTCGACATGCCGTTCCAGGGCCTCGTGGACGGGCAGTTCGGCGAGGTCGTCGAGCAGCACGGGCAGCCGCTCGGCGGGGACGTAGTGGTCGGCGAGCCCGCAGAGCAGCGCGTCGGCGGCACCGACGGAGCCCGCGGTGAGGGCGAGGTGGGTGCCCAACTCGCCCGGCGCGAGGGCGAGCAGGTAGGTGCCGCCGGCGTCGGGGACGAAGCCGATGCCGGCCTCCGGCATGGCGACGCGCGTTTTCCCGGTGACGATCCGGACGCTCCCGGAAAACACGGATCACCCGCGGCCGGTATCCTGACTCCCGGATCACCGCACGCCCTCAGGCCTTCCCGGCGGCTGCCAGTGGCCGTCTCCTGCAAGGACGGACTCCCCGGTCACAGTGGCGGGACCGTGCCGGACTCACACCGGCTTCCCTGACACCGCGGACCTGCCGTCGACCATATAGTCGGACGTCCTAGTAAGTCCAGATCCCGTGACGAACCGTCACCGCGCCCTCCCCCGGTCGGCGCAGGACGACGCAGCCCGCCCCCCGTGCGGGGAGCGGGCTGCGGGTCGGCGGCGCGGGTGCTACCGGGCGGCGACGGCCTGGGCCGGGGCCTTCACCGCGGCGGGCTCGGGCTCGAGCACGCGCTTGGCGAGCTCGCCGAAGACCAGCCCGAAGGAGGTCCACAGCACGAGCTGGATGGCGAGCGCCGCGAGGCGGAACTGCCAGAGCAGGGTGGCCGGGAATGCCTCGGGCACCTCGTTGATCACCGGCAGGAGGGCGTAGGCCAGGCCGACGGCGACGACGAAGCCGCCCCCGGCCGCGACCGCGGCGTACCAGTTGCCCAGGCGCGGGGCCAGGCGCTTGCCGATGATGACCGCCGCGACCGCGAGCAGGACGCTGAGCACCATCATCAGGAAGTACAGGACGGTGCGCTTGCCGATGGTGTCGGGGTTGCCGATGGACGGCGGGTTGGCCGGGTACTTGAGGAACGGCACCACGTACACGGTCACCAGCGCGGCGAGCGAGACGACCAGCGCCGTCGCCCGGGCGCCGAAGCGGCCGATCCGCCCGAGGGCGAAGCAGTACGCGAGGGCGGCGATGCCGCCCATGGCCACGGCGAACAGCAGGATGCCGGTGGCCAGACCCGCCGTGGACTGCAGGGAACGGCTGACCACCTCCATGCCGTGCTCGGCGGAGTGCGCCTCCTCGAACTCGATGGCGGCGTCCACCTTGGACTCACCGAGCAGGTAGGCGGTGACGAGCGCGAGAACGCCGGCCGCGAGGCCGGCGATCATCCCGCGCACGAGCAGGGTTCTGACGGTTGCGGAGTTCACTGTGCGGTCTTCCCCGTTCTCAGTGGCAGGGGAAGCCGAGCAGGTGACGACCGTCGTGCACCCATTCGTGGACGTCCTCGCCGGAGATCAGCGAGGTGGCACCCTGCTCGGCGCCGACGAAGTAGATCGCCAGCAGCATCAGGACACCGAAGAAGACCGCCCAGGGCAGGACGGCCCGGACGGGAATGGTGGCGAGGCCACCCTCCTCGGGAGAGGAAATCGGGGAAGCGACGGACGAAGCCATGGCTGGGAACCTCCTGGGGGAAAGTACGCGTCCCGGTCGTTGGAGCATCGACGACGGCTCGGGGTCTGACTCACCCGGCCCGCGCACCCCGGGGGGAGCGCACGGAGCCGTTCCGGCATACAGTGGCGCGACCGTGCCGGAGTCTCACCGGCTTCCTCGCACCGTCGTCACATCGCCGAGGACCGTACCGCCTGGTGACGGCCCGGCCAAGGGCGTGCGTGGGGCGCGAATTCCGGCCATGTACGCCCCGCACCGGCGGGTGACCCGAAACCGACTGCCAGGCAGAGGAGTTGGCGTTCACCGTGGAGCGGAGCGGCAGGCGATGACGGTACGAGTGACCTTGCTCTCACCCGCGATGAGCAGCGCGGTCCGCGAGGCGCGGTTCGACGACGACGCATCCCTGGACGCCTCCGGACTCGCCGCCGCCCGGTCCGCGGCGGGCACCCTGCCGTCGCCGGGCACGGCCCTCAGCTCGCCGTCGGCGCGCTGCCGGCAGACCGCCGCCGCCCTCGGCCTCACCGCCGCCCCGCACGAGGCGCTGCGCGGCTGCGCCATGGGCTCCTGGCGCGGGCTGCGCCTGGACGAGGTCGCCGCCGAGCGCCCCGAGCAGGTCGCCGCCTGGCTGGCCGACCCCGCTGCCGCCCCGCACGGCGGGGAGTCGCTGCAGCAGCTGGGCGGGCGTGTCGGCGGATGGCTCGACGGCCTGGCCGCGGAGAGCGGCCGGGTGGTGGCCGTGGTGGAACCGGACGTGGTCCGGGCGGCCGTGGTGCACGCCCTCGATCTGCCCGCGCCGGTGTTCTGGCGCCTCGACGTCCCGCCGCTGGCGTTCACGGTGATCACCGGACGCGCCGGGCGGTGGAACCTGCGGCTGGGCGCGGCGACGGCCGGGGGCTGACCGGGGCCGGGCGCCTCCGGGCACCGGACCGGGCGGGGCCGGGCCGGGCCGGGCCGGGCCGAGCCGTCGGATGAGCCCGGGGAGGCGGGGACACAGGGACGCGGGGACGCGGGGCGCGGTGGTGGGACGGGGGCGCACCAGGGCCGCCTCACCACCCCTCGCACTCCTGTGCGCCCGATGGAGCGTGACCGTGGGGCTGGGCGGGCGGGCGGTGCTCTGGGACCGTGTGGGCTCCGAGGACGGCAGGCGGGGACGGGGGGCGCGGGATGGCACGCGGCTGGCTGGTGACGGGGTGTTCGTCCGGGCTGGGACGGGCGGTGGCGGAGGCCGCGGCCGCCGCCGGGGACACGGTGATCGCGGGCGTCCGCAGACCGGAGGCGCTGGCGGACCTGGCCGACAGGTACCCGGACCGGATCGTGCCGGTCGTCCTGGACGTCCGGGAGCCGGCGCACTGCGAGGCCGCCGTCGGCACCGCGGTGGAGCTGCTCGACGGGCTGGACGTCCTGGTCAACAACGCCGGCAACGGCCTGTTCGGCGCGGTGGAGGAGGTCGGCGACGCGGAACTTCGGGACCAGCTGGAGACGCTGGTCGTCGGCCCGTGGCGGCTGGCCCGGCTCGCCCTGCCGGTGATGCGCGGCCAGGGCGGCGGACACATCGTCAACGTCTCCTCACTGGCCGGGCGGATGGCCTTCCCCGGGCTCGCCGCATACGTCACCGGCAAGTACGCGCTGGAGGGCATGACGCAGGCCCTGGCCGTCGAGGCGGCGCCGTTCGGGATCCGGGTCACCGCGGTGGAGCCCGGCGGCTACGCCACCCGTTACGGCTCCTCGCTCACCGACGCCGCCGACCGCTCCGCGCACTACCGCGAGCTCACCGAGCCGATGCGCGACCAGCTCCGGGTGCTCGCCGAACTCCCCGGCGTCGGGCGGCCCGAGGACTTCGCGCGGCTGCTGCTGCGGATCGTCGCCGAGCCCGGCCCGCTGCCGGTGCGGATACCCGTCGGCCCGGACAGCCTCGCATTCGTGTCGGCGGCCGGGGAGGCCGCGGCGGCCGAGCTCGAGGCGGTCCGGACGCTGCTGCGGGAGCCGTCGGCGCCGCACTGAGCCGGCGCGAGGCCGGGTGCCCATCGGGTGCGGGTGTCGGCCCGTGCCGGTCAGTGGCCGCCCTTGGGCTCGGTGCAGCCGCCCTCCAGGTAGGGCCCGTGGGCCTCGATCGTGGGGGGCGTGGTGAGCACCCCGGTCACGCACGGGCCGGCCTCCGGGATCCAGAGCGAGAAGCCGAGGGAGCCGCCGTCGGTGGACACGTTGGTCTCCTCGGCCCGGTAGCCCAGGCCCTCCAGCAGCGCCCGCAGGCCTGCCCGGTCGAGGCCGGCCGTCCGTCCGTCACGCCGGAGGGCGTCCGCGATCCGGGCCCGGTGCGCCTCGCCCCGGCACCTGCCGTCGGCGAGCAGCGTCGCGGTCGTCCTGAAGCCGTGGTTCTCCGCGTACTTGTCGGCCCAGGGGTCGCGCGCTCCGGTGGGCGGGGCGATCGGCGTGGGCAGCGGGGTGGCGGCCACGCCCGCGCACTCCGCCGCGACCTGCGGGAAGAGCCGGTCGTGCCGGGCCCGGGCCTCCGCCGGACCGGGCGGCGGGGTGGGGGTGGGCGAGGGCGTCCCGGTGGCGGTCCCGCCGGCGGCGGAGACCACGGAGGAGGCGGTCACGGAGGTGGCCGCGTTCCCGGGCGAGCCGCCCGCGTGCACCGAGCCGCACGCGGCCGATGCCAACGCCACGGCCACCGCCGCCACGCCCGTCCCGAACCGGACTCCCGCCCCTGCGCGCCGCATCGGCGTTCCCCCTCGCCCCTCGGTCTCCCCGGCCGGGCCGTGCGTCCGCACACCGGCCGGGTCGATTGTCGTACACCGCCGCCGTGGGGTCTCCTGCGGGTCAGCCCGCGAAGGCGCCCGCGGGCCCGAACGCCAGGTGGGTGAAGTGCTCGGCGATCCGGCGGTGGCCGGCCGGGTCGGGGTGCAGCCCGTCCGGCAGCGGGTGCTCGTCGTGGTCGGCCCGGCCGTAGAGCGAACGTCCGTCCAGGTAGTGGAGGTTGGGATCGGCACCCGCCTCGGTACGGGCTGCGGCGAGACGGGCGAGCTCGGCGCGGATCACCTCGAGCGTCAGGCGGCCCGCGGCGGTCTCGGCCGGGTCGCCGGTGGCCCGGAAGCGCAGCGTGCCGGTGCTGAAGTCCGGGGCCAGCGGGCCCGGGGTCTCCTCGTGGGTCGGGCAGAACACCGGCGAGACCAGCAGCAGCGGGGTGGTCGGGTGGCCCTCGCGGACGGTGTCGAGGAAGCCGTGGACGGCGGGGCCGAAGGCGCGCAGCCGCATCGCGTCGGCGTTGACGAGGTTGATGCCGATCTTGAGGCTGATCAGGTCGGCGGGGGTGTCGCGGATGGCCCGGGCGGTGAACGGGTCGAGCAGGGCGCCGCCGCCGAAGCCGAGGTTGACCAGGTCGACACCGGCCCCGGCCGCCACCATGGCGGGCCAGGTGCCGGTCGGGTGGGCGGCGTTGGAGCCGTGGCTGATCGAACTGCCGTGGTGCAGCCAGCGCCGCCGGGTGGTCTCCGGCTCCGGGGTGACGGGGGCGTCGGTGTCCAGGGCGATCAGTTCGGTGGTCTCGGTGTGCGGCAGCCAGATCTCGACGGCCTTGTCACGACCGGGCAGACCGGTGAACTCAGCGGCGCCGGGCGGGCCCTGGCGCAGCTCCACGCGGCCGGTGGCCAGGTCGACGGTGCGCAGGTTCCCGCCGGCGGCGGTGGCCTGGGCCGCGAGGCGACCGTCCACGAGGAGGTCGTACACGCCGTCCGGCGGAGTCGGCACGCCCGGGTAGGCGCGCTTGGTCGGGACGGTGTGCAGGGTGATCGCGGTGGCGCGCGTGCGGAACACCAGCCGGACGCCGGAGGGCTGGGACTCGGCCATCGCGAGCTGGTCGTCGGGGATCTGCCGGCGGGCCCGGGCGGGCAGGCGGTGCGGCAGCAGCCCGCGCCCGGTGTGCTCGACGTCGAGGTGGCCGCGGAGCAGCTCCTCGGTGACGGGGGTCGTGGTGGTGGCGGTGGTGCGGGGGGCGCTCATGGCCGTTTCCTCGGTGCTGTTCACGGGGCCCGGCGCTCACGGGGCGTCAGGTGTTCGGGTGGACGGGGCGTTCACCGCGTCCCGGGGGTCGCCGGTTCCGGCGTTCACGGGGTCCGCGGGGCGCCGCCCGAGCGCAGCAGGGCGTCGAGGGAGTCGATGATCCAGTCCCAGGACTGCTGCGCGTCGACGGCGGTGTGGCTGAATCCGCCGGCCGCCTCGAGGCTGATGTAGCCGTGGAAGACGCTGCCGAGCATGCGCACGGCGTGGGTCTGCTCGGGTTCGGCGAGGTCGTAACCACGCAGCAGCGCCCGGGCCATCTGGGCGTGGCGGACACCGGCGCTGGCGGAGGCGGTCGCGGCGTCCAGGCGCAGCCGGGTGGCGTCGTAGCGGCCGGGGTGCCGGGCCGCGTAGTCGCGGTAGGCGTCGGCGAAGGCCGCGAGGGCGTCCCGGCCGGCCCGGCCGGCGAGGGCGTCGGCGACGAGGTCGGCCAGCTCCTCGAGGGCGTACAGGGCGATCCGGGTCTTGAGGTCCTGGGAGCTCTTGAGGTGCGAGTAGAGGCTGGCGGTCTGGACGGAGAAGCGCCGGGCCAGGGCCGCGACGGTCACCTGGTCGAAGCCGACTTCGTCGGCGAGCTCCGCGCCCGCGACGACCAACCGCTGTGTGCTGAGTCCTGCTCGTGCCATGGCGTTCCTCCCGTACCGACTGAACCCAGTATGGAATTACCTACACCATTTAGGCAAATGGCTTCGCCGCGCCAAACCGCCGGCCTTCCACCGGATGTCGGTGGCCGCGGATAGCCTCCCCGGCCATGACACAGGACCTCCCGAAGCACCCGTCCCCCTTGCCGGACCGCGACGGCCACGTCGGCGGCATCGAGTCGCTCACCCTCGACGGGCGCCGCTACTACTTCGGCTTCGACTACGGCAGCGACCTGGTGCTCTCCCCGCTGATCGACGACCCGGCGGTGATGGCCGCCTTCGCGAGCACGCACCTGCGGCAGACCACCGGCCGGCACGACGCCGCCCACTGGGGCGAGCTGGTCGCGGCGGCCGCCGACGGCTCCGGGCTGACGGACGACGACGCCTCGCGCGCCTTCGACTCCGCACGGCTGCGCGACGCCGTGCCGCCGGAGCCCGGAACCCACCTGCTCTACCTGCTCGGTGCGGCCACCGGCTGGGCCACCTGGTTCGCGGGAAGCCCGGAGGCCCGACTGGCCCACGCCCGGCTCGGGTTCGCGGCGGAGGCGGAGGAGCACGACGAGCCCGACGCCGGCGACGAGGCCGACGAGGCCGAGGCGGAGTACGACGAGGGCGACGGCGACGAGGACTTCCTGGACGCCTGCCTGCAGGCCGTCCGCGAACACGGCACCGCGGCCCGCCCCGACGAGTGGACCGTCGCCCGCCACCACCTCACCACCGCGGCGCGCCACCTGCCGGGCAACTGGGCGCTGCTCTTCGGCCCGCTCGCGCAGGGCGTCGGCGACCACCGGTGAGGTGGTGGGCGGGCGACGGGCCGCGGCGACCACCGGCGCCCGCGGGCCGCCGCGGCGGGCCGGGCCGCCCTCAACCCGCCAGGATCACCGTCTCCGCCGGGCCGGAGAAGCCGGGCTGCTGCGCCGGGGCGCCGCTGGCGGCCAGCCGGCGGTGCTCCTGCGGGCTGATGCCGCGCACCCGCTTGAACGCCGCGGACAGGGCGAAGGCGTTGCTGTAGCCGACCTTGCGGGCCGCGAAGGCGATGGTGCACTCGGGTTCGCGCAGCAGGTCGGCGGCAACGGCCAGGCGCCAGCCCGCCAGGTAGGCCATGGGCGGTTCGCCGACCAGGGCGGTGAACCGGCGGGCCAGACCCGCCCGCGACACCCCGACCTTCTGCGCCAGGTCGGCGACCGTCCAGGCGGTGGCGGGGTCGTCGTGCATCAGCCGCAGCACCGGCCCGACCACCGGGTCGTGCTGGGCCCGGTACCAGGCGGGGGCACCGGAGTCGGGGGCGGCGAGCCAGGCCCGCAGGACGGAGACGACCAGGAGGTCGAGGATGCGGTCCAGGACGAGCTCCTGGCCGGGCTCGTTGCGCCCTATCTCGGCGGAGAGCAGGTGGACCAGGGTGTCGTCCGCGCCGGTGCCGACCGGCCGGACCAGCAGCGCGGGCAGGCAGCCGAGCAGGCGCTGGCCGATCTCGTGCTCGGCCTGGTAGGTGCCGGACAGCACCACCGAGGAGGCCTGGTCGCCCTCCCGGCCCTGCCCCCAGGTACGGACGCCCAGCGACATCACCTCGGAGACGTCCACCCCGTCGCGGGTGCAGACCTGGCCCGGTCCGACGATCACGTCCACCGGGGTGTCCGGGTCGTCCGCCACGGTGTACGGCTCCGGACCGCGCACGATGGCCACGTCACCCGGGTGCAGCAGCAGGGGCGTGCCGCGCTCGGGCAGGATCCAGGCGTCGCCGCGGACCATCGTCACCACCGACAGCGGCGCCCGGTCCTCGATCCGCAGCGACCACGGCGGGGTGAGGATCGAGCGCAGCAGGAACGCACCGCGGGCCTTGGGCCCGTCGAGGAGACCTGTCAGAGTGTCCATGCCGCCAAGTGTAGACGGCGGGACATTATTTGACGGCTCGTCATTTGAGAGAGTCTTGAGTGATCGAGGTGGCCCGGGCGCCCCGGATGCCGGATGATCGGTACACGGGGGGACGGACCGACAAGCAGATGCAGTGCAGAGACAGTGAGGGGCTACGAAGATGGAACTGGCACGCACACTCGTACTGGTGGCGGCCACCGTCACCTGCGGCCTGACCGCCGGGCTGTTCTACGCCTACTCGTGCTCGGTCATGCCCGCGCTCGCGCGGGTCGAGGACCGCACGTTCATCGAGGTGATGCAGCGTGTCAACGTGGCGATCCTGAACGGCTGGTTCGTCCTCGGCTTCGTCGGCGCCCTCCTCACCACCGGGGCCGCGGTCGCCCTGCACCTGCCCTCGGACGGCCACCACGCGCTGCCCGCCACGGTGGCCGCGCTCGTCCTGTACGTGGCGGCGATCGGTGTCACCCGTTCGGTGAACATCCCGCTGAACGACGAGCTCGAAGCGGCCGGCGACCCCCGGCGGATCGCCGACCCGGCCGCCGTCCGCAGCCGCTTCGAGGCCCGCTGGGCGCGCTTCAACGTGCTGCGCACCCTGCTGTGCACCGCCGCACTGGCCTGCCTCGGCTGGGCGCTGGTCCTGCACGGCCAGGCCTGACGCACCCGCCGCTCGCGGCGCCGGCCCGGGACTCCGTCCGCCCGGGCCGGCGCCGCGTCGTGCTGTGTGCTCCGGCGGTGGTGCTCCGGGCACCGTGACCGTCCGCCGCCACCCGCCGCGTGCCGCACTGAACCTGCCTCCCGCCACCCACCTCCCGCCGGGGTCAGCCGCAGAGGGTGGCGAAACCGTAGCCGCGGGCCTTCAGGGTGGACAGGATGTCCGGCAGCGCGGCCGCGGTCTGGCTGCGGTCCCCACCCCCGTCGTGCAGCAGGATCACCGAGCCCGGGCGGACGGTGCCCAGCACCCGCGAGCGGATGGCCGCCGCGCCCGGCCGGGACCAGTCCGCCGGGTCCACCGACCAGAGCACCACCTGCTTGCCGAGCGCGGCCGCCCGCGAGCGCACCGTGCCGTTGACCGCGCCGTACGGCGGGCGCAGGCAGCTCGGGGTGCGGCCGGTCTGCGCCCGGATCGCCTTGTCGGTGTCGGCCACCTGGGCGCTGACGGCCGCCCCGGAGAGCCTGCGCAGGTCCGGGTGCGACCAGGAGTGGTTCTGCACGCTGTGGCCCTGCCGGGCGACCTGCCGAGTGAGCCCCGGGTTGGCGGCGACGTTCTGCCCGATCTCGAAGAAGGTCGCGCGCACGCCGTAGCGCGAGAGGATCCCGAGGATCCTCGGGGTGTAGGCGGGGCTGGGGCCGTCGTCGAAGGTCAGGTACACGACCCTGCCGCCCTGTCCGCCCGCCGCCTCCGCCGGGGCGGCCGGCACCGCGACCGCCGCCGCGGCCGTCAGGGCGGCGGCGAGCACGCCGACCGCCGTCCGGACTCGTCCAACTGCCGTGCGCCTGCCGGTACGTGCTGCCATGCCCGCCCCCTGCCGTCGGAACTCCGCTGCCTGCCTGCGTGCAGTCTGCGCCCGACCGGCGCACCGGCGCGACCGCCCGGGGGCGGATCCGGCCAGCCGACCGGCGGGTCGACCGGCGGGTCGACCGGCCGGCGGGCACGGCGCACCCGCGGCGCGCGGCACGACCGACGGGCCCCGGCGCGCGCCGCACCGCCCCCGGTGCGGCGCGTGCCACCGGGGGCGGTGCGGCGGGCCCTGCCCGGGGCGGGGCCTTCCGGCCCCGCCCCCCGACAGGACACGGTCGTTCAGCGCTCGGAACGCCCGTGCAGGACCAGCGCCCGGGCCAGCGCACCCAGCCCCGCCGTGCAGAGCAGCGTGCGGACCATGTTGGTGGCCACCCAGGTGCCCTCGAACTTGGCGCGCACCGCGGCGAAGTCGCTGATCTGCGACGGGTCACCGGCCGCCGCGAGCTGGTTGTTGAGCGGGATGTTGACGCCCATCGTCACCATCAGCGCCACCACGTACAGCAGCGTGGCCGCGCCCGCCCACAGCGCCGCCTGGCGCCGGCCGGCCTTGTGCTGCAGCCAGGCCGCCACGCCCGTCGCCACGAAGGCGCCGACGAAGACCAGGCCGAACATGCCGTTCTCGATCGACTTGTTGATGTGCTGCATCGCCGTCACGTACGTCCGGTCGTCGCCGGCCGCCAGGCCCGGCATCACGGACACGTCGAAGGCGAAGAAGAGGCCCGCCATCAGGCCCATGGCGACGGTCGCGCCCACGAGGACGGGCCCGGCAGCCTTGCTCCGCACGGCGGGGGCGGCCTGGGCCGCGGCACCCGCGCCGAGGCCGCCGAAGGCCGGTGGAGCGGTGGAGGAAGTGGTCGCGGTCTGGTTCGAGCGCATCGGTAATCCTTCGGTTCTCTCCCCGGCCCCCGCCCTGCGCGGGGGCCACCCCGGTCCCGGGCCGCGACCTCCGCCACCCCGCCCGGTTCCGGCCCGGGTGGGTGGTCAGGAGGCCGGCGAGGCCCGGTACCGACGATCAACGGACATGACGGGCAGGCGGATCGGCCGCTGCCGCCGGCTCACACGTCCCAGACTCCGGTGGCGGCGGCCTCCCGCGCGTAGTCCGCGAAGTCCCGCGGCTCCCGCCCCAGCGCCCGCCGCACCCCGTCCCCCAACGAGGCGTTGCGCCCGTCCAGGATCAC